>PFOB01000060.1 GCA_002792315.1 Candidatus Roizmanbacteria bacterium CG_4_10_14_0_2_um_filter_39_13 | reverse complement strand
CCTTTGGAAACAATGGTACCCATGTACATCATGTCATCTTTATTTTTCACGACCGGAAAAGATTCGCCGGTGAGAGATGCTTCATTCATTTCAAGATTATGAGCCTCGATGATTTTTACATCAGCGGGAACCTTTACACCTTCTTCAACTATGATGAGGTCTCCCGGTACCAGATGTTTACTATCAATCTCTTGCTCTTTTCCATCACGAATAACTCTGATTGAACTGACCGACAATTGATTGAGTGCCGCAACTGCCTGCTCCGCCTTTAGCTCTTGAAACATGCCAAACCCCGCATTGATCAGAATAATGATCAAAATCAATGAACCATCAAGAATTTCTCCAATCGCAAACGATAAAATCGCCGCAATCAAAAGAAGAATAATCAGAAAGCTTGAAATCTGCGCAATAAATTTTTTTACCCACGAAATCCTCCGCGTATTTTTTATGACATTTCGTCCGTATTCTTTCTGGAGCTTATGCGCTTCAACGCTCGTAATTCCTTTGGACATTTGTATGAAATAAATCGTTAACCTGAATTATTTTGAGTGCTTGAGTTCTTTGTATGCCTTCATCATTATATTAAGAATGTCTTCTATCATCTCAAAAGCTTCGTCGTAGGTGATTCGTTTGAGATTGTGGGGATAATAATGAATAACCTGATTTCTTCCTTCTTTCCAGATATGCCACATCTCTTGAGCAAGATCATCGGTTGTGCGCTGTCGTATTTTTGCATAGATCGACTTTTCAGCAAGCCGGCCTACCATATGAGGAGATAAGTATTTTCCCACACGAAAATGATCTGAAATATAATCCATGTGCGGAATAAATCCAATATCCAAAAAAAGTTGTTTTAAATATCCCTCGTACGCTTTTGCATACGGGAACACTAGAAACGAATAATCTTTGAATCGATGTGGTTTGATAATATCAATGAGGTATTTTCCTTCTAAAATCAGATCTTTTTGCGTAACCGAAAGATACTGCCATATTTCATCTTTTTGAATCAAGGTAAGCATATATTCATCATATCACGTCACTTTCGGTAGCTCATCCCATCTGATAAAAGAGATATAGTAATTGGGATAATCCCTTTTACTATATCTCTTTTTCTTCATCTAGCATGAGAGGTCTTATCAACTCTGTTTCTTTTGTACATCTATCTTCATCAAGTTTATTATAGCCTTCAACAAACCTTCTATACGATTCTTCTGAATTTTTTTGTAGAGAAGCAAAATGACAAGATATGTCTTCGACTCTAAGCCAATTGGGCTGTTTCTTTTTTCCAATGAATACTGAGTAACTGGAATAGGGATACTGTTCTATTTGCATAAAAAGTGACGGATTAAGATGAATGTATCGACTCAGATGGAGATATTGCTCTTCTGTTTTTACGAATGCCGCTTTATAGGTTCCCTGCCATATTGTTCCCTCACGTTCGTATTTATTATTAAAATATGCAGAATACTGAGAACTCACCACATTTAAAAGCCTTGACATACCATCTCTGGAGATTTGTTTTACCAGAAGATGAAAATGATTTGGCATCAGACAATATGCATGGAGTTCAACCTTATTATACATTGGTTTATTGATTGCTACGAGAACAGATTCGCCATTGGGAAGGTATTTAATTTCTCTGAAATCAGGATCTAAGTATTTTTTTAGAATATAAAGAAATGTACGGTAGTCGTGCTCATCTAAAAATATTTGTTGCCGATTATGTCCTCGATTATAAGCGTGGTAACAAGCCCCTTCTGCCAGACGCTTAATTTGATTTTTATATGGCATATGCTATTATCTCATTAAATCATAACAATACTGATATATCAATACATATGTTTTTTAAGCTGGAAATTATCAGGGATTATCCCTAAAAAAGGGATAATCCCTTTTACTATATAGTCTTTCATCGTAGCATTCTTCCCTGTATACTGTATGCATATGCTCGATCGTATTGTCAGATCAAAGCATTTTCGCAGATTCGGCGAAATGCTTGTTCCCTTTCTTACCTGGACGATTATCCTGCTCCCCCTGTGGCTTTCTCCCTTTCATCCGGCAATCGTAGCATATTTTATCATTGCATTTGATCTTTATTTTCTTATTAAATCGGTAATTACTGCATATTATGCTACTTTATCATACTCACTGATTAGATCATTTCAAAATGCTTCGTTTGATAAGAATATCCAAACGATTGAAGAAGCAAAAGAGCTTCAACATTTTGTGATCATCCCAAACTACAAAGAGCCATTTTATAAGCTCGATGAAACAATTGAGGCCATAACAAAGAGTGACTATCCATACAAAACAATCCATTTAGTACTTGCATTTGAAAAACGCGAAAAAGAAGCACAAGAAAAAGAGCAAAAGTTAAGAAGTCGTTGGAGTGAATACTTCAAAGATATCATAAGTACCTATCATGTTCTGGTTGAGGGAGAGGTGCCAGGAAAAGCAAGTAACCAAACACATGCGGCGCGTATTGTTGAGAAGTACTGTATTGAACGAGGATTCAATTTCAAACAAACTCTTATCACGATTTGCGATGCAGATAGTATGCTTCCAAAGAACTTCTTCTCATACCTCGTATATGAATTTCTCAATGATCCTGAGCGAAACTTTCATTTCTATTGGGCTCCCGTCCTTTTATACAATAATTTTTGGCAACTTCCTTTTTTTGTACGAATGCAAGCAACATTATCATCAATACTGCGACTCGCGTTTTTATCCCAAAAAAACCAACTCATTCATATTTCCACCTATTCAACAAACCTTTGGATGCTCAAGGAAATTGATTACTGGGATGTTGATATCATCCCCGAAGATTGGCATGTGTATTACCAAGCATTTTTCAAGTTTGGAGAACGGGTCAAAACTCTTCCTTTATACACGATCGTGAATGGTGATGCAGTATATTCTGGAACAACCATCAAAACGTTTGCGAATCGATATGAACAAGAAAAACGGTGGGCATGGGGAGTTACTGATATTTCCTATTACTGGAACAATATGTTTATCGCTCCTCACATCCCCTGGAGTGTAAAAGCACGGCGATTTTTCTATCTAGTTGAAACCCACCTCTTGTGGCCAACATCTTTTTTTGTTCTCACGGTGAGTGGATGGATTCCTCCAATTGTTAATCCTACTTTTAAACGAACCGTTCTTGGATTTATTCTCCCCCGATTGACTGGCTTTATTCTGACCCTTGCGACGGCTATGCTCATTTTGTACATATACCTTGATTTCAAACTCAGACACGAACTCAAACAAAAAACCAGGATTGTAAACCTCCCCCTCTTCATGGTTCAGTGGTACCTCCTTCCCGTCGTATCACTCGTACTCTCCTCACTCCCCGCACTTGATGCACATACTCGATTGTTATTTGGTAAAAAAATCACGTATAAAGTGACTGAGAAAATCTGATAAGATTTTCTCAGGGAGCCTTGAGGCATCTGTCATCCTCGACTTGATCCCTGTCATTCCCGACCTGATCGGGAATCCATGTTTTTCTGGATCCCCGCGTTCGCGAGGATGACAATCGTTTTCGACGAGAGAGCATCGGGGAATTAAACCCTAATTAATATGATTAAATGAACGTAATGATGGAATATCTTTTCACTAAAACACCCCTTGCCTTCTTTGTACAAAACCTCTGGCGCGATGAAGCATTTACCTTCCTTTTATCCAAACAAAGTATTGGAGAAATTGTGCTAACTACTGCAGCAGATTTTAATCCACCACTTTTCTATATATTCATGCATTACTGGATGCTCATATTTGGATCGTCCGAGATAGCGATGCGAACGGTATCACTCTTGTTTTATGTTCTTACCATATTTATCATGTTTGAGATCATGGTATTGGTTTTCAAAATATCATTCAAACGAGCTCTTTTATATTTCATACTCATTATCGCAAATCCTGTTCTTCTCACCTATGCGTTTGAAGCACGAATGTATATGATGGCTGCATTTTTTGTAACACTATCGTATTTTGCTCTTTGGACCGGGAGAAAGAAACTCTTTATCTTCGCAATAGTTATGGCTCTGTATACCCATTATTTTACTCTTCTGGTATTTGCAGCTCAAGTTATCTCGGAAATCGTTCGTATTCTTATGTCTCATCATTGGCAAGCCTCATTTAAACAGCTTGATCTCACGATTTCAGGATTCAGAAAAAAACCATCTCAATATTTCCAACTCATTCGCTCATTGATCGTGTCTGACCTTGGATCCAAGCTGAGTATTATATTTATATGTTTGATCCCCTGGATACTCTTTCTTCTTGCATACCATGACTTTAGTAGCACCGTATTTTGGATTATCAAACCGCTTGGCCAAGATATTTGGTTTCTCCCCCTCGTTCTCTTTACGGGATACCAACGAGTGTTTGGGCAATATTATCACGATCAAGCTGGATATGCTTCGTTTCATGCATATCTAAATATTCTAATCTGGGGAGTACTTCTTCTTCCATGGATTGTATTGATGGGAAAAATAGTGCGTTCGATCATAATGAAGAAAACACGATTGATGTTGAAAACAGCAAAAAAGTATATCTCATTTAACTATCACCTCCCCCTTGTTCTCTGGGCGGTATTCCCCCCTGTGGTGCTGTATGTCATTTCTCAATATTCCACACCAGTCTACCACCCACGATATTTTATGTTCTCCGTTGTCGGAGGACTGTTATATATGATTCAAATAATCGAAACCGTTTTTCCTCCTCAGAAAAAAGTTATAAAGCTTCATCTCCATTTTTCGATACCACAAATCATTTCCCCGCTAGGATCGTTTATTGGGAAAAATCTATTGATGATTTTATCCGTCGTCATTTTACTTCTTTTCACAAACCAGTACAACAATTTGAATCTAAAATACAACGCAAAGCACACTATTTCACCAATGTTTCAAGAAATTAATCGCTCCATGAGAGCGGGAGATCGAGTATACCTTACTCGTGAGCTTGATTATTTCCTGGCAAAATATTATTTGAAAAGTGATGCGATTTATATTTTTGGAATTCCCTATGAGGACATTCATGCGTATGTTGGCAAGGTACTCATTCCCCCCAGTAGTATCATATCCTCCGGTATCCCAACATACCCCGCGCGCGCATTTTTTGTGTACTACGATCGATTTGTGGTTCGATCAGAGATGTAACGAAAGTATATAGTATATGGTATTTAGTATTTAGTAGCTATATATGATGAGCCAATACTATATACAACATACTATATACTATTATTCACTCCTCATTCTTTTCATAAATACCATTCCAGTAGCGGTGAATAATACCGCTCCAACAAAATACAAAACATACATAAATGGAAATACCAGATATGAAATATTTGAAATTTGTGTATGCACTGACGTTCCCATAGTTACCACCGCTTGAGCGGTAAATACACCGATGAGAGGCGCTTGAATGGTCGCGGTATTACTTCGACTTGATGACTTGCTACTCAACATAACTTTACTTGAGTCAGAAAGGAGATACGTCGGTACTAAATCAATTACTAATGAACCTGATTCAAATAATGTCGGACGTACAGAAATAGTACCTTTTGCTTGAAAATAATTCATACCAGTATTTGCAACGCTCAATACAATTGGAATGTCGGCGAAGCTATCAAAAACTCGATACTCCGTATTCCCCCAGACAATCGAATGATTCGACTGCACGCCGAATTGAGTGATATTCCCCGCTTGATTGAGCGATCCATCAGAACTGACACTCAAGTAAATGATTGATCCGACGCCGCCTTGTAAAAAAACAGTACTTGTATCCACAAATCCTTCATTTTGTTCGGTTTGACCGACAACCGCAAAATAATAATCACCATCTCTCATATTCTCGGGAACTTGAATTGCGATTTCATAAGAAATTGCCTCACTTGTATTCATGAAGAATGGTTCTTGAAGAGAGTGCAGTGAATTGTTGAGGTAAAACTGAATTTTTTCTGAATTGTCTGAGTAATGAGGAATAATTTCATATGACCCCTGAGAGTCTTTGACGGAGAGAGCATATATTTGAAGCTGCATCACCGAAGGATCACCGACATTTGTGAGAGTATATGGCAGAATCACCGTTTTCCCCGGCTTTGCCATCACTTCATGAGATTGGGGAGATTGAGAGAATGAGAATTGAGATGCATGAACTGTTTGCGGCACAAACAATGAACTCAAAACAATTATTAAGAATAAATATTTCATAAAGCTACTATATTAGATTGTAAAGTTTTGTTTGTCATCCTGAACTCGATTCAGGATCCATTCTGGATTCCTGCTTTCGCAGGAATGACAATAAATCATAAAGAATACTTCATACTAAATACTCCATACTTCTCTCAAAGTTCCGGCAGTGCAATCATTTGCACGACACCCTGAAAATTTCCCTCTGACTGATTTTTTGGCGTATGTACTTTCAGTTTCATTTCTAATGCGGATTTCGATAGGGCAAGTGGCGTTATCAAGCCCACTGACTCTCGGGAAAATGGCCGATAGGTCTTGCCGTTGTCAACAGAATACCCCCATCCATAGTTATCCTCTGATTTCCATGGTTTTGCAACACGCACCGAACATCCGTCATCGCAGCTTGTTGGCTCAATGGTTTGATCAGCCACTGAGTGAAATGATGATAGCAATCTGTTCAGTATCTGATATTGAGTTCCCTCATCTGATTTCACCTGCATTTCTATCGATTCAACAAATGATCCCCCCTCAGAAAGATCAGCAAACGAAACATCCGTACGATCTATATGAAAATAAAATTCGGTCGTTTTTTTATTTGTTGACAAAATTGAGTATCCTTTATTTTCAAGTTCTGTCAAATGTTCAGGAGGAATCTTGGATTTAAGTTGAGCTTCATCAGTGGCCTCAATTTGTTGCAGCTCAAGAAAATACTCTTGAGCATGGACAGATCCAACAAATAAATAGAACGCAAACGTCAAAATAAGAATCAATATATTAATATTCATATCATCAATAATAATGCGAGTGCAGATATCTATTTTCGTGCGATTCGGGTTAGGGGCCCCGCTTAAGCTACGAAAATATGGTATCAAGCGAGCATACTATAGTGTAGATATAGTATAACAATCTCTCAATGAAGAAAGAGCAGATCAGATGCTTTGAAGGTCCACCTGAAGTGATGGCGACATTGTTGTTTTGATATGAATCTTATTTATCTTCTTTATACCAACCGCATCAATAAAGCTCTTTGCATTCTCATGAACTTCCTGAGGCTTCAAAGAAATTTTACCGATCATCTGATGAATAAGCGGAAACTTTGATTCAGATTTCCAGCGAATCGATCCTTGTTGAAATTTCTCCGCAAGCTTTTCCGGCTCTGGTCCAATAGTTCCTGCTTTTGGGTTTGGCATCAATCCTTTTGGTCCGAGTATTTTTGCAAACTTTGCAAGTTTACTCATGTAAGAAGGATGAGAAATCAAAATATCAAACTCAATGACTCCTTTTTCAATCTGAGCAAGCACTGCATCGTCAACGATCGCAACTTTTACAGTGCGTCCGGTCCCATGAGGAAGCGTTACTTCTCCTCGCAAACCAGATTCAGTGATATTGAGGTGAAGTTCGATTGATTCATCAAATGATGCATAAGTCAACTTCTTGAGGAGGGTGATTGCTTCATTGAGTGGGTAAATCTTTCCAGATTCGACCTGTTTTTTTGCTTTCAGATATTTGCTTCCATGTTTTTTTGGCTCACGTTCGGTTTTTTTAGACATTTTCTTCTTTTTAGCTTTTTTCTCTTCATCTGAGCTTTCCTTGACATCTTCTGCCACTGAAGCTCCATCAACCGCTTCTTCTTTCATTTCCTGTGCCTTTTTTCGCGCCGCACGTTCTTTTGATTTTTTCTTTTGTTCTTCTTCAACATCTGTGTCTCCGATGATGCGTGTTCTGATTTTTCCCATATATTTTATTATTATTTAATTAATATGTACCTGTCATCCTCGCGCAGGCGGGGATCCAGTCTGGATTCCCGATCAGGTCGGGAATGACAATGATATCTATTACTCCGTCTCCACTCCCATACTGCGAGCAGTGCCCCGAACAATTTCTGAAGCAGCGGTGACTGAATCAGTATTCAAATCCTCAAGTTTTTCTTTGGCGATCTCTTCAATTTGTGCAAGAGTAAGCTTTCCCACCTTAACGGTATTTGGTTGTCCTGATCCTTTGTCAATTTTGAGTGCTTTTTTGATCATTGCAGCAATTGGTGGAAGTTTTGTGATAAAGCTGAAACTTCGATCTTCATACACCGTGATCACTGCCGGAATAATATTTCCTTTTTTATCTGCGGTTTTTGCATTATATTCCTTGATAAACTCCATGATTGGAATACCGTGTTGACCCAACGCTGGTCCAACTGGCGGCGCAGGAGTTGCCTCACCTGCCGCAAGATTAAGTTTAAAAGATGTTTTGACTACTTTTGCCATATTAAAGTTTTTTTACTTGTAAAAAGTCTAATTCTACTGGTGTTTCGCGATCAAAAATAGAAACCAATACGCGAAGTTTTCCTTTTTCATCATCAATCTCTTCAACAGAACCAAGAAAGTCCGCAAATGGTCCTTCGGTGATTTTGACTGCTTCTCCAACGGAAAACGCTGCTTTGAACTTTGGTTGTTCTTGCTGAACAAAGCGCATAATAGCACTTACTTCTTTGTCTGATATTGGGGTTGGTTTTGTCCCCGCGCCGATAAAACCGGTGACGCCTTCTGTCGTTCGAACGACAAGCCATGATTGGTCGTTCAAGGTCATTTGGACAAATATGTATCCGGGAAATACCTTTTCCTTCTGCATTGTTTTCTTTCCTTTTTTGATGACAACAACTTCACGAGTCGGAACAATAATGCCAAAAATTTTGTCTTCAACTCCCAAACTCTGAACTCTCTGCTCAAGGTTATTTTTGACTCTATTTTCATGTCCTGTTTGTGAATGAAGCACGTACCACTTACCTTTTGGCTGAATTGAATCTTCTTCTTTATTCTCCTCAGAAGATTTTTCCGCATCATCAGTTGCCTCTTCATTTGAATCTGACGTTTCTGGATCAGCTTGTACCGCTGTTTCCTCTACCGCTTCTTCAACTGCTTTTCCTTTTTTTGTTTTGTCTTTTTTCTTTGACATAATGGTATAGAATCAAAAATACGTGAATGGTTCTATTGCTAGATTATTAAATGGCTATATGAAACGCTCTATTTCGTGAGAAGTTCGAGCCCTTTCGCCAACAAGAAATCAATTATACCGATATAGAGGCCAATAATCAAGGAGATCATAATAACGATGATAGTCAATCGAATGGTATTCTCCCGTGTCGGCCAGGTAACTTTTTTGAGCTCGTTAAATAAATCAAATGCAAGTACCTTCGGTTTATTGTCTGCCATGACAGATAGTATACAACGTGCAACGTATAACGTGCAACGCAAATCGTATCATCTGATAGTTCATTCTTCTTGACACCCATTGTCATTCCCTTGAAAAAGGGAATCCATGTCTTATTTCTGGATCCCCGCTTTCGCGAGGATGACACTTTTGTGAATATAAACATACTTTTGACATAATAGTTATTTTATGTTATGTTTTTACATATACTTAAATGGAGTTTATTCAAAGAGTTTCTACCGACTCAATCATTCGATTCTTCAAGCTTCATCCTGTTGAAATCATTCTCATTTTTTTGGCTTCAATTATCACTATTTGGTCAACAATTCTACACCTTCAAAACCAAGATTCAAAACCAGCAGTATTATCGGCGAAAGCTCCAATTGTCACTCCTCAAAAGGAAATACCGATAAATACTTCTCCTCCAGAAATAAATACGATATTTGTCGAAGTATCGGGCGCGATAATTGAACCAGACGTATATGAAGTTTCTCCCGGAACGCGCCTTGGAGAGGTGATTGAGCGTGCAGGAGGACTTTCTGCCACGGCAGACGCGCTCTATGTCGCACGAAATTACAACCTTGCAAAATTTGTCGGTGATCAGGAAAAAATATATATCCCCTATACGTGGGATATCATTGATGGCATCTTTGTTGAACAAAAACGAATTCTTGAATATCTACAACCACTCTACTCGACAAACGCATCAAACCCCGTGACAGTTGCTGATGGAGCAAAAGCACCAAGCTCAGCACTCACCATTTCAATCAATGACGCCTCAAAAGAAGAGCTTGAGACACTTCCGGGCGTTGGTCCGGTCACCGCACAAAAAATGATTGATAGCCGACCGTACTTGAGCACAGATGAGCTCTTGACAAAGAAAGTCATGAACAATGCAACCTTTGAAAAAATAAAAAATAATATCAAACGGTGATCCATGGAAAGCTTTACGTCACTTATAAACTCATATTTCCCCGAGCCACACGCGTCGCTCATGAATGGCATTTTGCTCGGCCGTCCACTTTTTGTGACTAACACGTTTTATACCCAACTAAAAAACGTTGGTTTGATCCATATAGTAGTCCTTTCCGGTATGAACATCACTCTGCTGACCGCAATCATTATGAGTACGATCGTAAAATATATAGGCAGGAAAATAGCATCAATTCTCACGATCGTGATCATCATTGCATTTGTTCAGTTTGTTGGAGCGGAAGCCCCCGTTGTGCGCGCTGCCATAATGGGGATCCTTTCGCTCATCGGACTCCTCTATGGCAGGCGGACAATCGCACTCTACCTACTGTTTCTCTCCGGACTCATTATGGTCATCCTCAATTATGAATGGCTCACCAGCATCTCATTTCAACTCTCATTTTCTGCAACGCTGGGAATCATACTATTTGGATCTGGTGGAAAAAATGAAGAAGATGCCATTCCCGTGAAAACGGGAATCCAGATAAAAAAGAGATGGATCCCGGATCAAGTCCGGGATGACTTGTGGAAATATTTTATGGAGGAGTTAAGAATATCTCTTGCTGCCCAAGTCTTTACTTCGCCCATAATCTTTTGGTATTTTCGACAGATATCATTTATTTCACCAATCGCAAATATTCTTGTCGCATGGCTTATTGCCCCACTCATGATTCTCGGAATACTCACGATCGCGCTTGGTTTGGTATCTTGGCATTTGGGCTTTGTCATTTCTTGGCTAGTATATCCCCTACTGGAGTTTATTATCTGGGTGGTGGAGACTCTGGCGAAGGTGCCCTTTGGAAGTGTGCGAATATAAAATCCAAAATTCAAAATCCAAATGTCAAACAAATTCTAATATATAAATTTCAAAATCCAAATGTCAAATAACAAATATGACTTAATTGAACGAACATCACTATTTGGAGAGCAAATCATATTGTTTGTCAAGAAAATATCAGACACAACTACCAGTAAACCCATAAAAAATCAATTAGTACAATCTGGTACCAGTATAGGGGCAAACTATATGGAGGCCGATGGTGCAGAATCAGGAAGAGACTTCAATCATAAGTTATCCATTTGCAAGAAAGAAGCAAAAGAAACTATGTATTGGTTGCGAATGGTTGCAACCGTTGAACCAAAGCAAAGAAATGAATGTAGAACGTTATATCAAGAAGCGAAAGAGTTAACTTTGATATTTTCATCAATATTGTTAAAAAGAAAGAAAAAATCAACTATTTGAGCGTCGTTTGACATTTGTCATTTGGATTTTGGATTATATCACTCCACTCCCACAATCCAGTAATCAAATACGATATTTTTGGTCACCGCGCGATCGATAATGATCTTCGCACGCCCGTCTGATTTCTCAAAAACAATGAGGCTTTGTCCTTCCGTACTGGTTGTCGGGGTGACAAAGATTTTTGAATTTGCATCAATATGTATGTTTTCTATGATGATTTCTTTGGTGCCTGCAAGAATAGTTGACTGTCCAATCGAAGCTTGTTGAGACAAGAGTTGTGCTGACAATGTGGCGCTGTTTGAACTCTCTTTGATGTCATCTGCGATACCAAGAACGGTAAACTTCGTGGCCGCAACTTTCTTTGCGGTGATTGTACCCTCAACCTCAATATCTCCTTTTGCGGTCATCAATATCTTCCCGCCAAATGCTTCTATGTCGCCTGCTCCAATCCCCGATTGCAGTCTGAGCGGTCCGACAACGGTATTGATTGAGGAGTCGGTACTACCAATCACAAGCATCCCGGACATAATATCTCCCGTGACCGCAAGATCTCCGAGATTGGTTTTCCCGAGTACGGTCAGATCATCCTCGGCAATGAGTTTTTTGTCAAAGTCAACTTCATGTTCGGTCACTCTTCGTGCAATCGATACAATCCGTGCAGATTCTGAGGCGACATTGGTGCCGAAGAACTGCTCCAAAAAGCTCATTCGATCGGAAAGCTCAGCCGTGAGTGCGGCTGATTCACTGGCGGTTTTTTCCAATTCGACTATGGAAAGGGCGGTCGTATCGACCGTACTAGTGAGTGTACTTATTGCAGCTGCCTGCTCCGTATTTGCGGCAACTTCGACTTTTTTGGTTGGGTCAGAGGCGAGGACGACATTGCCTCCTGCGTCAAGCATCAACACAGTACTATTGGCGTTGAGGGTGGCTACCGATTCTGTCACCAATCTATTGACTTCATCCTCTATCTTCATCTTTGCAATATGCTGGGTGACTTTTGCCTCAACGGTCTCAACCGTCAGACTCTTGTTCTTGCGTGAGATCATGACTTGGATAGTACCTTTTCTGGGAACATCTGGCCAGCCAGAAGTCACCAGCTGAAATGACTCCAAAGCTACTCCTACCGTCGAGTCGCCCGCATTGGCTTTCATCACATATCCAGGGGTGCTTGCTGCGGTCAAACTATCTCCGATTTGGATATTCCCATTTTCCGTACTGACCTTGGCGGGAATCTGCCCGAGCATAGCAATTGCCTTGTATTTTGGATTGTTTTCTTTTGCTTTTGTACTATTTCCAAGGAAAGCAGGATTGGTTGATACGATTCCCATGACATTGATATCACTTGCATTTTTACATCGTGAAACCGAGTTACTGTTTATGGTATCTATACAGACGACCTCTCCTGCGGCGAGGCTCTCATCTTTCGTACTAAAATACTCTGCATAGTCAGCGCCATCTGTAAGATATCCGTTTTTACTATTCACCTTGCTTGTTGCATGCTGGACATCGAGTGCATAGTTTGGAGTAGTGGTGCCGATTCCTACAAAGTTGCTCCCGTCACCTTGCAAAACATTTGTGATTGCAGAAAGTTTACTTGTGTTGCCGGATATCTGAAGTTGTTGTTCTTGAATTGCACTTACTATTGGAACGACTAAACCTGCATAATCAATTCCTAGGTAATCATCGTACACATTATGAACCAAACTTGAAAACACTGGTTGGACTTCTTGAGCAATGAATCCCATATTTGTCGTCTGCTCTTTAGATTTGTCAATCCAATTATATGTTACTGGTCGCAAAGACATAATCTTATCTAAGGAAGAACTTAAATCTTGAACATTTTCCTTTAGACGAATGTCCGAGGTGCAGTTTGTTGCGCCAGTCCCGTTACCTATGGTACAAGTTGTGCCTGATCCGGTGACAGTAAGGTTCCCTGCTGTGCTAAGCTGCATCTGGTTAGCCATTGACAAAGTTGTTCCGTCGGTTTGATATGCTTGGTATAAAAATGATACTGTGCCATCGTATCCCATCTGAAGGACCCGATGATTCACAGCGGAGTTGTTACCAGTTGCTGCAATATAATTATTGTCCTGACCAGTTTTTTTCACACCTGTGCTAATAAATTGAGCTCCTGATTGTAAAGCACCAACACGTATACCGTAAGCTGCACTGTTCAGTTTTACATATGATGCACTGTTTGGCGTTAAAACATCTAATGTTGATTCCGGCGTCGTCGTCCCAATACCGACGTTGCCACTACTTCCTTGAATAAACATTCTCGTCGTATAGCTAGCTGCAGAAGGATTCGCCTTGAAGTACAAATCACCGTTTGCGCCAGTTTGACCAATTTCTGCCCATCCAGCACTAACCCCTGGACCAGCAGTGGTAAATATAATAGACCCTACAGTATCAACAGCTGACCGGTCCACATAAAGACGCATATTGGTACCACCATCAAAAGCCGCATCTTCACCTGCAACATGCAATTTATACCCAGGTGCCGTCGTCCCGATGCCGACGTTGCCCGCATTTGTTAAAGTCATAACCGTTAGATTTCCAGCACCACCAACATTTCTTATGTTGAGTTTTCCAGCTTCCCAAATTTCACCAAAGGCCCAACTATTTCCATTTGTAGCAGTATTTTCAAGCACCAACCCCGCTCCATACCCCCCGTGATCTCCAGACTGTTTAATATAACCTCCGTAAACATGCAACTTGCTTGCCGGCCCCGTCGTCCCGATGCCGACGTTGCCAGATGAATTGATATATAACCTATCAGACAAAGTGCCAGCAAGTTTGGTTTGGAAAGATAAGAAAGAGTTATTTGTAGAACCAGTTGTTGTCCATTCCGTTTCTTTACCACTAACGATTTTACCCGATGGTAGTGCCGTAGTTTGTCCAGTTTGTGCCAAATAGAATGTAATCCCCGCACCATGCAATGTGGAAGCCGTATTGTCTAGGTTCTGTAAAGATAAAACATTAACGGAAGTTTGATTACTATCTAATCGCCCTACAATTTCACCCCTAACATCCAATTTCGCCCCCGGCAACGTCGTCCCGATGCCGACGTTGCCGACGTTTGTGATTCTCATTACCTCATTAGCAATTGTTGTTGCAGAACTATCAGAGGTACTATTCTGTAAGAATACAAAATCGCCCGTTCCATAACTGCCAGTTCTAACATAGCCAAGACTTCCCTTCGGTCCATGTGCGCTCGCATTTTCACCTGCCTCAAAACCAATTCCTACTAAATCTCCCCCACCTCCTGTACCATAATTGTTCACGATAAGTAAATTGGGTTTACTTGCTGTTCCTGTTGAATAAACATGTAGCTTACTTTGGGGTGAGGCGGTCCCGATGCCGACGTTACCGTTCGTTATTCTCATAACCTCGCTTGCTCCAACTTCAAAAGAAATGGGGTCGGCAGTTGATGCGGTCTGCAATAATAAACCTGTTGTGTTTCCGTCAGCATGCAATAAAAACTTCCCTGCTGTTGAACCTGTATATGACGTAGCTCTTGTTTGCAAATATCCGATTCCAGAATTCGAGTTGAGGATAATCCCCGCCATAGACCCCGTTCCATCTGTTGTATTTATAACTCTCAGATTCGTCCCTGAATTTTGCCCTTTGGAAATATCCAGTAATGTCCCCGGCGCCGTCGTCCCGATGCCGACGTTGCCATTGTATTGTAACGTCAAGGATTTCCCGGCTTCAGTTTCTACGCCATAAGCAAATGTCAAATCATTCGAACCTGTTTTTTGTATCCACCAATCACCATATCCATTTCCAAGATTATTAAAATTTAGATAGTTAAATGTACTTGTGTTCGGTTGTGATGATGCAACCGTTAGTAATGATCCCGGTCCCGTCGTCCCGATACCGACGTTGCCCCCATTACTGACAAACAAATTTGGCGCGCTGCTTCCTCCGGCATAAAATCTGATAGGCCCGTTGCCATCACCCGCAACAAAAGACATGCCGTTGTACGCATCTGTCCAAAAACGTGCGCTATTTTGTATAGCAGATCCTGCAGTGGTGAAGCTCGATCCAAAAAGACTATAGCTACCATAGTACGTGCCGTTATGTAAATTTATGCTGCTGAAAGCCGATGTTCCGGTGTTTGCATTTGACACCTGCATTTTGGTTTCGGTATCTTGATTTTTGTTGATTTCAAAGAGGGTTACCGGATTTGTCGTCCCAATCCCCACATTTCCCCCTGTCCCTTGCAACGATAATGCTCCGGTGCTTTGCATTTGCAGCACATTGTTTGATGTTGCATAGCTTATGGTTCCTTCATCACCGATGAGTGTTCCAATATGCAATGTCGCTGGTCCGATGTACGCGCTTGCCCATCGCAGTGCATCTGACCCAAGGTCGTACGTATCGTTTAAGTCTGGGCCAAGGTTTCCTGCAATTTGTAGCTTGAAGGTCGCACCGGTTGTGCCGATGCCTACACTATCCCCAGCTGTAGCTAGCTTGATGACTGAGCCGGTGTCGATCCATCCGCCACCGGTGCCATAGTTGAATGCCTGGAATCCTACACAGTCATTGGAGTATTCGAGTTGATTGGTAGTGTCGTTATAGCGGATACATCCTTTGTCGGTGGCGTCTGCATCTGCGTCGATGCGCATCGTGCCTATAAGGTGGAGCTTGTCAGATGGTGCGGTGGTGCCTATTCCTACATTGCCTCCACTTAAGATCGTCAACCTCGCTGTGTCTGGCGCGCCGGTATTTGAGCTACTCTCTCTGATTTGGAAATCACCTACTGTATTCTGTTCAGTGAATAAACCCCAGTTTCTTCTAGTAGAAAGATCCGTTAGGTCTCGTTGGAGCCTGATTTGGCCAGATTTGGAATTGATTACTCCATTTACGTCCAATGCATGGCTCGGCCCAGTCGTCCCGATACCCACATTTCCAGAGGTGTCAATGGTTAACTTAGTATTTGTCCCAATTAAAAAGCTGTTCCCAAACTTCAGTTTATCGCCGTCTGCGTTATCTATTCCCATTGACCAATCCGTGGCTCCTGATACAGTCAAATTCACTGACGGATTACCACCACTTGCCCCACCTGTTCCTGCCCATAAACGTGCGTGAGATGCTGTATTTGTGTTGTCAAGATTATCTACATAAATATTAGTAGCAGTTCCAGCAGTAGACTTTAAAGCATATATATTTCCAGCAACTTCAAGCTTCGTTCCCGGATTCGTCGTCCCAATGCCGACGTTGCCGCTCGCTGATTTGATTGTTAGCCCTATGGTTGAAGTATTATCCGTTGCCAAATACAGATCACCTGAAACTGCCGTGACCATTGGGTTAGTTCCGGAGTAAGTTAAAGCACCCAGAGAACTAGTGTCCCCCCAACCGACTGAACGACCACCACTACCATAAAAATTTGATGCTCCACCAAGAACTTGCAATTTACCATCCGGATTCGTCGTCCCGATGCCGACGTTGCCTCCTGCAGGAAATGCCATTACTGTTCCTACTGTGTCTTGATGAATAACTAGCCCATTTGCTGGGCAATTAGCATCACCCACATTATCACAAGCATTTAGCCTCCATGTAGCAGATGAGGCTGAATCCTTCAATCGAAGCGCAGCGTCCCATGAACCCGCAGTAGCAGAAGCTACATCTAATATAACTCCTGGGTTCGTAGTCCCAATTCCAATATTTGACCCCGTATCTACTATTATAGAATTGGTCACTTGGGTAGAACCTACGCCGATTGCCCCTGTCCAACGGGTCAAGTACTGTCCCGAGCCAGAGCCGACTATCCCCGATCCACCACCGGGCCAGACGGTTTGACATACTCCGGCAATACAAAGCGATGTGGAGGCGTTTATGGAGCCGGTAACATCGAGTTTATAGCCAGGAGTAATCGTCCCAATACCGACATTGCCTGCAGTATCAATTGAGAGACGCACTGATGCATTATCAATTATTCTAAAAGAATCATTGCCTGGTACGTCTACATACCAGTTTTGAGATGAGCCAAACTTTGCTAGTGATAATTGTCCTCCCTCATTTGTACCTTTTCTAATTGTTAAATTACCCTCCCATGCTGTAGCATCTCCAACAATTATATCTCCAGCTACGTCTAACTTTGCCCCTGGATTTGTTGTCCCGATGCCGACGTAGCCAGCTTTTGTTATTCGCATAACTTCTGCTGGATCACCTCCATTAGCAACAGAAAAAGCAACCCTACCAGTCTGAGAATTAGCATCTTCGGCAGTCGCATTTATCCGAGCAAAAAATTGATTTGCACCCGCAACTTGTCCTTCAAAATCAATACCTCCAAGGAAAGTGTTTGCCACCACATTGGATCCACTTTGGCGAAGATTCAACTCGCCACCAGCAGGACCAGCTTTGTCGACTAATATTCCCGCTATAGAACCGGCTAAATGCAAGGGGTATCCAGGATTCGTCGTCCCGATGCCGACGTTGCCGTTGCTTAAGATCGTCATATTTACACTTCCATTTGTCCCAAATTGTAAAGGGTGTGCAGTTGTAGTAGTTAATACTCCTGAATAAGGAATGGAGTTGACCGCTAATCCACCAGTCGTACTTCTTTCTATTCCTAAATACAAACCACCAGTTCCATTTGTGATTCTTTGAAAGGCATAATTTGTAGAAGTTGTTGAGGCAATGTTTGATATCGCCGTAGCATCTTGTACATCCAATTTATATCCCGGATTCGTCGTCCCGATGCCGACGTTGCCGGAACTGTCTTGGTATATTCCTTGGTCGCCAGCTGCATTTTGAATATTAAGTACACCTCTGATTTTAGTTTGGATATTAGTATCCGATCGTCCAAGCAGAATTCCATCAGTCCACCCTGTTGTTGTACCGAGGTCTAAATTTCTTTGGGGAGAGATTGTAAAATCACCACTTCCACTTGTTGTTGACATTGTCAGGCTACCATTTGCACCAATATCGAAAAAGGTGGCGCTCGTTCCATCGGATGATAGTGCTAATTTATATCCCGGATTTGTCGTCCCGATGCCGACGTTGCCACCGCTTTTAATATAAACACCCCTTGAATAGATATTATCCACAAAAAGGGACATGTCATTTCCTGAAGTTACGCTTTTTATAGCCCACATGGTTGCAGTATCCTTGCGTACTTGCCAACCGTCATACTGAGTCCCGCTGTCAAGATTAATTTCTGGGTTACTGTTTACATTACCACCAGATAAACGTAGTGTATTTGCTCCAGAAGAAGCATTTAGGTGTAATTTTTGAGTTGGACTCGTCGTCCCGATGCCAATTGCCGACCCCGTATCAACTATTATAGAATTGGCACTTGGGTAGAACCTACGCCGATTGCCCCTGTCCAACGGGTCAAGTACTGTCCCGAGCCAGAGCCGACTATCCCCGATCCACCACCGGGCCAGACGGTCTGACATATTCCGGCAATACAGAGAGAGGTTGAGGCATTTATAGAGCCGGTGACATCAAGTTTATAGCCAGGAGAAACCGTCCCGATGCCGACGTTGCCTTGATTATCTATTCTGACTCTTTCCTGTGCCGTTGCGGAACCATCAGGTGTTGTCCAGAGGGATAATCTAGTTGGTGTATCATTTGCTCCAGGTGTCCCATCCACATAAGCACGTATCGATGCGGCTTCCTGATATGTAGCTCCATCATAGGGAAAAAAACTCATGGACCCTATATCGTCACCTGAAGAAACAATAGTGGGCGATCCTACTGTTCCTCTGCTTCTGTATAGATCAAGAATTGGTCTCAAATAACTAGTGTTACTTGCAGTCTGAAACCGCGGTCGTATGATTGTATCCTGAGCTAAATGGAGTAAAGCTCCTGGCGCCGTCGTCCCGATGCCGACGTTACCGTTATTTAGGATGGTCATTCTGACTCCGTCGGTGTTATCGTTAGATGTCAAAAATTGAAGGGCAGAATCTCGGTTGCCACCTACGGAGTAATCACCTAGTGCCAGTGACCTAACCCCGCCGCCGGATTGTTCACCATTAAACTTAAACGATAAGTTAGCCGCTGATGTATTGGCTGTAACAGTGCCGGTATCCGATATACGTAACTCCGCTGTATCACCTTCAACTTCCAATAGGCTTTGTGGCAACGTCGTCCCGATGCCGACGTTGCCGGTCATATAACCTATATCATTGCCATTGGTTGTCCATTGACTTGAGGCAAAGTTTGCCCACGCTCCCCCACTGTTTTTGTACTGTATAATACCTGCGTTGTCAAAGAATCCATATCCTGAAGTACCAGATGTGGTACCAAAGTTCAGGTATCTACTTGAACCGGAAAGGATTATATCTCCTGCAACATCAAGCTCTGCGCCCGAGGTAGGAGTGGTGGTACCAATTCCTACTCGGTCGGTGATTGTTGCAAGTCGTAGGGTTGTACCATCGTCTACCCATCCACCACCAACTACTGCACCAAATGCATTCCAGAGAGAACAGTCGTTTGAATATTCTAGCTCGCTATTTGAAGTGTTATAGCGCATACATCCCGCACCAGCCGTGGTGGCATCATCATCTATACGAATATTTCCTATTACATGAAGCTTATCTGCAGGGGCGGTTGTGCCGATGCCGACGTTGCCGTTTCCTCGGAGAGACATCACCGTTGTCTGAGTTGCTTGAGCCGTAGGCATTTTGAAATCTAACCCCCACCCACTTGCAAGAGCGCCTGTCCCCAAATAAACAATGGATGCGTCATACCCACCACCAATTTGGTCAAAGCTTAGACCGTCAGCCCCATTGTTCGCTGGACGAATATGAAGTTTATATCCCGGACTCGTCGTCCCGATGCCGACGTTGACAGAGCTAACTGTGTTCCCCGTTCCGTCTATACCCGTTGCAAAAATGAGATTTCCAAGCGACATGAAGTTTGATGTTGTTGCTGAAGGTACATTAATATCGTACCCAATCAGTATATTGTTTCCACCAGAGGTAATATTATCGCCTGCCTGGTAACCCATTAAAATGTTATTTGAACCGGTAGTTACGGTCTTTCCGCTGCTATATCCAAGAAACGTATTATTGGCGAATGAATTTCCATCAACTCCGTATCCTGCATCATAACCTACGATCGTATTATTTGCCCCTGTAGCATTGTAATGGCCCGCACGATATCCGAGTGCTGTATGACCACTTCCAGTTGAATTGTAATTCAAAGCTTTGTATCCAATAGCCGTATTATTACTTGCCGTATTAAAGTACAGCGTGCCATATCCAACTGCGGTATTCTGATTTCCATCAATCAAACTACCCAAAGATATTGTTCCAATAGCAGTATTTGATATTCCTGTTGTATTTACCAATAAAGAGTTCGTCCCCACCGCTACATTAAAGTCACCCCCTATATTTGCATTCAATGCCTTGTAACCCAATCCTGTATTTTTATATCCCACATCATTACTTACCCCTGAGTTCACACCCACAAAAGTGTTGTATCTCCCCTCATCTCCTGACGCGTGGCTCAGTGCATTCCCCCCATCTCCGATTACTAAACTCCCAATAAAGTTTGATTGATTTGGCAAGTAGACCATCTGAGTACCAGAAATGCCAATTTTTCCTTCTACATCAAGTGTGAAGGCTGGTCCCGTCGTCCCGATGCCGACATTTCCGCTGGCTTTGATTACGACCGCACTGATAGGTGCCCCATTGAGTACAGATTCCAAATATAAATCTCCAGTTTCACTGCCGTCTGTATGATTAGTAATTAGATTTCTAATGGCACCATAAGTCCCCAAATTGCCTAGACTGTCATTTGATTGAAAGATGAGGTTAATGCTGTTGTTTGCGGTTGCATTTAAGTTTCGCAAACTCAAAGCAGGATAATTATTACCAAATACCGTTTCTGCAGAATCTATTCTGGAAATAATTCCATATTTTGAATTGCTGGTTTGCGAAACTTCTAAAAGCCCCCCCGGTGCCGTCGTCCCGATGCCGACGTTGCCATTAATTGCTAATTTCGCAGTCCCTGGATCTGCATAACCTATACCAAGATTTCCTCCATTAATATAACTATTGCCATTTGTATGAAACAAAATAGTTTGGGCTTCATTGAGATTAAACATGTTTATTTGCCCATCACCATCTGCATCTGACTGAAGTTCATAGAATATTTTGTTACTATTATCTCTATTGATCGCTCTGAAAGCCACCCCACTATTAGCCACTTGACTTCTTATTAGACCAACGACATCCAGTTTAGTTCCCGGCGCCGTCGTCCCGATGCCGACGTTGCCGTTGTTATCGATTCTCATTGTTTCCTTCCAACTACCTGATGAAAATCTTCTAAAGGCGATTTCTCCTTCAGCCCCTCCAGCCGCAATAACACCGATTTGACCAGTCGTATCATATCCTAAAGATATTCCCCTGTTATTACTACCCACCCCTTGTGCAACTGTCAAGATACGATAAGCATTAGCGCCAACCAAAGTTCCTGTTCCCAATACGTGAAGCGGCGATTCCGGAGCCGTTGTCCCGATGCCGACGTTGCCGTTGTCTTGGATCACGAACCGATCTGTGCCTACACTATCCTGCGTGCGGAATGTAAATGCTGTGGTTGTGCCCGACCCTTTCAAATGGAGACGTCCCAGCGGAGCGGTCGTCCCGATGCCGATATTACCCGCCGAAGTGACAACGAAGGCGGGCGTTGCCGAAGGATTTGTTCCACCTATTCCTACATTTCCTGCTGATTGAAGATACAGATTTCCACTTGTTACTGTTCCGAGTGTCAGGTTTGATGATGTTGTCGTAAGTGTGGATGTTGAAAGTCCTGTTATTGCGAGCGCTCCGCTGGTACTGGTCATGTTTAAAGCTCCAGATGATAGGGTAAATCCATTGCTTGCGGTAAGTAGTCCTGCACTGGTTATTGTTCCACTTCCTGTTGCGCTTATGTTTCCACTTGTGGTTATGTCATCTCCACTGTTTGAAGGCGAAAGTGTTGTTCCTGTTCTATCCCAATATCCAAGCGCTCCACTTGTTGGAGCTGTTGAAGTGAGCTGTTTGTTGGCATCGGTATACACTCCCAATGAAGCGGTAAGTCCTCCTACTCGAATATTTCCACTTCCTCCGATTTCAAGGGCAACTGCTGGATTTGTTAGACCAATCCCCACATTTCCACTTGAATCTACAAATAATCCGTCCGTCGTCGTTCCACCTCGTAGCCAGCTCGTCCCCGCCACTTCTAGTTTGGCGGCTGGCGAAGTGGTCCCGATGCCGACGTTGCCAGAGGAATCAGACCATAATCTAATATTTCCTGCACCATCTGAAATTGCAACCGAATTGGACAAATTTGAAGGTAAACCCAGTATCTGGGATCCAATAATAGTATTGTAATCCCCTGTTGTAATACCACCACCTGTGTTATAACCAATAGCACTGTTAAATACTCCATCTGTAATATCGGGAAGAGCATATCCTCCTGCGGCTACATTGCGATACCCTGTTGTGTTTGAACTTAATGCATTTACACCGATTGCCGTATTTCTATGACCATAGGTATTGTATCTCAATGAAAAGTACCCAATAGCAGTATTGTAATCACCACTGATTGTGTTGACCATTGAATTGCTACCAACAGCTATATTGTTATTCGAGATAGTACTGTTTCTTAAAGCAGCATAACCAATCGCAACGTTCTCGTAACCTGTATTATTGTCTTCCATTGCAACCTGACCAATTGCTACATTTTGACTCCCGGCTGCAGCCAAAGACAAAGAACCAGGACCAATTGCGATATTTGAGCTCGAATATCCTGCAGCCGCCAAAGCATTATCTCCAATTGCGACGTTGTCAAAGCCACTGGTATTGGCACTCATTGCCTGATAACCCATTGCAACATTTGATCTTCCTGTTGTATTTAGTTTGAGCGCCTCTATGCCAACTGCGGTATTGTAGTACCCCTGTGTACCAGATGTGTGGGATAGATTTGCTCCACCATTTCCTATAAATAGAGATCCAGTAAATGTACCCATTGCGCCTGGATTATAAATAGTTTGAGTACCGTTAATTGCTATCTTTCCATTAACATCCAACTTTTCACCCGGTCCCGTCGTCCCAATCCCTACATTCCCATTTGCTCCAATGTACAGACTTGGTCTGGTACTTGCTGCGGTTCCACCGATT
>PFOB01000062.1 GCA_002792315.1 Candidatus Roizmanbacteria bacterium CG_4_10_14_0_2_um_filter_39_13 | reverse complement strand
TTCTAACAGAAAAGATTGTAAATTCAATGAAAGGTAGCTATAACAATATATTTCATCCATAAATCACCATCATCTAAAAAAGTCTCAGGTACAATATACCTATGGCTCTTTTTATCTGTTCAAATTGTGGAGAAGGTTCGGCTGCCTGGCTTGGACGTTGCCCCAACTGTCAACAGTGGGAAACATTCAAAGAATCACGGGGAATTGGTGAACCGAGCAAAACAAAATCTAGTAAAACACAATCATTTTCAAAAACTTCATTTCAAAAAATAAAACCACTTGACAATCGACGCGTCTCAACGGGTATGTTTGAATTTGATCGAGTACTTGGTGGCGGAATGGTAAAGGGCTCTGCAATACTCATATCTGGTGAGCCAGGCGTAGGAAAGTCGACACTTCTTTTGCAAGGACTTAAAAATCTAAACACCGTGTATATCTCGGGGGAAGAGTCTGCAGAGCAGATCAAAGATCGTGCTGACAGACTAAAACTTGACCTTCCCTCATTTATTTTTTCAGATACCCTACAGGTTGAGGGAATTATTGATGGCATTGACGAGATGAAGCAAAAGCTGGATGTCATAGTAATTGATTCTATTCAGACCGTGTACTCAAAAGAGGTTGATAGTCCTCCGGGAAATGTATCACAACTTCGAGAAGCCACTTCAAAGCTTATTCGTCTCGCGAAAGAATCTGGCGTCCCAATTATGATCGTTGGCCACGTCACAAAAGATGGCGACGTTGCCGGACCAAAAACACTTGAACATATGGTTGATGCCGTTCTTCATTTTGAAGGCGAGCGCGTATCAAATTTCCGCGTGCTTCGCGCACAAAAAAATCGTTTTGGCTCAACAGATGAAATCGGCATCTTCGAAATGAAAGAGTCTGGCCTTGCAGAAGTTGATAATCCGCTTGCATTTGTTGAAGGAGATACTGATCTGCATGTTCCCGGAAAATCTATTGTTGGCGTTATGGAAGGAAAACGTCCACTCTTTTTTGAAATTCAAGCGTTGGCGTCGCCAACATTTTTGTCTATGCCGCGCCGAGTTGTACGGGGGGTTGATTACAATAAGGTACTCCTTATTCTTGCAGTCATACAAAAAAATCTTAATATTTCCCTCAGCAAATATGACTTATATATCAATGTTGTTGGAGGAGTAGATGTGAAATCTCCTGCAGCAGATCTGGGAATAGTTGCTGCAGTAATATCTTCAGTAAAAAATATTTCTATTTCAGCAAAAACCATGTTTACTGGTGAGGTAGGACTTTTAGGAGAAGTTCGGTCAGTTTTTAGTCAAACCAAAGTAATCAATGAAGGAAAGCGACTGCGGTTTAGCAGAACATATTCTTCAGAAAATTGCAAAACGGTGAAGGATTTGTACGCCACCTTGGGGAAATAATCTACTCGAGCGAGTATTGCTCAGTATGACTTGTTACTTTTCCATTAGCCCCTTTAATGTGGATTTCAAGAGTATTTGTTCCTTTTTGCAGAGGATAATCATACTCAAAAATGCCAAATTCATTAGGAAATAATTCCTCACCAAATATCGTTACCACTGACTCCGATTGGGTTTGGCCAACAATGGTGATTTTTTCAACATTTCGAAACGCATGTTTATCCGGTGCAATAATCGTAATTTTTGGTGGAGATAAATACAAATTTATTTGATATCCAAAATAAAATACAAAAAAAAGAATTATTACCGAAAATGCACCAATCACTAATTTTTGTGTTTCGGGAAGAAACTGTAATCGAGGAAGCTTTTTATTGAATGTAGTATGCTCTTTTTTTTCATAATCTCGTCGAAAATATGCCATTGCTTTTTCGGGATCAAGACCAAGAAATGAAGCATAACTTCGAATGACGCCAGCAATATATACTTGAGAAGTAAATAATTTCCAATCCTCGTTTTCAATAGCGCTCAAATATCGACGTCGCACACGAGTATGTTTTTCTGCTTGAATGAGAGTAAGTCCCCGCTCGATTCTTGTTTTTTGCAAAAGTTTGCCTACTGTGAGCATGCTATTTTTTCAATTATTATTTATTATGCTCTCCCGGTATATTCGCCTAACTCTGGATTTACCATAATCGTCTCACCCTTTTTGATAAAAAGGGGAACCATGACCTTAACGCCAGTTTCAAGCTCCGCTTCTTTTTTTGCACCACTAACAGTGTCTCCTCGTGCAGCATCTTCTGTTTGGATTACTTTTAAAGTAACGCTCACTGGTGGTCGAATATTCAGCGCTTTTTCATCGTGAACATAAACATACATCGACTCTCCTTCTTTAAAATACTCGATTACCGATCCGATCACCGAAAGCAGCAGTTCATATTGCTGATATGACTGATTATCCATAAAAAAAGCATTTTCAGCATCTTTGTAAAGATATTGCATCTCTATACTCGTCACATCAACCGTTTCGATAGATTCGTTTGATTTATAGTTATAATCAACCGTTTTGCCTGACGAGACATTTTTAAGCTTTGATCTCATAAGAGCAGATCCTTTTCCAGGTGAATAAAACTCTGTTTTTTGAACCTGCCAAATATCACCAAGATGCATGATAAATTCTCCCCGTTTTAAATTTCCCGCTTGTATTGCCATTTTGTAAAATAATTGCTAATTAATTCTGCTTTTTGAGTAAAAAAACTAACGTACCGTTATTAATTTCAAGTCCTCAATCTGATTCGAATTTGTGAAAATCATTCCAAGTCTCTCTACGCCGATTGCAATACCGGTACTTTCCGGGAGTCCCTTTTCCAATGAGTCAATGAATCCCCAGTCAACCGGGTGTTCTATTTTACCAGATCTACTGCGCTCTCTGTCATCCGCAATAAAACGCTTTTTTTGAAGTGGAGCGTCGGTAAGTTCAGAAAAACAATTTCCCAGCTCTATTCCTTCGATATAAAATTCGAATCTCTGAGCTGTTTTCCCATCACTATTTGGCTTTGAAAGTGACGCAAACTGGATTGGATAATCATACAACACTGTTGGGAATCCGTTCGTTCCTAAATTACCTTCAATTTCTTGAGAATAGACTTGAGACCAAACATCTTCAAATGAGAACTCATCAATTACATAGCCTTTTTTCTTTGCCTTTGCCATAAATTTTTCCGCATCAAACAATTCCTCAGGACTTATTTCTGCATACCGTTCAAAAGACTCTGCAACGGTCATTTCTTCCCATTTATCAAATGATACGCTCTTCCCTTGGTAAGTGATTGTATTTTTGCCAAATAATTCCCAGCTTATTGCCGATAACATTTTCAAAACCTCCTGCGCCATATATTTATAGTCTTTTCCAATCTTATACCACTCAAGCATCGTAAATTCGGGCTGATGCTTCGGTGAGTTTGGTTCAGAATTTCGAAACGATTTTCCCATGGAATAACAATCACCAATACCTTCAGATAGGAGTCGCTTAATAAAAAGTTCTGGTGAAGGAGTGAGAAAAAGATTGTCTTTCGTATCGAGATATCGAAACTCAGTTTTGAAAATTTCAAGATAACTCTCGGGAATGAGTGCGGGTGAAAGAACCGGCAAATCTAGTTTGAGATAGTTGTTTTCTTGAAGAAATTTCTCAATTATTTGAATGATACGAAGATATGCCTGGTACGTCTGAAGATTCTCAGCGGTAGTTACAATTTTCATAATTCGCTTTTTAATTCTTCAATTAGCCTTTTTGCTTTTCCTGATAGACTCGTTGGTATTTTAACCGTCCAAATCACATACTGATCCCCTCTTTGATTTGAATTTGGATGAGGAACGCCGCTTCCCCGAAGTCGTGTCATCGTACCATGCTGCGTACCTGGTTTTACCTTGAGTTTCACCGGCTTATCTATGGTTTTGATTGAAACAACACCGCCAAGAATAGCTTGTGGGATGCTCAGTTCATGTTTAAGATATAGATCCTGCCCCTCTCTTCGAAACTCCTTGCTTGGCTGAACCTGTACCACAATATCAAAATTCGAATACCGAATTCGGGTGCCACTGTCAACACCAGCGGGAGCTTTAATTGAGGTTTCCTTTCCATTAATAACTGTTTTTTTTGTAACACCATGCACTGCTTCTTCAAACGTCAGGTTCATCTGATATGATGACCTTCTTTGTCTTTGGCCACCATCTTGAGGAGATCGAAAACCAAAAAACTGCTCAAAAATATCGAATGGATCAACGCCGCCAAAATCAAAATTTACTTCTTGGCTCCCTCCCATATTGGTGTAGTAATTGCCAAATCCCTGTCCGCCAAATCCTGCTCCTGAACTTCCTGCAGAAGCTCTTCCACCCGATCGAGTGTATACGTCATGACCTACTTGATCATAAGTATCCTTTTTTTTTGGATCCGAAAGCACTTCGTATGCCTGGTTAATTTTTTTGAATTTTCCCTCAGCTTCTTTTGACTTATTTTTATCTGGGTGCCATTTGAGCGCTAATTTGCGATAGGCTGATTTCAACTCTGCTGGCGTAGATGTTTTGGGAACTCCTAACTCTTCGTAATAATTCATAATTATAATTTATTTAACAAATAAGTAAGGGGCGCATTTTGAATAACGCCCCTTACTTTTATAATTTCATTTCAGCTTACTCGACGACTTCTCCTTCTTCGACTTTCGGCTCTTCCTTTGTGTCGTCTACTTTCTCTTTATCCTTTGTATCTCCTGTTGCTTCACCTGCATTTTCAGAACCTTCTGGCGGTTTCTGAGCTTGATAAGCGGCTTGTCCAATTTTCTGCAACGAATCAGAAAATTCTCCAACTTTCTTATCGAGTTCTTCCGAAGTTACGTCTTCTTTTTTCAGAAGTTCTTTCATTTCCGCAATCTTTTCTTCAACCTCTTTTTTCACCGCTTCTGGAACTTTATCACCACCGTCTTTCAGAGCTTTTTCAGCAGTATATACAATGTGTTCTGCCTTATTCTTGGCTTCAATGACTTTCTTCAGCTTTTCATCCTCTTCAGCATGCTCTTCAGCTGCTTTCTTCATTTTCTCAACTTCTTCATCCGAAAGTCCTGTACCGCCCTGAATAGTGATACTTTGAGTTTTGCCGGTTGCTTTATCTTTTGCAGTGACGGTTAAGATTCCATTTGCATCAATATCAAATGTTACTTCGATCTGTGGTACTCCTCTTGGCGCTGGAGGTATCCCATCAAGCGTGAATGTTCCCAGGGACTTATTGTCAGCAGCCATTGGTCGTTCACCTTGAAGTATGTGAATTTGTGTTTGAGTCTGATTGTCTTGAGCGGTCGAAAATACTTCTGACTTTGATGCGGGGACCGTAGTATTTCGTTCAATAAGTGGCGTCATCACTGATCCAAGCGTCTCTACTCCAAGGGTAAGCGGCGTCACATCAAGAAGTACAACATCTTTAGCATCACCACTCAGTATTCCTGCCTGAATAGCAGCGCCGATTGCGACTACTTCATCAGGATTAACTGATTTATTTGGCTCTTTTCCAAAGAATGCTTTGACCTCTTCCACGATCTTCGGCATGCGAGTCATACCACCAACCATGATTATTTCATCGATATCTTTTGCCTCAATCTTTGCATCTTTCAAAGATGCGCGAACAGGTCCAAAGGTACGCTTGATGAGATCTCCGACCAATGATTCCAACTTAGCCCGGCTAATTTTTTGCACTAAGTGAAGCGGTTGATTATCTTTGACAGTCACATATGGCAAATTAATTTCAGTCTCTTGCGATGAAGATAATTCAATTTTTGCTTTTTCGGCAGCTTCTTTCAATCTTTGCAAAGCTTGCGTGTCTTTTCGTAGATCAACATTTTGATCTTTTTTAAATTCATCTGCGATATGATTGATGATTATTTGGTCAAAGTCATCACCACCAAGATGAGTGTCACCATTTGTTGCCTTCACTTCAAAGACGCCATCACCAAGTTCAAGAACCGTAATATCAAAGGTTCCGCCACCAAGATCGTAAACGGCAATGGTATGTGCATGTGACTTATCAAGGCCATAAGCAAGTGCTGCTGCTGTCGGCTCATTGATGATTCTTTCTACCGTAAGACCGGCAATCTCTCCTGCTTGCTTTGTTGCTTGACGCTGTGCATCATCAAAGTACGCAGGTACCGTGATAACTGCTTTATCGACTTTTTCCCCGAGATAACTTTCAGCATCTTCTTTGATTTTTTTTAAAATCATTGCCGATATCTCTTCTGGGGTATATTTTTTTCCTTCAATCTCTACGACAATGTGTCCTTCCTTACCTTCTGAGATTTTGTATGGAAGAAATTCCCGCTCATTTTTCACTTCTTTATCTCCAAATCTTCGTCCCATAAGTCGCTTTATGGAATAAACGGTTCTTGTTGGGTTGAGTACGAGCTGTCTTTTTGCGACATCGCCAACGGTTCGCTTGGTTGGGTCGACGACTGAAGGGATGACATTACGTCCTTCCTGAGAATATATAATTTTTGGTTTCCCGGCTTCCATAACTGCCACAGCCGAATTTGTGGTTCCAAGATCAATTCCAATTGTTTTTGACATATGAGAATTTTTGAATTAATAAATAATAGTAAAACGTTAATTTTCCCTTTTCTTACTGACCTTAACTTTTCCGTGTCTGATCACTGACCCATCGATTTGATATGCTTTTTGCAAAACCTCAACGACAATATTATCCTGTTTTCCCACAATAGCTTCAATTGCCTCAGCTTTTGCTGGGTCAAACTCCGTTCCCAACAGATCCATTTCTTTAACCCCAAGATCTTGAAGTGATTTCTGAAATAGTGAACGAATCATATTCAAGCCGGGATCTGAATTGAAAACTTCAGCCTGATCAAGATTGTCAAGTATGGGAAGCAACTGTTCGACAAATTCACGCTTCACACTGTTTCGCATCCGATATCGTTCTTGGTCCATTCTGTGCTCAAGATTTTTATAATCAGCAAGTGCCCGTAAATAATTCTGTTTAAGAGCTTCATTTTGTGCTTTGCATTCTACCAATTCCGTGTTTTCTTCAATAACCTCTTCTTCACTATTTTCAATTTTTTTGTGTTTCTTATTTGCTTTCATTTAATTTTTTTGTTTAATGTAATAATTATTTTTGCTCCTTGATCATATCCTCAATAAGATGTGAAAAGAACCGAATTTGAGGAGCAATAAGCTCAAATTTTAAATATTTTGGTCCGACAACACCAATGATTCCTCGAATACCCTCGGCTTCAAAATCCCCAAAAATACTTGAGCATGAATCAAAAATGGGATCTCTGAAATCATCGGTCCCCAAAATGAAATAGAGTTCTTCTCGGCTCACATGTGTTTGCCGTAAAATTTCTGCCCAGAAATTTACTTCATCAAGACGTTCAAAAATTTGTTTTGAAATAAGATTGTCAAACATATCTTCGTCTTCAAGCAAGTGATATGTTCCTGCATAATAAAGCTCTCCAGAATTTGTCGCAACTAATGATAACAGTCCCGTTCTTTGAGCAAGAACCCGACTTGCCTGGGAAAGCATTCGATATCTTTTTTCTCGCTCATCCCAGATACTGTGCTTATAAGCCACTTCATCAACGGTTGACAGTTCTTTTTCCTTCATTACATTATTAATGAAAAAACGATATCCTTTTGGTGAAGGAAGTCTTCCCGATGAAAAATGTGCTTTCTGCAAATAGTTCTTTTTTTCGAGGGCTACCATCTCGTTTCGGATTGTTGCGGGAGAAACACCAAGTTTGTATTTTTTTTCAATAATCTCCGAACCAACTAACTGTCCTGTTTCGGTATGCTCTCTGATTATTGCAGTCAAAATGTCAATCTGCCGCTGTGTTAATTCATCCATATTACGAATTATTGATATCAATAATAATTCTCAAATGAAATTTGAGAATATGATTAGAATAAACATCTTTCTTCTCATTAGCAATATAATAGCAACTCTGCTAATTTATGTCAAGTATTAATTTATATGAAGAGAGCTATTGCTCACTTGATAGGCTTTGAGCCGTATATTTGTAAATCTGTTTTGATATATCGCCGATTGCCGCGCTCATTGAGTCATAAGAATCCCCTCGAGTCATAATACACAAAATGTAAGGACTTTCAGGAAAGTACACAACGCCACAATCATGCAGCTGATGTACAAGTTTGCCCGTTTGATCATCTTCAAATGATCGCTCTCCAAACTTATTTGCAATAACTATATTTGACGGAACTCCTAATCGTATGCCATTGTCAAATTCGCTTTTGACGAGATACTCCAAAGCTTTTTCAGACATTGCTCTGTTTAAATAGGTCGCATTATAAAGAATGCGAAAAAAGGTGGCATACTCATTCACGGTCATAAAGTCATCTTCAGGACTAAATTCTGGCAGCATCAACCCTAAATCAATAAACACTTCATCAAGCGAGCTCTCTTCAAGCTCTTGAGTCAAGCCATACTTGGCAATATTGTCCGAGTTGGCAATCATGAGATTGATCAACTCGTCGACAGTATATGTTTCTCCAGGACGCGCATACACTGTAGGCTTAATTTCTTGCGTCATTTCAAACATTTCAGAATCGTCAGTAATGGCAATTCTCTTCTGCAAAACTGATGGATCTGTTTCTGCTTTTTTTAAATATGCAATCATAACCGGAACCTTTAGCAAACTTGCGGGAGCAAATTTAGCTTCCAAATTAATGCCAACCCACGTACCGTTTCTCAAGTTACGATAATAAATTGACATTTCTGATACTTTGTCCTCATTGATCGCCTCTTTGCGAATTGCTTCAATTTCTTTTTTGAGAGGATTGAGCTTCACAATGCCAGTATTTGCATAATTTTCGCAATCAAGTAGTGGATTGGTAAGTGCTCCCTCATATCCATTTAGATGCTCAGCTTTTGGTTCAAATATGCTTGAAATATTGTTTTTTAATCGAACAGAAAATGCACCAATAATAACACCAATAAAAAGAAAAACAACCAATAAGACAATGGTTATTTTATGTTTTATTATCTCGACTTTTAGATCTTTGATCATATGAAAAATGGTATGATAGTCATAATTATAGTTCAAATAAAATTAAATGCATCACAACATTGGAGCACATCTGTCAATAAGTGGGGGCTTTCATAAGGCTCTTGAAAGTATTAAGAAGAAAGAAGGAAATTGTTTGCAAATCTTCTCATCTTCTCCTCGTACCTGGCAAGTAGCCACTCTTTCAAAAGAAGATATCTCTATATTTATTCAACGAAAACATTCGTTACAGATTGATCCAATTTTTTTTCACGCAATGTATCTGATAAATCTTGCAGATCCTGGTCAAACAGGAGAAAAATCAATAAACGCATTGGTCCATGAACTTTCCCTTGCCCCACAACTTGAAATCATGGGAAGCATCGTCCATACTGGTTCGTTTAAAAGTAAAGATAAATCATTGTCTTGCCGAGATAAAGCAAATTATCCCGTACTTTTGAAAAATATTAAAATCGTTCTTGATAATTCGCCAAAAGAATCTCTTCTCATTTTGGAAAATGCGGGCAATCGAAAGATTGGACAAATAATTGATCAATTGGCTGAGATCATAGAAGACGTCGGAAATGATCGCATCCGCATCTGTCTTGATACGTGTCATCTACATGCCGCAGGATATGATCTTTCAACAAATGAATCATTTGAGCAATTTATTGATGAATTTGATCAAAAAATTGGTATTCACAAACTTGCGGTTGTGCATATGAATGATAGTAGAGATCTTCGGGGAGATTTGAGAGATAGACATGAAAATATTGGTGAAGGTCATGTTGGAATAGAAGTTTTTGATCATTTTATCAATAATTCTCGGACAAAAAACATTCCGTTTATCATTGAAACTCCCGGCTTTGATAACAAAGGTCCAGACAAGAAAAATATAGATATTTTAAAAAAACTCATTCAAGAAGAGGTATAATAACACCATGCTCAAACTTCCAAACTTTGTAGGCGGATTCATGAAGCAATTTTCAGATGCGAGACACAAAATATTTCTTGTTGGCGGAACCGTCCGGGGACTTATCATGGATCACCCAGTGAATGATTGGGATTTCACGACCGACGCAACCCCACAAGAGATCATGAAACTGTTTCCTCATAGTTATTACAACAATCAGTTTGGCACTGTTGGGATTCCGATGAAGCAAGGTGAAGATAGCCTTGTTTTTGAAGTCACCACTCATCGAAAAGAATCTGAATACACCAACGTCCGTCATCCCGATAAAGTTGAATGGTCAAAAGACCTGAATGAAGACTTGGCAAGACGGGATTTCACGATCAATGCAATCGCATATGACGGAGAAACATTATTCGACCCGTACAATGGACAAAAAGATATTTCGGATCGGATCATTCGCGCTGTTGGAGATCCTGACAAACGTCTGAAGGAAGATGCTCTGAGACTCATGAGAGCAATACGACAAGCTGCACAGCTTGGATTTCTTATTGAAAAAAATACGAAGGATTCAATTCAAAAGAACTCTCATCTCATCACAAGCATTTCCTGGGAACGTATTCGGGATGAATTTTTCAAAATTCTTTCGTCAAAAAATCCAGCTGATGGAATACTCTTTTTAAGAAGTGCTCATATCTTGAAAAGCATTCTTCCTGAAGTTGAGGCAGGTTTTGGCGTTGATCAAAAAAGCCCACAGCGCCACCATATTTTCGATGTTGGGACCCATTCGGTCGAATCACTCAGGCATTGTCCTTCAGAGAAGGTCATTACAAGATTTGCCACACTTATCCATGATATTGGAAAAGTTGAGACCTATCAAAAAGAGGAGAAAACCGGCATCATCACTTTTTACAATCATGAGGTTGTTGGCGAACAACAAGCAGCACAAATTGCGGATCGATTCAAGCTTTCAAAGGAAGAGAAAAAACAATTAGTCATGCTTGTCCGGCAACATCAATTTACTGTTTCTGAAGATCAATCTGACAAGGCGCTTCGTCGATTTATTCGGCAAATTGGGGTTGAGAATATTGATGAAATGATTGCGCTTCGCACCGGAGATCGGCTGGGATCTGGTGCGAAAGAAACATCCTGGCGTACAGAGCTTTTCAAAAAACGCTTAGTCGAAGTGCAGAATGTGCCCTTTTCAATTCATGACCTCAAAATTACCGGAGAAGATGTCATGAAAGAACTTGAGATCAAGCCAGGTCCACCAGTAGGAGAAATTATGAAACAACTTTTTGAAATGGTTGATGATGAAAAGCTGAAAAATGAACGAAAAGAGCTTCTTGTAGAGCTTCAGAAAATTAAAAAAACTGCTGAATAATATGTTTCTCTTCATCTATTGAAGTTTCTTCACCATGCCCTGGATATACAGTAGTTACTTTAGGCAAGGCTAATATTTGCTCGATCGATTTTTGCAAATCATTCTTGTCGCTATAGGAAAAGTCGTATCTTCCAATTCCCGACTTGAATAAGGTATCTCCTGAAAAAAGGACTTTTTCATTTTCGAAATGAATACAACAACTTCCTGGCGTATGTCCAGGAGTTTCAATAATTGATATTTGAAAATTCTGAATAACTAATTTTCCTGACTTTAAATTCTTTGTTGATTGAACTGGTATGACAACCGGGTCATACTCTAAGAAATGACGCGCCGTTTCGACAATGCGTTTCAGAAGAAATGCATCTTTTTGATGAATAGAGAGAGCTAATTTCGGATACGACATCTGAATCTCTCCAACAGCCATAATATGGTCAAAATGACCGTGTGTTGCAATGATCCCTACAAGTTCTAATCGTTGTGTAATAATCTTTTCGAGAAGAAAGTCTGCAGAATCCCCAGGATCAATAAGAAGTGCTTGCCCCTCTTTTTCCAGAAGGTAACAGTTTGCTTGCATCTCTCCAATGGGATAGGGGTGAATATTCATGATTCAAGCTACTTTCTCACCTTCTCAAGCCACACTGCAACAGGTGTTGCAACAAATGGAGATGAGTATGTGCCGGTGATGGTACCGATAAGCAAGGTTACTGCGAAAAATCGTATCGTGGTGCCGCCAAGGAGAACAAGCGCGAGAAGCATAAACATGATGGTGAAAGAGTTGTTGAGAGAGCGGACCATTGTGTCGGTGAGTGCTTTATTTGCAAACTCTTCAATGTTCCCTTTTCCAAATCGTTTTCTATAATCTCGGATCTGATCAAAAACAACAATCGTGTCATGAACTGAAAACGACATGGTTGTCAACAATGCGGTGACAAAAAGCGTGTCAAGCTCTGCGCCAAAGAAATAGGACAAGGCTGAATACAGCCCAACAACAACCAATGCATCGTGAAACAGTGCAACAATTGCAGCGAGAGCAAAATTGAAATTTCGGAATGCATAGGCTACATAAAGGAGTATTCCAACAATTGCAATTGCTGCGGCAATTGCTGTTTTTCTCAAGGTCTCAGCACCGATCACCGGACCGACGGTCTCACTCCGAAGAACTTCAATATTTGTTTTAAATTTATTTTCCAAAGTGGTTCGAAGCGCGAGCTCTTTTTGCTCATCGATGGCTTGCAGTCTCAATAAATATCCATTGTTCGGTCGTTTTTCAATTTGTATGACTTCTATGTCATTTTGAGTGACAACATTCGCCAAAGATTGTTCCTCAACAGCTTTCTCAAATTGATACTCTAGATTCGTGCCGCCCACAAAATCAATTGAATAGATATATCCCCATTGCCAGATTGCAACCAGCCCAAAGATGATCACCGAGAGGGATATTGTCAGATATACCTTCCAATATTTTAAAAAGTTAATCATAAGGATTTATTTTGAAATAATTTATTTCTTATAAAAAATTTGTATCAGTCGACGGGTTATCACAATTCCGGTAAACAAACTGGTTGCAACGCCAACTGCCAGAGTTAACGCAAATCCACGTACCAATCCAAACTGAGGTAAAAATTCCCAGTTTAAGGGATTAAACAAAATGAACGCTACAAGAAGCGTTGTAACATTGGCGTCTTTGATCGCATCGATTGCTCGACCAAATCCAAGACGAATAGCAGTATCAAATGACTTTCCTTTTCTTTGCTCTTCTTTGATTCGTTCAAAAATGAGAATGTTTGAATCCACTGCCATACCAATCGAAAGAACAAATCCAGCGACACCGGGCAATGTCAATACAATTGGTACCGCTCGAAATATCGCAAAAGTGATCAGACCATATATGAGCAAGGCACCGTTTGCAATCATACCAAGGCGACCATAATAGGCGACCATAAAGATCATTACCATTCCAAGCCCCACCACTCCGGCAGTTACGCTTCGTTGTACTTCAACAGTCCCGAGTGACGGTCCAACACTTCTTTGCTCGACGAGATTTATGGAGAGTGGAAGAGCTCCAGAATTTATGGCAACCGCAAGTTGTTTTGCATCTTCTGTGGTGAAACTTCCAGAAATAACGGCATTTCCATCTCGTATTTCTTGTTGTACGGTCGGAGCTGAGATCAATATGTCATCCAGAAATATTCCTACTTGTTTTTGAATATTTTCTTTTGTGATTGTCGCAAATAGCTTCCCTCCTTCTTTCGTAAACTCAAGCGCTACTTGTGGTTGACCAGTTTGTTGATCAAACGTTACAGTGGCTTTTTTTACGTCTTTCCCGGTCAAATCGGTAGTCTTTGTCAGATTAAATAATGCAAGACCTGCACCTTCGGTTGATTCAGGATTTTCAATTACCGGAAGCTCTTCATCTTCATTTGGTTGTGTTTTAAAGTGAAGCTGGGCTGTTTGACCAATAAGTGCTGAAGCTTGTGCCACGTCGTATACTCCCGGAAGATCGACTGAAATTCGATAAATACTTCCCGACTTGACGGTACGAACGACCGGCTCGGATACTCCAAACATATTGACTCGTCGTTCAATTACATCGCGTGAAGCGTTCAGCGCGTCTTCAAGGTCAGATTGTTTTGTTCCGGAAGTATCAGCTTCAAATACCAAATGACTCCCCCCTTTGAGGTCAAGTCCTAATTGAGTTTTAAACTCTTTGAAATATCTAAAATTTGTTCCCTGAATATTTATGACTAATGGCTTTATTTCAGAATCCACATTTTGCCCAAACACCGCAAATTTTATTGGAATAGAACGTGGCAAATCAATCCAAAGAATAAGAATGGAGGTGAAGAATATGAGGATGTAAAGAATATATTTCATGTGATGCTATGTATCAAAGTTCTCTGTTAATAATGATTGTGACTATTCCTGATGAATTATTTTACCAGATCTTCTTCTTGACCAACGAGCATGACCTTTGGTTGACGAAGAAATTTCCATATAAAGGGATCATTATTTTTCTTTCGAAACTTGAGCTCATCTTCGGTCATTACCGTATAATTTATCTCCCATCCAAAATCTTTCTTTGCAGTATTCATAATACTTTCTACCTCGGGAACAACTACCACTCCGACAAAAAGAGCATAGATTTCGTCTTCTTTGATCGGCGTTCGTTTTACATATTTCATCGACAAAGAAATGTATTTCACTTTTCCCAGTTGACTATGATTTTTAAGAAGGAGTTGAGAAAGAGAAGTAGATTTGATAAAAATTCTCAAAAATTCATCAAAAAATATGTAGTTTTTATTCAAGGTGTAAAACACTTTGTTCGTTCTCCGTTCTCTCATAAGAACTTTCGCATCATGAAGTATGTCAAGCTCTCGTTTGACTGCATTTACCTCTTCATCAACCATGCGCACAATTTCTCGGAGATAATAATTATCATCAACATGATGAAAATAAAGCTCGAGTATTTTCCGGCGTACTTTTGATGGAATAATTTTTTCTAACATAATCATTGACTCAATATTCTAAAACTAATAGGTTACGTCATTTCCCGTTGGGAGAACTTCAATCCAAATCTTTCCTGCAACAAGCTCAATTTCTTCTCCAACTTTATCATAAAATCTCATCATGTCCTCTTCATCGGGTTTTTTCCAACTGCCTCCGATAGCCTTCCCATTTTGGAATACAATAGCCTTGTCCTTTCCTACCACATCATACAAAAGATGCTGCCCATGCTCGTATCCATCATTTGCGACACTTTCATCGGCAAAAACGACAATAACATTTTTTGCAGAAAGCTGTTTATCTGTGTTGAAATCAATATGTTTTTTACCGCCGTTCACTCTCAAATATCGATTGGTCGTTTTGTCATAATCCCATTCAACAAGATAGTCTGATCCCAGTGAATCATCCCAAAAGCCAAATTCAATCTTTGATACGGTGCCTCGATCTTCTGCTTTTGCATCACCTTGAAACGTCCATGGTTTCCAATCCTCAGTCCATTCAACACCATCTTCATCAACATTAGTGAGTCCTCGATTTTTTGCTGCATATGCCCATAATTTTTCGGGATTAGTATATACAGTATGTTCGGTGGCACGTCCAGGTAGACGATCGTAATCTCGCCACATCTGTGGAAATCCAACACTCCCCAAATTGTCTAAATCGTTATAGTTCCACCATTTTAACTTTCTTATTTCTCCGAGTGCATCTGCAGGACCAGATTTATTTGCTCCTCCGACATGAGCATACAATGGATATTCTCCAAAGCCCTGAAGTAATTGTATGAAGTACATGCGAGCAGATCTGACCGAACCAACAATCTCAGGATTTTCACAATAGTAGATGGTAAGGAAGCGGGTGATACCACCTTCTGCTACTATTTCATGAACTATGTCAGCACCCGACAATCCCGATTGAGGTCGAGCTTCAATATTATTTTGAACCATGATTCCCAGTGGGCGACGAGCTTCCCATTTGCCTCGCTGTTCTTCTGAATATAACTGTCCATTCAACGGACAGGGCTCAGTTTTTGGCGCACCATCTTGAGCACTCCCATCCTCGCCAACCGGAGCTTCATACGCAACTTTTTTCGTTGAAGCTTGTGCATTGAAGTAACTATATGATGCAAACGTTGAAAGAGCATAAATCACGACGCCGAGAATAATAAGCATTTTTTTATCCATATCAAGTGTTTCGTAAAAAATGATAATTGATTTATTGTAGACTACTATTGATGGATGCGTCAATCAAAATTGATGAATCTCGCTCTGACAATCTACAAAAACTAACTCCTCTATTTTCAACCTTTATTTATATCAATCAATAAAAAAAATTTGAACAAAGAATTTTATCATTGTAACCTCTTGCATATGAGGTGTCAATATGATTAAATGACCTCATGCCTAAAAAAACGAAGAAACACAAGCTTCAAGCAAAGGGTAGAAGAAAGCCTCTTGTGCTTCGTGTTCCTTCAATTCAAGAGAATACAGCAATTTCAACCTCACACACCAAGCAAATTACTGATTCTGAAAGAGAGACGATGCCGACTGAACTCAAAAAAAACACTACGTTATTTGGTGACGTTCGACAATCTTCTACAGTATTTAGACAAGAACTCACCAAGAGTTTGATGATCACAACGGTATTAATTATTATTCAGTTTGGCTTGTTTATTTCAGCACAAAGCAATTACTTTGATATCTCGTCAGTTATTCGTTTTTAATTAATTTGAAAGGGGGTGGATATATATGGATCAAGTCGAATTTTACGATGTAAAAAACAAAATGAAAGTCTCAGTACCAGTTTCAACGGTTGAAAAAGTAACTTATGAAAGAGAGACAAAAAGTGGAGCAACTCAAATACGATATGCGCTAAAAGCGGTAAAAGATGGTGTCAAGCTCACAAAATTTGTTTCAAAAGAAACCTGGGACAGTATTAAAGGATAAAAGCCACCATCCAGAATACTACATCTCGTAAAGTCATTTTTTGAAATGATGTTTATTGAAGATGAAACGTATGAATAATACGGTATTCTGGAAATGGTTTTTTAGATACACTTTCATACAAATGTAATGTATCGAGTTGAAATTCTATGTCAATAGAGATTTTTTGAATCTTCTTTTTGAGATGGAAATATTGTTGTTTTGATGGAAGCTTGTACTTTGCTACCGTAGTGTGAGGAATGTATATATCATGCATTTGAGGAGTTTGTGATCCGAGAATAGAAATAATTCTGTCATGAATAATTTCAATTGTTTTATTCCTCTCATATGCAACATGCATTGTTATTCCTTTTTTGACAAACAACCCCAATCGAGACATCGAAAGCTGCGTTTGGTCAAGATCAAATATCGTTTGTTCTATTCCCTCAATCATATCAGGAATCTTATCCTCGCTTCGTTCACCAAAGAAAAATATAGTGAGATGATAATTCTCCTCTGGAATCCAATCAAACTCTGGATACTCATTTTTAATTGCTTCAATCGAAGTTCGCATTTGTTTTGTCGACTCATTTGGAATACTTACTCCAAGAAATAATCTCATATATTGTGTTTATTAATAATTTTCAATTATAGAACTCGTTGTAAAGCGTGGCATGAGAGGAACAACTTCTTTTACGGTGGCGCCAATAATAACTGCTTGACTTTGTTTTTTATCCTTTTGTGGATCTCCCTCAGATATTGCAATGACGAACGGATGAATTTTTTCTACAAGCTCTTTATATCCTCTTTCATCTGAAATGTACGGAAGAAGAATTATAGCATCAATATAGGTCAAAGCGGAGAGAATCTCAGCGCGCTCCCTTTGTGTGTGCACCGGTTGGCGATTTTTTTTCCGTTGAATATGTTCATCTGGCTCAAGTGCGACAATAAGAGCATCGCCCTGCTCTTTTGCTTTTTGCAAAAATGTATGATGACCATAATGAATTAAGTCAAAA
>PFOB01000048.1 GCA_002792315.1 Candidatus Roizmanbacteria bacterium CG_4_10_14_0_2_um_filter_39_13 | reverse complement strand
TCTAAAATTTCCGAAGAAACTAAGAAATTGTTAAAGACTTTGTGGTACTAATTTGGACAAGTCGGGATAATATTCTTTTAAATTAATTTTAAAATACCTTCCAAAATCTTTCCACTTTCATCATCTAATTTCTTCATCTCTTCCAATATCTCCTTCGTATCACGCAAAACCACTTCATTGCTTTTGGTCGGATTTTTTACGGACAAATCAAACCCATTTGACAAGCTCAGGGCAAGAGTATCAATTGACCATGAACTTTTACTATCTGCTTTTGTTTTTTGTAACTCTACAAATTCCGCCAGATCATTTTCATTCAGTGGGTTTCCTTTGCCCAGATTCCGATCAAGGTTGAGTTGATAAAACCAAACTTTTTTGGTGGCAGCGCCCCTGCCCGCCGAAGCTTCAGCGTAGGAGGGTTTTTCAAAAAACAAAACAACAGTCTTCACACCTGCACCTTGAAATGTTCCACCGGGCAAATCTAAAACGGTATGAAGATTGCAATTTTCAAGTAATAATTTGCGGAGACTTGTTGAAGCATTGTCAGTATTACTCAAGAATGTATTTTTGATCACGATTCCTGCTCGTCCTCCTACTTTGAGAATTTTGATGAAATATTGGAGGAATAGAAACGCAGTCTCTCCCGTTTTGATAGGAAAATTCTGCTGGATCTCACGACCAATGCCAGCACCAAAAGGTGGATTAGCCAAAATCACATCGTAGCGGTCCTTTTCCTGAAAATCATTTATATTTTCAGACAACGTATTCATGTGGCGTATGTTTGGAGCTTCCACGCCATGGAGAATCATATTCATGATACCGATTATATACGCGAGAGATTTTATCTCTTTCCCATAAAACGTGCTGTTCTGCAGTTTTGATATTTGACTTGATGAAAGCTTTGATTTATCTTGAGTGAGATAGTTAAAAGATTCAACCAAAAAGCCAGCACTACCGCAAGCTCCATCATAGATCGTTTCGCCAATTTTTGGATCAACCACTTTTACAATCGTTTTAATGAGAGGTCGTGGGGTATAGTACTCGCCACCATTGCGCCCTGCGTTTCCCATCTTGGCAATCTTTGCTTCATACAAATGAGAAAGCTCATGCTTTTCTTCATATAGCCGAAAGTGCATATCGTCAACGATATTTAGTATGTCTCTGAGTTTATATCCACTGGCAAGTCTATTTTTCAGTTCGCTGAATATTTCACCAATTTTATACTCGATAATATGAGGGTCTTCAGCTCGAAATTGTTTAAGATATGGAAAAAGTTTTAAGTTTACAAAATCTTTCAAATCATCCCCACCCAACGCTTTATGATGATCTAATTTGCCATCTTTCATCTTAGGACAAGCCCATGTATTCCAGCGATACTCTGGTTTAAGAATATACTGATATTCTTTGCCCGCCAGCTTGCTTTCAGTGTTTTTTGTTTCTTCAAGGTCATCTAGATACTTCAAGAATAGGATCCAGGATGTTTGCTCGACATAATCAAGCTCTGTTCCACAGCCAGAGTCTGTGTGAAGAATATTATCTATATTTTTAAACGATTACTCAAACATATTGTTTTAGTTTTCTGACTGATAATTTTTATATAATGACTCTTCTCCCAAATTATACACCCCCCCGCCTCATGGTCAGAAAAGTTGACAAAATATGTTATTCAACCCCCGCGGTTGTACATTATTTCCTTTTTTTAGAGTCCAAAATTTTCTCCACTTCGCGATCAAAATCAGAAATATAATTTTTATCTTGTTCTATTCGGTATTTTTCGAATTCTCCGCGTGCCAAAGCTTCTGCCACTTGATGACTAATTTTTCCTAAATCGTTCAAAATGTCGCGATCATTCAGTTTTAAAAATTCATTTAACTTCTTCTCCCAGTCCAGCATAAACATAGCTTGTTTACGTTTAGCCTGTGATTCAGCAAAAATCAAGTATTGCTCAACTATATTGTTGAGTCCCGCCAGCTCTTCTGTATCTAAATAATTTTTAGCTACGATCATATCTGACTTACGAATTGGTCCCTGTGGGCTGTTTTTCCAATTAGTGAGGCCAATATTTGGTTTACCACTACTCACGCGATTAGAGATGATTTCAGCTGCTGTATTTCCAGAAATAGCAAAATGCAATTTATTTTGTACTGTGGCAAAAAAGTGCTGTGCTTGGACACTATTTTTGTCATAATCCACACTGCATTGTGCATAGATATCAGTAATTTTTTGATAAAACCTCCGCTCACTGCTACGAATATCTGCAATACGAGCCAGCTGTTCTTCAAAGTAATCGTGGCCAAAGGTGTAGTTGGGAGTTTTGAGCCGTTCATCATCCATAGTAAAACCCTTGATGATGTACTCTTTCAAGCGCTCCGTCGCCCAAATACGAAATTGGGTAGCTTGTGAACTATTGACCCTGTAACCAACGGACAAAATTGCGTCGAGATTGTAGAATTCAACTTCTCGCGAAACCTGTCGACCCCCCTCATTTCGAACTTGTGCAATTTTTGCACTAGTTGCTTCTTTAATAAGCTCATTCTCTGTGTAGATGTTTCGCAGATGTTTTGTTACTACACTTCTGTCAACCCCAAAAAGATCAGCGATTTTTGCTTGAGTGAGCCAAATATTTTCATCGTATAATAATATCTCTACTTTCACTTTGCCGTTTGGCGTTTTGTACAATAGAAATTCTGTAAAGTTATTTGGTTTGATAATTTGATTATTTTTCATAGTTTATTTATACAATAACACAACTATAAATTTGTTCAAATCATTATTTATTCAACCCCTGCGGTTGTATATTTATCACAATTAATCCCACTCCGGGTTTAATTCCCCGACGCTTTGCATCGAACATGTCATCCTGAGGCGATTAGCCGAAGGATCCATGGATTCTTCTCCGCCAACTGGCGGATCAGAATGACATGAGATTCCCCGACTTGCCTTGCCGGCAGGGAGGTGCTCTCTCGTCGGGGAGTATCATTTTATGTGAAGAGTTCAGCTAGGAGAGTTAAGCCTATCAAATTCATCCCAAAAAATACCAGGAATTTCAATTCCTTGTATTTCACGGGCTCTATAAGTCACCGTCACTAACTCTTTTTCCTCGAAACCAGGATACTCACATTCTCGAATTCTCGAGACTTTATTTACGTCTTTTTCGCCAAACCAACACATAAGCATGCTAGGTACGATCACTGCCATTTTTTTACCTAAATCCTCCGGAGAAATTCTATATGTATGCACTTGCTTATCAACCCCAAGACGTAATAGGGTTAGTCCTTCATCCATGGGCTGTTCCCAAAAAAAATTCGGACACTGTACCTCACTGATATCTGCCTGAACCGGTGTTCTTCCAAAACCCTTAACTTCAATTTCTGCTCCATCTCCAAAAACCGGTTCCACTCCATCGAAAGAGAAAGTTCGAAATCTATACCCTTCTTCGTGCCAATCAGTCCACTCTTGATAAGTAGGAGAAAATTCTTGTCCGAATGTTATAATTTTCCCACCTGAATTTTGGTAAAAGCTGTTTCCAATAATTCATTGCTCATTTCTATTCATGAATATCTTTATAATCAAAATCATATTATAGCTTACTAGCCTATAATATCAATGGATTATTTTTCTCACCTCCACTCCCACCTCTGGTTCCCCTCCCTCAATTAATCACTTTTCGAGTCTTTGAATCTGGTGACGAGGCGACGATGTCCATTTCCGCAAGCTCATCCATGATTCGTGCTGCACGTGCGAAGCCGATTTTGAGCTTTCGTTGCAAGAGCGTAGCAGATACCTCACCATGTAAGAGAGTGTTTGAAAATCTCATAGTAAGATGAGTACACTGAGAGGATATGAGAAAGACATATCCAACAGATCTGACAGATCAAGAATGGGAATTGATTAAAGCATTTGTGGCTTCGAAATATCAGGAAGGAAAAAGTGGAAGGGAGCCAACAGTTAATAAACGGGATGTAGTGAATGCAATATTTTACGTGCTTCAATCAGGATGTAGTTGGAGAATGCTACCGCATGACTTTCCCCAGTGGGAGTCAGTGTATTGGTACTTCAAACAATGGAAAGAGAACGGGATAACGAAAAAGTTACATGATTTTTTGAGAGAACAAGTACGGAAGAAGGTTGGTAAGAAGCCCGATCCAACGGTGGGGATAGCAGATAGTCAGAGT
>PFOB01000069.1 GCA_002792315.1 Candidatus Roizmanbacteria bacterium CG_4_10_14_0_2_um_filter_39_13 | reverse complement strand
TACACCATTTCTCGATATTCTTTTGGTTGACACGCAAGTGAGATGGAGTGAATTGCCACAACTTTTCCCTGCATGCCATACTCGATGGTTTTGTCCGCGAGCATCTCCGTTTCTTTATCTGATTGAATATTAAATTGATCAACATGTACATGTACCATCTTACCCAATTTCTTTGCAGTCGAAAGAAGAATATCAAAATGTTCCTCACCTTTTCCATAATCTCGCTCATCTCGCTTTGGCAATCCACCGATTATGTCTACCATTTCTGCACCAATATCAAACCATTTTCGTGCCGCAGGTTCGATTACGCCCTTCAGAGTTTGATTTATGAGTTTGACTACAATCTGTGATTTATACTGTTCTTTTGCTCTGAGTGCGGCTTTTATCGCACGATCTTCAGCAACGGGATCAACATCAATAAATGATCCGACGGCGGTAACTCCCTGACTAATCATAAGTTCCAGTGCTTGAGAAATTCTTCGATAGTACTCGTCTTCAGAGGCATTTTTCACTGCATCAACAATATCCCATTTTTCAGTGAGCATATATTTTTTGTAGATATCAAGGCTATCTGGACTGATAGTAAAAGCACGGTCGATATGAGCATGCGCATTTACCCAGCCGCCATTTTTTTGTATTGCAGTGACGATAAGTTCTTGAAAATTCCAATGAGGAGTTGAGTTATTCATATGTATTTATAATTTATAAATCTCGCTTGATATCATTTTTGCTCACCGCCTCACCCAGAGGGGCCCAGGCGATTGATTCGCAAAAAGATATCTTCGCTTGTTCTCTATAATTCTTCAAATTACTTTAATCGTTTCTCAATGGTATGAATAAGAGTCGATACGGCTTTTTCATTTTTGCCACCCCGTGGAACAATGATATCTGCAAATTCTTTGGTTGGCTCTACAAACTGTTCATGCATCGGTCGAGCGGTTGACACATATTGATCATAACATGAGTCAAGTGTGCGTCCACGTTCTTCGATATCTCGTTTCGTTCTTCGCAAAATGCGAATATCAGCAGGTACATCGACAAAAATTTTCAAATCCATGAGATCTCGCAATTTTGGCTCATGAAATATGAGAATCCCTTCGATGATGATAAAGGGAGACGGAGAGACTGTTGTAGTAACTCCTTTTTTCCGAGTATGATTAGTAAAATCGTATTCAGGGACTTCAACTGTTTTCCCCTCCAAAAGATCTTTCAATTGACTGATAAAGAGATCGGTTTCAAGTGCATCGGGATGATCATAGTTTGTTTTTATCCGTTCTTCCATGGATTTTGTCGACTGATCTTTGTAGTAGCGGTCATGAGGGATATAGCGGACATGAGAGTTAAAGTGATCAAGAATTTTTTGGGAAATGGTGGTTTTTCCCGAGCCGGTGCCACCTGCGATGCCGAGAATGAAAGTATTCATTTTTTTGAATATTTTATCAATAATGTTAAAAAGTTAATATTATTTTAAGTTATATTAGCAAATTTTATATGAAAATGATACACTAAATCATCAAAAGTACCAAAATCAGAAATCGTATGAATACTTATTATTGTACTACATGAGTATTGTAGAAACGGCACAAATCGCAAGCAGACTATTACGACAAGACATGCGGCCACAGGTACAACATAATGGTGTCGAGGAAGGATCATTGCGAGAATATCTTGAAACAGTACGGTTGTCTACCAACATCATTGATTATATTGTTTCGCCCGATGGAAAGTTGAACATTCCCTCTTCTTCACTTGATCTCTACGCATTGCCCCCAGAGGATATTTATTCCCAAGCAGAAGAAACACTTGTGCCACTATATCAAGCTGCTATGTTTTCGCTCTTGGGTGGACATGTTGATAATGAGTTGCATTTTGGACTCTTTACTAATCATACTTATGATAATCACATCAGGCATGTTGCAGAGGGGGTAGATCGCGCGCTCATTTTGGCTGGACATGATAGTGAGACACGGGTAAATGGTCAGATTGCAGCGATTCTTCATGATATTCCAAATGTTCTTAGTCGTTCGTGGCACCATCTATTGGGAGGGAGATTTGCTCGATTAATTTTTCCAAAATTAGCAGAAGATAAAAAAAGATTTAAACATATCAGGGATGCCATGAAGCTCCATCATGAACCAATATATGAGGAGATGTATCATCTTAATACGCAGTCATTTGACGCAAAATTACAACTATTTCAAAAAATTCATACTCCCGAAAGTGCAGCGCTCCTGTTTGTCGACAATCTTGATATGCGTCGCGAACGTTTGTATGCAAATGCATACAACCCGCGCGTTTTTGATCAACATGGTCATAGTGAAATCAATGCATTTATGAATGTGAAGGGGTTTGAGAGAGATGATTCTGGCGATATCATCATCTCAACAGAGTTTAATCCCTGGATCGATCCGGAAGAATTGGATAAATGTGATCCTCTTGCCATAACTGAGGCGCCTGATAATAGATTTCATTGTTATGCCTCAAAGAGGGTGCGGAAAAATCCAGAGGATCCTAAAAGTCCTGCTGACTTTCATAAGGCACTCCGTGAGATGTGGGGTTTATATGGTCCCACATGTGCTCAAGATGCAGATAGGATGACGCTCATGCTTGCTGCAGGATTTACGCTGTTTCCCGAAAGTGAAAAAATAGTAATGCGCTTTGCGGATCGTACGGGTGAGAATGAACCGGTGGTCTATACATTTACCCGAGAAACTGTTGATCAGGTGATGGGGGAGATACGAACTACCTATGGTTTATTGTAGCCTTGTCGGGAGGTGAACAGCCCATTCATTGCCTCGATGAAACACTGCTTGTCCAACTGGGTCTTTATATGCAGAAAACCCAGCTTCCTCTACTGGGGTTGTAAAGTCCATGAGTCCATAGGGGATTACGCGCGGACCAGATGCTTCATTAAATTGAAATCGTACAACATGAGGGTGTGATCCCGTTCTCTTAATCATGCCGTTTGTGATTAATCCTGCCGTTCGATGATGCTGTTCTGCTGTTCCATCAAGTCGCGCAGTCTGAAATTCCCACCTTTCTCGACCTTGTGGCGTCGAAGGAATGGGAAGCTCACTTGCTGTACAAGAAACATTTGCGTCCGTCAACATGCCATCATCTCCAAATCTTGCTGCAACAACGCGAGGTGTGCCTTGTGAATCGGGGAGAATCGTTGCAAGATGGAGAGCAATTTCTTGTTGTGGATTTTGATCCACTAATATTGTTGTGATAGCATTGTCAATTGTTCTTGGAGTACTATGGTGTCCTAAAAAAAGCCGAAATGACATTAGCTCTGGATCAACTTCAATTTCTGATAGTGATTGCGCATCTAACCTTAGCAATCGTGCAGCTCTATTACCCAAATTAAAACCATGATCGACAAGGAAATGAGTTAAAGAAGTAGACCTGGCAAGGCGTAAGGATCGAGCAAATTGTTGATCAAGGTAAAAACCATGTTCATTCAAATGTCTGAACAACTCTCTCGAAAGAACACCTGTTTTATCAATTGGTGTTCTGCTATCAATATCAACAACGCTTCCAGGAAGAATTTTACGATACCCCAAATATGGACTCTCTGCTTTTGGTGTCATTGAAATGTATTATAGTATTTTATTATTCCGATGCAAGGATATTTTTGATTATTGATACAATAAAGTATGAACGGTGACCAATTCTCAAACAAATCAGTCTCAGAACTGTTGCGCAATGTTGCTGTCGCATATCAATTGCAAGAAGGATCCGACTCGGGGAAAAACAATCGATTTAAGATTATCGCATATCAAAAAGCTGCAGATACTGTCGAACATCTTTCTCGCGAACTCAAAGATATATGGCAAGAAGGAAAGCTCCAAAAGGTCCCTGGAATCGGCCCTGGGATTGGATCGGGAATTTCTCAATTATTCGAAAATGGTACGTCCTCTCATTTTAATGAAGTTCTGAAAGGTATTCCAGTTACCGTCTTTCTTCTTATCAAAGTTCCAGGAATTGGTCCCAAAAAGGCATTTCGATTGGTCGCGCATTTTGGGCTGACAAATACCGAAACGGTCATCGAAGATTTAAGAAATCTTGCTCGATCGGGAGAGATCGCAGGTCTTGAGGGGTTTGGTCAAAAATCACAAATTGACATTATTGAGGGGCTTGATGTGTATGAGCGTCATGATCGAAGAGATGAACGAATGCCTTTGTCATATGCTCAAAAAATCGCTTCAGAGGTTATTTCATATATGAATAAACTTGGACCTGTCATCAAGCGAATTGATACTCTCGGATCGCTCAGGCGAAGGGTTGCAACCATTGGGGATATTGATCTTGCAATTAAGGTACATGATACATCTTATAGTAAAAGGGATTATCCCTCTTTTAGGGATAATCCCTATAAACAAATCGTAGATCATTTTCTTGCATACCCAGGCAAGCGAACCGTTGAAGCTGCCGGGAAGCGGAAGGCATCAATTCTTGCCGCAGGAAATATTCGCATTGATCTTCGCGTGCAAGACGCAGAAAGTTACGGCTCAATGCTGCAATATTTTACGGGAAGCAAAGTACACAATATCAAACTGCGAGAATATGCTTTGAAAAAAGGATATTCGCTGTCGGAGTATGGAATGAAGGTCGTGAAACGTGAAACGCAAAACGTAAAACGTACTGTCATTCCTGCGCAGGCAGGAATCCAGTCCGGATCCCCGATTGAGGGTAAGGAAGACATTGTAAAGTTCAAAGATGAAGAATCGCTGTATGCATTTCTCGGACTATCATATATTTCACCAGAACTGCGGGAAGGAACTATTGAAATTGAAAAAGCTGCAATAAATGCAGTTCCTCAGTTGATTTCGCTTTCAGATATCAAAGGAGATTTTCATATGCACAGTTCGTATGATTTAAAATCATCACATGATTTGGGTCTCAATACATTTGAAGAAATGACTTCAAGAGCAAAAGAGTTGCATTATCAATATATTGGATTTTCTGAACACAACCCCAAGCAGAAAGGACTTACCGAAGCGGAAGTTGTTGAGATTATGAGAATGCGGAAAGTGTATATTGACAAGACAATGAAGAAGCAGCATCTGCCGTATTTTATTGGCCTTGAAGTAGATATTTTGCCAAATGGGGGACTTGCTCTGCCAGAAAAAGCATTTGAATATGTTGATTATCTTATAGTTTCACTACACTCCTCATTCAAAATGAATATGATCGAGATGACCAAGCGCGCCTTGAAGGCGCTATCTCATCCAAAAGTGAAGATATTTGGTCACCCAACCGCGCGACTTTTAGGGAAACGAGAAGGGGTGGAGATGGATTGGGACCAGATTTTTGACCATGTCGTGGGTCATGATCAGGCTCTTGAGATAAATGCGGGACCGCCGAGGCTTGACCTGCCAGATTCATTAGTCAAGGAAGGGGTAGAGAAGGGAGTGAAGTTTTTCGTAAATACTGATGCACATGCAGTTTCTCACATGGACTGGATGATAAATGGTGTAAATGTCGCACGACGCGGCTGGCTCGAGAAAAAGGATGTGGTGAATACGTGGGAGTTGAAGGATGTGCGGAAGTGGATGGAAAAATCATATTAATTTATATAATGATGTATGGATGTTGGAGAACAGATTTCAGGAGTTCCTGAGACAAAAGAGATTGATCAACTTGCTTCTTTGCCACTTCTTAGACTCGGTCTATCAATGCCTGATGTTGTGAATTGGAATATAGAAGGTGATGTGACTGAACCGTTCCATCTTAATCTGACAAGTAGGGATGGGTTCGATCTTCGTTATGGACTACGGCCAATGGAACATTATTTACACGGAATTTCTGATGAAGACAGGAGATCAAGAGTACGAGCCACAGTTGATGAATTATTTAAAACATCACCAAATCCCCTCATGGTTGAGTCGTTGGTAATTGCGGCTGGTGGGAAAAGCATGGACCTGGTACCTATGCTTACAAAACAGGACGCGCGTTTGTGGATTCAACAAAGTATTCCCCCAAATGCACCACATTTTGAAGATCAATTATCGCAGGTATTACGTCGAGGGAATAATTCTCCTCATAATGAATATGTTCGAAACGCATTTTATTATCATGGAAGTCGAATGGATGGGGCACAAATACACATGCCATTGATTGTGAATGATTTTGGCTTTATAAATTTGGGGCATGAAATGGGACATATGATAGATTTCAATAAATCACTTTCCCATACCCGTCTTGATTTAGTAAATATGTCGCAAATGTCAGAAGAATACGCTCGCAAGTTTGCAATGGAACGAGAACGCGCGATGGAAAGGGTTCCATCAGCAATTGGTCTCGGTACTATCAGAAGAATTCGAAAAAATCTTGGCTTACCACCGAGAAATGCATTGGCAATAAATGTAATGAATATTGGTCTGCAAAGCTATCAACGTGGGCATGACCAGTATTTTCAAGGCTCAAAAGTACAATTTGTGAAATTTGCAGATGAGTTTCTTCAACCGGGATCAGATAGGGATATAATGTCGAAGTCTGAGATCATCGTAGTAGAAAAAGAAATGCGGGCATTATTGGCTGCTTCAAGTTAAGCATGCTCATCATTTGATATAATACTCATATGATTGATCTCTCAGTAAACCTCGCAGGTATCAAACTTAAAAATCCCACCATTCTTGCCTCGGGGATCATGGGAGTGAGTGCGTCGTCATTGAAATTTGTCGAGGAAAATGGAGCAGGTGCAGTAACCATAAAGTCAATCGGTCCTACTGATCGCACTGGACATAAAAACCCAACAGTTCTAGCATTTGATAACCGGATGGTCAATGCTGTTGGTTTATCTAATCCCGGAGTTGATACTGAGGTACATATCGTAAAAGAAGCTCACGAACGCTTGAATGTGCCTTTGATTGTGAGCATTTTTGCAGACACTATCGATAACTTTGCGGTAGTCGCTGATAAATTGCTTGAAACTCATCCTAAGATTATTGAACTCAATCTTTCCTGCCCCAACACAGATAACGAATTTGGCAAAATGTTTGCTCTTGATGCTGATGATACGAGAAAGGTCATCACTCTTGTTAAAAAAGTAACACAAGGAACTGATATTAAAATTTTTACAAAGCTGACGCCAGAGGAAGAAGACTTTGCTGAATTAGGAAAAGTTGTCGAAGATGCGGGTGCAGATGGTATCACAACGATCAATACCATTTTTAGCATGAACATAGACATATATAGCAGAAAGCCAATCCTTTCAAATGCATATGGAGGTATATCCGGACCGGCAATCAAACCTGTTGGTATCGAATCGGTATACACACTTTACGAGACAGTCAGTATTCCGATTATTGGAATGGGCGGAATTTTGACTGGTGAAGATGCAATTGAATATATCATGGCAGGCGCTACCGCAGTTGGTATTGGATCAGGAGTATATTATCGGGGAATAGATATATTTCAAAAAGTTACCAGCGAAATTGAAGATTTTATGAAGAAAGAAGGATATAAAAGTATCGAAGAAATGCGCGGAATCGCACATAATAGTTAAAACAAATACAACAAAAACAAAAATCAATTTATTTATATCATCTATGTCAATCGATCATCCACTCATGCTTCCCATTAAGAATATAGTGACTGAAAGTCCCAATATTAAAACATTTATGTTTGATTATAATTTTTACGCCGAACCGGGACAGTTTTGTATGATTTGGATACCAGGCGTTGATGAGAAGCCATTTGGTATTGTTAAGCGTGAAGGGCAAGATTTTATGATTACTGTTGCTGCAATAGGAGTTGCAACAAAAGCCTTGCATCAAATGAAAACTGGAGATAAGGTTGGATTTCGTGGACCTTATGGAAGCTCATTTACAATACCAGCACGACGAAGTTCAATCGCACTGGTTGCTGGAGGGTATGGTATAGCTTCTTTAGGATATCTTGCCGAGGAGGCGCGAAAACGAGATGTTCATGTGCACTTATTCCTCGGAGCACGAACAAAAAAGGATTTATTATATCTTGAATGGATGAAAAATATTGGGGTTGAGCTACATTTGTCTACAGATGATGGATCAGAAGGATACAAGGGTTTCAACGTTGATTTATTTAAGAAATATGTTGAAACAAATTCAAAATTCAAAGTTCAAAATTCAAAGTTCGATATGGTCTACACAGTCGGCCCAGAGATCATGGAAATGAAAATAGCTGAGATTTGTTACGCTCATCATATTCCATTTGAGGTTTCCATCGAACGATATATGAAATGCGGGTTTGGTCTTTGTGGGCAATGTTGTGTTGATCCTGTGGGTTGGCGCATGTGTGTAGAAGGACCGGTCATCGACGGGGAAAAACTAAAGCAAATCACAGAATTTGGAAAATATCACCGAACTGCGTCTGGGAAGGTAGAGAAGTATCCGTGGGCCAAATAGTAATTTGTTCAAACTTCAAATAGTAGTTGATAATACTTTAAGAGGATATACACTGCTCGTAATATACAATACAATCTATTCATTTTCTTCACATCTCAGGATACTCATCTTGGATCAGATACAACTTTCATGCAACACGACAAAGATTTATTATTAAGCTTGTGCTGATAGTTTAAAGTAGAACTTGACAAATATATAGGTAGGAATTAAAATGACCTGTAATATTTATGAGTGAATATATTGGCGCTCCATCAGAGCTGGCTCAAAGAGCACAAGCAAAACTTGATACCCTTCCGCTGAATATGCTTCAAGAAGCAGGCATATCGCGTGATAGAAGTACCTATTTTCTAAATATCGCCTATCCTTCAATGCAGGCAATGCCAGAGGCTAATCCTTCACAAGTATTGCGAGAAACAGAAACAAGAAATGGACAATGTGTCGCACTGTATATGCATGTTCCGTTTTGTACCGCAGAATGTTATTACTGTCATTACTATAAACTTTTTCGCAAACCACCAGAAGTAGTTGATTCATATCTTGACACCGTCAGGCAAGAGCTTCAAATGCAGAGTCAACGTTTTGGGGGTTTGGAAGCTGCTTCTGTATATGTAGGTGGTGGAACACCAAGTTATATGTCAGCAGGTCAAATAGATCGTTTTTTTCAATCAATACATGAAAATGTGTCGGTTCAAGGGGATGCTGAGATCTCCTTTGAGATGCATCCTGAAAGTGTTACTGATGATCGGCTAGCTGTTTTGCAGGCACATGGAGTAAATAGAATCAATATTGGCATTGAGAGTTTTTCAGACGAATTACTGAGATCAGAGAATCGTCGACACACTGCAGAAGAAGCTCGAGCAGCATATAATCGAGCAGTTAGTGCTGGATTTAGAAATGTAAATCTTGATTTAATTTATGGTCTTAAAGGTCAGACAGTTCCTATGTGGGAGGAATCACTTCAAGCAGTTTCGGATCTGCAACCAGCTTCAGCAACGATGTATTATTTACGCTTGAAAAGAGGAACCCCTGAGTATCAACTTTGGAAACGACACCCTGAGACCTTTCCCACTGATGATGAATTGCTTCTTATGCATGCTATGAATTTTGAGCATATGGAAGGTGACCAAGGATACGTGCAAAATCCCGTAGATTGGTTTATTCGAGATCCTAAATACTTTCATACGTATCAAGACCATAATTGGCGAAGGAGCGATGAAACGCAGTTACTGGGAATCGGCCCATCGGCGTACTCATATGTTGGCGGATGGCAATATTACAATAAAAACGACACCGATCAATGGCAGCAAGAAGTGAGCGCAGGAAATCTTCCTATTTGGAAAGGTGAATGTCTCACTGGTGATGAACCAATGCGCAGAACCGTTATGTTGGGCATGAAAATGGGTATGGACAGATCGAGTTTTGCTCAAACATATAGGACTGATGTGATAGAAGCCTTTCCTGAGACATGGGATCGGTTGCATCAACTTGGTCTTGTCGACATTTCATCTGATGCGGTTGATTTAACATACACAGGTAAGTTATTTGCCGATGAAGTCGGGCAACAGTTTTATTCTGATCAGATGAAAGGGCGTATGGAAGCAATTGATCCAGAACTTGTTTCAACCACATGGCCTCAATTTAATCAATAAATCACATTATCGGATGGCGCATGTGCGTGGAGGGCCCAGTCATCGACGGGGAAAAACTCAAAGAAATCACTGAGTTTGGAGAGTATCATCGGGCTGCATCTGGAAAAGTTGAAGGATATCTGTGGGCCAAAACCTCTTGAAATTGACTCGTATTTATTAAAAAATAATCTACAATTACTCTACATGATTATTCCAACCGTAAAAACAATTATTGTCCTTTCTGGTGGGCTCACGAATAGACACTCTCTTCCATTTTTTGTAAAGAGCAGGCTCGACCATGCATATAAGATTTACCACATGGGTATGGTCTCAAGTATTATTGTTTCGGGAAAGTGGAGCTTCCGGCATTCCCATGCTATTCCAACAACAGAAGCGGAGCTTATGAAGCAATATTTAGTAAAACTTGGTATTCCCGAAAATAAAATTAAAAAAGAAGAAGTTTCGCAAGATATGCTCAGCGGCGCATATTTTTTAAAAAAGAATATCTGTACCCCGAAAGGAATAAAAGAAGCAGTCATTATTTGTTCGGATTTTGAAGAACAGCGGGTGAGATATGTGTTTCATAAGGTATTTGGCGATTCGGTAGAGTTTCACTTTATCGTCGAACCATCTCAGCTCAAATCTGAGGTAATGTGGCAGTTTTTTGCGCATGAACGAAGCATGCTTCTAAATACCAAAGCATTCTTGCGCACGATGGAGAATGGTGATCATACCTTTTTGGACCACATATTTTACTCAAAATCATTGTATGAAGAAAAAAAAGTTGGCAAGATAAAGGTCGATGTTTATGGAAGAAAAATTGACAAGAGAAAGACTGCCAAGGCCCATTATTCGTTGGTGCGGATTTTGAAAAAGAGAAAGGAAATTTACGAAAAATATCAGATTACCAGTCCGGTTAAAAAAACGCTTACTGCTGATTTTTGGTCAGGGCGATTCTTAAATTTTCTCGGAAAAGACGTTGAAAAAAACCTGTATTCTTTGAAGTTTGTGTTGTATTTGAAAGATAAACAAACGTTTGCCAGTGAGGTCAAAATATCAGAATACCTCACAAAAAATGGCATTGATTTTATTCCAACGATTGTTGCAAGTGGCTATGATAAGGCGCCACCATGGTATTTGTATCGTATTGTGAAGGGGAAGATGTCTGGATCTTTTTCTTATACGTTTTCTTTTAATGATTCTTTTTATCAATCTCCCGGAATTACAAAATTATTTGCACATCATCTGAGTGCATTGCGGTCTCTTTCGCTTCACAAACAAACCATTCCAACATGGACGAGCGCCATATACAAACGGAGAATCAGTGGAATATATAAAAAAATTAGTCGATATCCCGAAGGAGTTGCTGATCCAATTATTGGTCAGGCATATGAGTTATTTCGTAAAAAAAGTTCACTACTGAATGATACCGCGGTGTATCTTTCCCATGCAGATCTTCATCCCGCAAATATTATTTTTTCAAAAAACAAGTTATTTTTCATTGATTTTGAGCATATTTCGTATGCAAACAGTGCCTTTGATTTTTGTTTTGGGTATGTGTTTTCCTGGAACAATCCTGCATTTCAAGAAAAGCTTCTTTCCGCATTTCGCAAGAGCCTTACCGAGAAAGAGAGAATTGAGTTTGATTTTATCTTTCCACTCGTCTACGTGTATTTTATTCTCTGGCTGTTCGCATTCAGCCTGCAATGGGAGTATAAATCGGGGAAAGAAAATGCGCAAGACGCGCGAAAACGATTGATTAATGAATTAAATAAATATATTCCCGTAGTGAACAAAATGAAGATATAAAATTAGAACTTCTGTTTGTTGATATAATGAGTTAATATGACCACATCCATACGTTTTCTTCATATTTCAGATACGCATCTTGGGCCAAAAAAGGAGTTCATTCAACATGAAGTAAACACGTTTGAAGCATTTTCACAGTTCATAACGACGGTCAGAGGGCTTCCTTTCAAACCAGAGTTTATTATTCATACGGGTGACATCACCTCAGATTGCTATGAGGAGGGATATAAACTGATGGCGTCAGAAATTGAGAATCTTGGAATTCCGCTGTATTTTGTGACGGGAAATCATGACCGATCCGAGCAAATCAAAAAATACCTATCTTCAAATAATGCTGAAACACTTTCGTCACGGCTTAATTCATATCGATTTTCAGTCGGAAACCATACCTTTATGACGCTTGATGGACGTGGTCCGGATGCGATCGATCCTCATGGTGTTATATCTGCCGAACAGATGGAGATACTTAAAAAAGAACTTGAAACAGGAAAGCAGCTCACTCTCTTTATTCACTATTCGACACATCCTCTTGATAGCATATGGTTTGACGAGAATATGCTTTTGACAAATGAGACTGAATTTCATCAATTGTTAGTCTCACACAAAGATCAGGTGCGGGGAGTACTTTTCGGACATATCCATCGCTCAACTCAGACCTTTCAAGACGGAATATTATATGCGAGTGTCGGAAGTACGGCTATTCAGTTTCATCTAAATCCAGACCAAGAAGTACCGATGTTTGAGTCCACCGGAAGAGGGTATTTCAATATAGTCAGTATTGATGAATCAAAGATGATTATTAAAGAACAGAGCTTTGCAAATGGCCAAAAAATATATGACTATAAAACATAGTTGATCATTATTTAATTTCTTAATTTTATGAACATTATTCACTTTGACGTAGACGCGGAATTACAAAAACATCTGAAAGGGAATACGCGCCCAACATCGTTACAAGCAATTGATGCATCTCAAGATTATTCAAACATCGATGCAATCTCAATAAAATCAGGATCAACAGCTGACCAAGAGTCACTTGGTCCTTTTCCTCATCTGAAACTTCTTGTCACTCGAACGGTTGGTACCGATCATATTGATATGGATTATTGCAAAGTAAAGGGGATAGAGGTCAAGAATATCGTAGATTACGGTGCATTCAATATTGCAGAACATGTTTTTGCACTGCTTCTTTCAGGAACACGAAATATTCTTGCAACGCAACCTGAGATTCGATCAGGAACCTTTACTTATAAAGGTCATCTTGGTGTTGCATTGAAGGGGAAAACGCTTGGAGTCGTCGGGACGGGGAGAATTGGACTGGAAGTCATAAAACTCGCCAATGCATTCGGTATGACGATCATTGCATATGACGTGTATAAAAATGAAGAAGCTTGTCAAGAATTGGGATATGAATATGTTGAACTTGAAGATCTTGCAAAACGCTCAGATATTATCACTCTTCATGCGCCACTTCTTGAAAGTACGCGTCATATGATAAACGCATCGATTATTGAAAGTATGAAAGAAGGAGTTATTTTGATCAATACTGCACGAGGAGAGCTTATTGATACAGAAGCATTGACTAAGAATATTGAGAAGTTCAGATGGGTCGGCCTTGATGTGCTTGAAGGAGAAAAAGAATTTTCAAAAGATCATCCATTGTTGAAATTTGAAAATGTTGTCATCACGCCACACATAGCATTTTATTCAGATGCATCGGTGAAAAAAATTGCGGAAGAAACAATAAGAATTATCGGGAAATACGAGGGTTAAAACCTCCGTTTTGTCTGATTCCTCGGGTGTCACGATCACCAAATGTTTTGTTTAAATCCTTGAGTTGATCAGGTGAAATGCCTACGTCAGTTCTTAGCTCTTTTGCAAGTGAAGGGCGCACAAAGGAAAGTCGAGAATTGATAAGCTCAAGTCCCCGAAGTAAGCTTGAGTTTGAAACTCTCGCGGCACGCTCCTGTGGAGTAAAGCATACGGATAATTGATCAGCTTCGGCATACACAAATAAATATCTTCCTGGATGATTTACGAGAGTAAGTGGAGGAATGTGTTGAGTCTTTAAGTTTTCATCAAATTGAAGGTCGTGCGTTCGTCCAAGCTCATCAGGAAGAACAATGCCTGCAAAAGTGGGCCATGAAGGATCCATCTGAGCCACATAAAAAAGTGCTGAATGAGGGCGCACATTATATCCCGGTGTCCAATGAAAGCCATACGTTCCATCGCTTTCAACAAGAACAGGGGTAGTATCCGAATAAACATCAAACAATTCATCTATGGGGAGAATTCCTGGATATTCAAAAATCCCTGGATGTCTTTCAACTTGATATTCAGGCCGGAATATATCTGCTTCTACACTGTGAAAAGGTGAAGTTAATGGTCCACGATCAGGTAGCATAAGGTTAATTCAATTAATTTGATGAACTATATGGGGGCATTATAATATTATAGGTATAAATATTCAAGAGGAATAGTCTATGGTATCCTGTACTATGATCAATACCGTACTCTTTGACGTCGATGGGACTCTTCTCGACACAACAGAATACATATATCAGGCCTTTGAGCATAGCCTTCAAAAACATCACAAACCTTTGACGAGAGAACATATTGGGACCATCATGGGAAAACCATTGGAGGAGTGCTATCAAATTCTGACAACGAAAAATGATGTTTCTCATCTCGCGCAATCACACAATGATTTTCAAAAGGAGAATCCTCATCTATCTTTTCCATTCATACATACTTTGACAGTTCTTCATACATTAAAAGAAAAAAAATATAACATTGCCGCAGTCACCACACGCAGAAAGAACACAGCGATCGATACACTAAAGAAGGCAAACATTCTTCCGTTTCTAGATTACGTAGTAACGATTGACGATGTTGATAACCCAAAGCCACATCCAGAGCCAATTCTCAAAGCACTTGATTTCTTGGGTGTTTTACCAACGGAGGCGATCATGGTAGGGGATAGTCCCGCCGACGTTCAGGCAGGGAAAAATGCAGGAACAAAAACCATTGGGGTCACCTATGGATTTCACGGAGAAAAGATACGAGATGAAAATCCTGACTTTGTCATTGACGATATCAGCAACTTAATGGCGTGTTTGTAGATTTTTATACCTTCAGTATGTAGTATTAGCTTCTTTTGTCATATGTTTTGCCAAATAATCAGGTTTGTTGTGTTGGTTTGTTTTATAATCCTACAATGAATGTTTTTCAGCTTTTATCTATCGGTTTTGGACTCGGCATAAAGCATGCAATAGAGGCCGATCATGTGGCAGCAGTTTCAACATTTTCTGCACGAACTCATAGCTTTAGAAGATCGATCATGACGGGAGTTGTATGGGGGATAGGGCATACCTTTATTCTTATTCTTGTTGGGACGATAGTCTTACTGCTTCATTTTGAGATTCCTGAAAAAATAAATCTGGGGTTAGAATTTGGAGTAGGGATAATGCTTATTTATTTAGGAGTACGAACAATGCGAATGAAAGATGAGATACATGCCCACACACATGGTCATGAAAATACACAGCATGCGCATAAGCATTATCATACGCGAGAACCTCATGGGTATCTGTCGTCATTTATTGTAGGATCGGTTCATGGTTTAGCGGGAAGTGGCAGTTTTATGATTGTCATTTTAGGGAATATTCAAGACACGATAACAGGTTTTTTGTATATTCTCATTTTTGGACTTGGTTCAATTGGTGCAATGGCCATAATGAGTTTTCTCATAAGTATTCCCGTCATTGTCACCTCTCAGGCTCACAATAAAATTGAATACTATATTCGGATCATATCTGGATTGATCAGCACAGTGTTGGGATGTTATATTATCTACGAAATTGGCTTCGTCGAAGGGCTTTTCTTATTGTAAAAAAAGGATGGCTGATTTAAAATAGGATTTAAATGACCTTTCAGAAAAAGCTTGATTCTATCATCAAAAAAAACAATTCTCTTATGTGTGTTGGTTTGGACTCAAGTTTTGAGAAACTTCAGAAGGCTTTTCAAAAGAAGGATTATCCTCAGTTTGCATTCAACAAATGGATTATTGAACAAACTCATGATCTTGTCTGTGCATACAAACCAAATACTGCATTTTATGAGGCGCGCGGTGCAGATGGCATAACAGAGCTTAAAATGACCTGTCACTATCTATCGAAATATTATCCTAATATTCCAATCATTCTTGATGCAAAGCGCGGTGACATTGGATCAACCAATGAAGGATATGTGTCTTTTGCATACACTTATCTCGGTGCTGATGCCGTAACCCTTCATCCGTATTTGGGAAAAGAAGCGCTTCACCCATTCCTCGATCAGAAAAATAAAGGATGTATTATTCTTTGTCGAACATCAAATCCGGGAAGTGGAGAATTTCAAAATGAAGTGCATCTGTATAAAAAAGTTGCAAAAGCAGTATCTCAATCGTGGAATACGAATAAAAATTGTATGCTGGTCGTTGGTGCAACATACCCAAAAGAGCTGGCGGCAGTTCGGAAAATGGTGGGCGATATGACCCTCCTTATTCCGGGAATTGGTGCACAAGGAGGAGATGTAGAAAAGACTGTGAAGGCAGGATTAAATTCTCAGAATGCTGGAATGATCATCAACTCTTCACGTGGAATTATCTTTGCAAAAGACCCGAGAGAAGAGGCTAAAAAATTGAGAGAAAATATTAATAAATATCGGATCTCAAAATAGATAAGAAAATTAATAATTCATTTAATTCATGGACATAATCGATATTCTTAAAAAAGTTAACGCAGTAATTACCAATGATCATTTTGTATATACTTCTGGGAAACATGGAGAAGTATATATAAACAAAGACGCGCTTTATCCGCATACAAAAGAAACATCAGAAGTTGGAAACATGTTTGCAGAAAAGTATAAAGATTCAAATGTTGATGTTGTCGTTGGTCCGGCTCTTGGCGGTATCATTCTTTCGACTTGGATCGCATTTCATCTGTCACAACTTACGGGCAGAGAAATACTTGGGGTTTATACCGAAAAAGATGAAGAAAAAAATCAGATTTTTACCCGCGGATATGATAAATTGATCACCGGAAAGAATGTGTTGATCATTGAAGATCTCACCACGACGGGTGGATCAGTGAAAAAGGTTGTTGATACAGTGAAAAATGCCGGAGGAACCGTAACTGCCGTTTGTGTCATGGTTAACCGAAATCCCGATGAAGTAAATAGTGAAATAATGGGCGTGCCTTTTGATGCACTCGGTGTGCTTCCTGCAAAGGCCTATGATGAGTCAGAATGCCCGTTTTGCAAAGAGGATAGACCCGTGAATACTGATGTAGGTCACGGGAGAAAATATATGGAAGCGAAAAAGAATTAGGAATCAATATTTTCCTTATTACACAAACCACATCCCTGCAAAAGAGAGAATGATGATGGATAGTGCCATTACTCCAAATTTTATTGCAAATTCCCTCTTTCCCTGGAGAAAAATAAAAAATGTTTTTGCCAGAAGATTTACTGCATTTACCATAATAAATGCAAGAATCGCGGTCTTCAAGCTGATTGCTCCTTTTGAGAGATCGGCAATATTGATGGTGATTGCATCGACGCCAGTAAATCCGGCAATAGCTGCCGTGATAAGGAATCCCTGGCTGCCATAAATAATAAGGGCAACACTTGAGACAATTTTTATGGTGATAAAAAGAATAGCAAAAAATAATGCAGGCTTTATGGAAAATATTGTTTTATCTTGTGGATGAAGAATCTTTGTGGTTGTATTTTCATGATTTTTGGGAAGAAAAATCATGCTCGCAATGCCAAAGGAAATAATAAGAATACTGAGTGTTGGAAGTATTGTAAAAGTAAATAGAGGATTTATTGGAAGAATAACCAAAAATAATGAGAAGAAACTGGCAAACGTCGCCAGAAAAGCTGCAGTTAATACGGCGTTGACATCTTCTCCCTTTTTGCTTTGAACCGCAAGAGATTGCGTTGTTGCGGTCGAAGAAACAAAACCTCCGATAAAACTCGAGATAATAAGGCCGCGACCTTTTCCAAACATTTTTTCTAAGATATATCCGATCAAATCAACACCGGTTATGATTGCCACAATAAGCCACGTTTTGAAAGGATTTATGAGTTCGAGGCTTTTCCAAATACTCAAATCAATTCTATAGGATCTCATAAACTGGCTTACAAATGGAATACTATTGAGAGTTATTGAAATATTGGGAAGAAATGGAAGAATGACTACTGCAATAATTGC
>PFOB01000032.1 GCA_002792315.1 Candidatus Roizmanbacteria bacterium CG_4_10_14_0_2_um_filter_39_13 | reverse complement strand
ACATTATCACCCGTGCAAGGAATGTTAGAAGTACTTAAGAAAAGAAAAAATTTAATGGTTCTTGCTGCGCCCATTGTGGGAATGAGCTTCTATTCAATCTTTCTCAAATTAACAACGGAAGATTACTTCGCATTTTTTAATCTCCAGCCCGTATCCAACGCAACTCGATCAACCGATCTGGTTTTTTTACCCCAAGTACTGTACCGATATATCAAAATATTTATGACGGCGACACCAAATTTCCAGTATTTTGTGGCATCATTAGAGTTTATTACGCTTATTTTTGTTGGGTCTCTCATCGCTTATGACCTCCTGAAAATCATAAAAGATTCAAAGAAAAGTCAGTTTGCACGAATTGGGCTCCATTTATATTCTCTTTCAGTGCTGATTTTACCAACACTTACTGGTACTCTCAGCTCTCTTCCACGATATGCACTACCACTTTTATCAATATACGTAATTCTTGCAAAAGTAAAAAATACTCATATCAAAATTGGTGTCGCCTCAATCTTTCTGATACTTCACCTTATTCTTTTCTCTTTCTTTATCCAGGGGTATTTTGTGAGTTAGTAAAATTACTTGATATAATTAAAACCGATGGATAACCCAAAAGACAAAGAGATCACTGACAACCTGATCATAGACAATCCAAAATCTGAGCATAAGTCACCATCCAGATTGATGCTTATTGTAGGAGGAATCATGCTTCTTTTTATTGGTTTGGTTATCGGATATTATTTTTCCCAAAAGTCCCAGTACGTAGCTATCCCTCAAACCACCCCTTCCCCGATCCCATCTCCTGAGGCAGGTGATGAAATTGAGGGGTGGAAGACGTATGTAAATGAAGAGTATGGGTTTGAGTTTAAGTATTATAAAGATCAACTGGAAGTAATTGAATGCTTCAGGAATAATGTTTCCGTGATTTTCATTTTATCATTGTCAAAAAAACAAGAATATGACGTATGTAAAGTAGGATTTGCCCTTAATATCAAGCAGGTTGATACTGATTTTGCATTGAGCAAGTCAAATTATGATAGTCATAATATATCTACAGATAAAATCAATATTGACTCACAATCATATACAAAATACGTAGGTATTCGAAAAGATGAGCCAAGACTTGATGGTATGCCTACCTCTGCTGTGAGCAAATTTATATATATACCAATAAAAAAAGATGACAAAACGCTTCTGATTAGTCTTGAGATGGTGGATCCACAAAAAATTTATTATGAGGAAAGCCTATTGGGTCAAATCCTCTCCACGTTTGAGTTTGTGAAGTAATAAAGAAACTTTATTATTTATTTATATCGTTACCTGTTCTCCCCAACATTTTCTTCATCTGACTTCTGTAAAAGCCACTTTTAAGGAATTTCAATTTACTTGAATGCACCTTTAATCAGTTTTTCCTTTTTGATTCTTGTCCAACCTTTTAACTGTATTTCTCTTATTCTTGCTTCAGATTTATTTAAATACTCTTCTGAGTAAGCCAATCTTACTGGAAGTTTTGAATGAAGGTATTTAGATCCCTTGCGAGAATTATGGAGTTTTACTCTTCTGTCTAGATCATTTGTGATACCAATATAATATGACCTATCGTTGCAAATTAAGATATATGTATGCCATGGCATAATTTAGTATACATGTCCTTCGGCTCTGTCTCGCTCAAAGCTCGTCATCGCTCAGGATTTCGACTCGCTCCATTGAATAGCGGTGTTCACACTGAGCGAATCTGGTCGTTGAAGTGTTCACACTGAGCGAGCCCCGCCATTGGCGGGGCGAGTCGAAGTGGACCTGACGGGGGTCGAACCCGTAACCTTCTGACTGCCAGCCAGACGCGCTGCCAATTGCGCCACAGGCCCATAATTCAACTCAATATTGTACCATATTCATGAGAATGACTATTGAATAGAGCAATCTTCGTACCTATACTATTAAACATGCAGATCCCCGATAATACCGACTCTCACTCTTTGGAAATCCAAGAGGCACCACTGAAAAAAGAGTTTTTTCTCAAACAACTTATTACTAACTCAAAAACACAGAGCATTATCGGTGCACTATTTATTCTTATTATTGGACTGCTTGGGATCGCCCTGTATTTGGGGGCATCTGGAAGAGTGCCTCTTTTTTCTTTTTCAAAAGAATCAAATTATCAAAGACCGACTGAAATCATGCAGTCAACAAAAGAAAGCGCCTTGCAAAGATTTCTGAGTGCACGAAATAATGCCGCATCTACAAAAATCTCTGCAACCCCCTCTCCCACAATAAATCCAACAAAAACTCCAACTTTAACTCCTTCCATCAAATCAAAAACGCTGACTCCAACTAAAAAAGTGGCTTCGACGCCGACAAAAATTCCTCAATCAACCCCAACCCACACCTTAACCCCATCCCCAACACAGATTCCTACTTCGACGCCGATCCCATATCCGCCCACTTTTGAAATTTCATATCCTAATGAAGGTCAATACATCGAATTAACAAGCTCACAAACATTATGCATCGTTGATTATCCAACGGGAAACTACACCGCAGGATCGCTCAAAAGAAGAAATATAAATAATAATGGTTGGACTGAGTATGCAACACCCGATGGTACCTGTTTTGACCCTTTGGAAGGCCAAAATACATTTTCATTTCAATACAAAAATAGCCAAGGAATTGAGTCTGTTGTGTATACTCGTTCATTCTCATTTCATCGACTCTAGAAATATTAATCCTCTCATCCCCTTCATTAAATGCATGTTACATGAATCTTCATGAAACTTATTAAGAATTTACTCATACCTATAATTGTAAATATATCTATACCATGGTATAACAATAATATACTGGTATCCTATGTGCGCCTCTCTACCCTATCAATCTGCGAACGCGAGACACCTGGATCTTATGGATATATTTTTAAAGTCCAATCTGAGGATCGATCATACGCGCCTTTTGAAGATACATGGCTGCATTTACTGCATCTTTATCTGCCTGATACAGGACGTGCAATGAATACAAAATCTCTGGAGATTCGGGATTTGACTCAAGAAGAGCACGCAGTGTTTGTATCTGGACAGATCGGTCATTTGACTCTTTATATATTGCTTCAGAATTTTTTGAGATCACTTGTCGCACTTCAGGAAGCAGATATTTATATTGCTTTGTATCTTTGGCTTTGGTTAAAAGCTCAACGACTGATTTTTCATCATCATTTGCAAGATCAAAAAAAAGTTGAGGAACATGCTGAGAACTCCAGATATTTACCGCAATAAATAACAGTGCAATGCCGTAGATAATAATCATCGCTGAGGTTTTAAAAAAAGCTAATAGTTTGTCATCTGCCGGATCTTGTTTATTTTTTTTCTTTTTCGATGCCATACATTATTATACGTCAACTCTTGACTCGGACAGTGGCAACAATTGAGTCGTCCACATTCCAACAGATGAGGAATATCTTGTATACTAAATTATATGCCTGTTGATCTCAATGAATATAAACAACTTTATCTAGAAACTGCTTCTGATAAGCTTTCTGAAATGACCGATCTTCTAAGCGCGGTCGAGCAGCGTCACGACCCAAAAGCTCAAGCTGATTTTCATCGTCTCGCCCACTCGATTAAAAGCCAAAGCCTCGTGATGGGTTATTACCAACTTGGTCTTGCAGGAAAGATACTTGAGGCATTATTTCGAGCAGTACAAAAAGATCAAATCAAACTTGATACAAATATATTTGAAATAATTAAAAAAACACTCAACGCAATGAATCAATCTCTGATAAGCATTCAGTCCCAACAGGGAGAGCTCAATCTATCTCATGAAATCCAATCACTTGAAGAGCATACTAAAATCAGACTCCTTGATCCGTAAAATGATGATTATTAATTAATTGTAACTATGTATATATTAATTGCAGAAGACGATATATTTTTTCAGAAATTCTATAAAAACGAACTTGAACAACATGGCTTCGAAGTCCAAGTTGTATCAAATGGTACTGAAGCACTCACAAGCATCGCTCAAAGAAATCCTGACCTATTAATTTTGGACATCATCATGCCAATGATGGATGGGTTTGAAGTCCTTGAAGAATTGTCAAAATCAGGGAAAATAACCACACTTCCGGTCTTAATTTTTTCAACTCTTGGACAGGAGGCAGATGTAAAACATGCGATAGATCTTGGAGCAAAGGGATATGTAAATAAAAGTTTTTTTGATTTTGATTCACTTCTCATAAAAATAAAAGCGGTGACCGGTACATAATTATTGCAGATTTAAATTGATAAAACCATGCTTCTCAAAGAAGAACAACTCATCGAGTTATTGAAAAAAATTAATGTACTTGATGACAAAAAACTAAAAAAAGCTCATGAGTTTATGAAAGACTCAAGCATTGGTTTTCAGGAAGCGATTATTCAACTCAATTTCATCTCTGACGAACAGTTAGGAATTACGATTGCAAACCACCTCAAAATTCCCTTCATATCTCTTGCAAAAATATCAATTCCAGAGGCCGTTTTTCATATTGTCCCCGAAAAAATTGCGCGAAAACAAAAAGCAATTGCTTTTGCCCGTGATGCAAATGGGATTAAGCTTGCAATGGCCGATCCATCCAATAAGGAAATTATTGAGATGGTAGCACGCAAAACGCAATCAAAGGTTCTGCCGCACTTAGCAAGTGAGCGGGACATTATGAACACTTTTTATATATTTAAAAAAGACCTCCAAAAATCATTTTCCAATCTGATTGAAAAGTCAGTTAAAAACCATGGGCACGATATGCCAGTGTCAAAAATTGTGGATTTGATATTGGAAACAGCATTTTATGACAAAGTGTCGGATATTCATATTGAACCACAGGAAGAATATGCGCTTGCTCGATATCGTATTGATGGCATATTACATGATGTCATAAAATACCCACGAGACCTCAATGAGCGCATCTTGACTCGTATCAAAGTGCTCTCACGCCTTCGAACAGATGAGCATATGAGTCCTCAAGACGGGAAAATGAGATTTGAAATTGAAGATAGTTTTATTGATCTTCGTGTGTCGATTATCCCGATTGCAAATGGAGAAAAAGCGGTTCTTCGATTGTTATCTGCTCATAATAAAAATATCACTCTTACTGATCTTGGGATGAGCGATAATGATCTCGAAAAGGTCAATCGTGCATATACAAAATCATACGGAATGGTCTTGTCTACTGGACCAACAGGATCAGGAAAATCTACATCAATTTATGCAATCTTAAAAAATCTCAACACCCGTGCCAAAAATATCACGACGATTGAAGACCCGATTGAATATCGCATTCAAGGAGTAAATCAAATTCAGGTAAATCCAAAAACAAAACTTACTTTTGCAAGTGGATTGCGTTCTATCTTGAGACAAGATCCAAATATCATTTTTGTGGGAGAAATTCGAGACTCAGAGACGGCAGGAATTGCAGTAAACGCCGCACTTACCGGCCATTTGGTCGTATCTACCCTTCATACGAACGACGCGGCAACGGCGCTTCCTCGACTTATGGATATGAAAATTGAACCATTTTTGGTTGCTTCAACGGTAAATATCATAATCGCCCAAAGACTGGTTCGAAAAATTTGTGAGATGTGCAAGACAACTATTAATACCACCCATGAAGAGCTCCGTAAAAACCTTCCCAGCGAAATGGTTAAAAAACATTTTGGAGCAAAAAGCATTATCAATATATACAAAGGGTCTGGCTGTCCTGTTTGCCATTCAACGGGATTTATTGGACGCCTTGGTGTTTTTGAGGTTATAGAAGTCACCAAGGAAATCAGATCTCTTATTCTCAAAAAGGCAGATTCTGATGTCATTATTGAGCAAGCGGAGAAAGATGGCATGAGCACCATGTTGGATGATGGGCTTGATAAAGTTGCCCAGGGAATAACAACGATTGAAGAAGTACTTCGTGTCACGAAAGTTGAAGGAATTTAACTCCACTTAAATATACTTATCTCAAAAATGAATATTCAAAATATATCACTCTCGGCAAAAGACAAAATCACTTTATTTGACAACTTTGCAACCATGCTTGGTGCGGGAATCTCAATACTTGAAGCGGTAGATTCGTTGCTTGAGGACGCAAAAGGAAGTCAAAAAAAACTATTAACTCATCTTCGAAACGATCTTATCCAAGGGAAACAAATTTCAGGCTCATTTGCACGATTCCCCAGCACATTTGATAAAGTTACCCTCAATATTATTCGCGCATCTGAAGAGGCGGGAACACTTGATGTCACGCTCAAAGACATCAAAAAACATATTCAAAAAGAAATGGAGTTTATGGATAAGGTCAAAGGTGCAATGATATATCCGATGCTGATATTTGGTGTCTTTATTGGAATTATGCTTTTGATTCTCACCTTTGTCATGCCAAAAATGGCATCGGTATTTTCGCGCATGAAGGTTGAGTTACCTCTGCCAACTAAGATTATGTTATGGACTTCAAATTTTATCATGACATATACTATTCCCCTCATAATTGGCGTTATTGTATTAATTATTGGATTTATTTTTCTCTATCGAGTCAAAAAATCGATTATTCTTGGAGTATTTTTTTCACTTCCACTTATATCAGGACTCGTAAAAGAGATGGATATCACCCGGTTTACCCGAAGTATGGCGCTGCTCTTATCTGCGGGAATCCCTCTCACGGGAGCGCTTGAGCTTTCTCGAGATGTGGTGTGGAGAAAAGACATGCGGCAGTTGATCAAACATATTGAAATTGCAGTCTCCTCTGGAAAAGAAGTCTCCGATGCGGTACGCGATGCCAAAGGACTCGTGCCAATGATCGTCATCAAACTCATTGAGGCTGGTGAAAAAACCGGATCTCTTGATATTGCCATGCAAAATATTTCTGAACATATGGATTACGAAGTGCAAAGAACGCTCACTACCCTCACAGCACTTCTTGAGCCGATCATGCTCATTTTTATCGGCGTTGCGGTGGGTGGCATGATGATCTCGATCATTGCGCCAATATATGGATTGATCGGACAAGTAAGGAATTTATAACGCGTTCCATATGAACACAAAAGGCTTTACGCTCATAGAAATCTCGGTTGTGATGGCTATCACCGTGATTTTATTAACTCTCACGACTATTAGTCTTATTAGCTTTCAACAAAATGCATTTGTCGATACGACCGTCGAACAGCTTATTTCAGACATGAAATATCAACAAATGAGTGCAATGAATGGCGCAGCAGATGGTGAAAGTACTGCTCAAAAATTTGGTATTCATTTTGACACAAACTCATATACATTGTTTCATGGTGATAGTTTGAACGTATCTGAGCCAACAAATTTCACCATATCACTGGAAAGTGCTATGAGCTTTGCAGATGTAACCTTTCCTCAAGACGAGATCATTTTTGAAAAAGGAAGTGGAGAAATTAATGGATTTGTTGACGGACAAAATACCATCATTATTCAAGATTCGAGCAATACTAATCAAGTAACAATCACGATAAATAAGCTCGGGGTAATTACTCAAATACAATAATATGATATTACGAAAAACACTCCATCATATTCAAAAAAAACAGGCTCAATCCTTGATTGAACTTCTGATCGTCGTTGGTGTTATGGCGGTATTACTTCCTGCAGTATCGATGGGACTTATCGCATCACGAGAAGGAAAACCGCAACAAGAACGACGTATTCATGCAGCTCAACTCATCAAAGAATCACAAGAAGCTTTAAGATCAGTAAGAGAGGCAAGTTGGGCAAATATTGAAACAAATGGAACTTTTTATCCCGAACATGATGGAAGCACTTGGAGTCTTGTTGCAGGGACAGAATTAATAAATGATATTACGCGACAAATTGAGATTGAAGATGTAGAACGAGATGATAATAATCAAATTGTTGGGTCAGGTGGATCTGTTGATCCGTCAACAAAAAAAATTACCATCACTACCTCCTGGGACGCGCCGATTGCAACGTCAATTTCGTCAACGCTCTATCTTACCCGATACCTGGACAATGCTACTTATATTCAAACAACTGAAGATGATTTCAATACGGGAACGCTTTCTGATGTCATTGTGACAAATACCGGAAACGGAGAAGTCACTCTCGGCTCAGGCGGATCAGGATCGTGGTGCAGCCCTTCGCTTACCATCGCTTCACTTGACCTCCCAAAAAGTGGGGTGGCAAATGCAGTCACCGCAATTGAAGGAGAGGCATTTGCCGTAACTGGCGATAATGCATCTGGAGTCGCATTTGCAGATGTTACTATTTCAAATACAGATCCTCCCGTTGCATCAATTCAGAGTACGTTTGATGGGTACAAAACAAATGATGTTTTTGGTGAGGCAGATTACGCATATATTGCAACTGATACGAACAATAAAGAAATTGTAATTGTTGATATATCAACAGGCACACCATCTGAGTCAGGGAGTTTTGATGGCAGTGGTTCAACAAACGCGGATGCAATATTTGTTTCTGGATCGGTTGGATACATGACGCAAGGATCGACGCTTCGCACATTTGACCTTTCAAGTAAGTCTGGATCTCGTCCACAACTGGATTCCGTCAGTCTTGCCGGGACGGGTAAAGCTCTCTCTGTATCTGGTGGGTACGTATATATTGCAGTTGATAATGGCTCGAGCGAATTTCAAATTGTGAATGCCACAAATCCAAGTGACATTTCGATAATTAGTTCAACAGATCTTGATAGTTCAGGCATTTCAGATATTGTGGTTAACGACACAGCTACTCGAGCATATCTCTCAGCAAGCTCAAATAGCGGCTCTCAACCAGAGGCATTTGTAGTAGATATCTCTACAAAAACAGGGAGCAGAACGATTATTGGTACTGCAGAAACCGGATCAATGAATCCAAATGGTATCACCATTGTTCCCGGAAACAAAATGATTGTAGTAGGAACAAGTGGCGAAGAATATCAGGTGTTTGATATTGCTACTGAATCAAGTCCATCATACTGCGGTGGCATCGAAGTTGATTCAGGAATTAATGGAATTGCATCAATTCTTGAAGCTGATGGAGATGCATATTCATATATTATTACTGGTGATGCAAGTGACGAGTTTAAAATTATTGAGGGTGGGCCGGGAGGAACATATAGCAGCTCTGGCACCTACGAATCAGCTACTTTTGATGTGGGATACTCAACCGCATTCAATCGCATTGTTCCCACATTTGTCGACCCGGCAAATACCACCGTACAGCTGCAAATCGCAGTAGCAGATGCTCTTGCGGGAAGCTGTACTGGCGCAACATATGAGTTTGTTGGACCTGATGGCACAACAGGAAGTTATTATACTGCAGAAGGTAGTATCGCATTTGATAATAATGGCGTAAATTATGAGAATCCCGCACGATGCTTTCGATACAAAGTATATTTATCAACCGTCGACTCATCATCAACACCCATTTTTGAAGAAATATCAGTTAATTATTCGCCATGATAAATACTGAAAAAACTCAAAGTCCCAAATTTAAAAAAGGCTTTACACTCATTGAATTGAGTTTGTTTATGGGTCTCTTTTCAATAATTCTTCTTGTTTTGACCACTATTTTTGCAGAGCTTGTCCAGAAGCAACTTGAGATCCAAAGTATGTCTGCAGTTGAAGCAGACAAAAGCTACATTCTTTCTCGCCTTCAATATGATATCGGACGAGCTGATAGCATAACTATTCCCGCAAATGCCGGAGATTCATCTCCCGAACTTGCACTTGAGATCGATGGCAGTACCTACACGTATCAATTGAATGGATTAGCGCTCGTTGCAGATGATAATGGCGACGTCCAAAGACTAAATAATGTCCGTACCGAATTATCAAATCTACAATTTCAACGGGTTGAAAACTCAGGAGGAGTACCAACAATTACGATCTCTATGGATATCATAAGCGCCGTGCAAGAAGCATCGGGACAACGCAGTACCACCATTGATACCACTCTTGGCATTCGATAAAATCACTATGAAAAAAAAGCATCCTCATAATAATCATGGTCAAACCTTGGTCACCCTCCTTGTTTTTACTGTCGTGGCAATCGCCGTAACCAGTACCGCGATTTCAATAATGATCAACATTACTCGCTCTGCAAGCATTGTTGAAAGTCGAATCATTGCCTCTCAAGCAGCAGAAAGTGGAATTGAAAACGCAATTATTCGCGTGCTCAGAGATCCTGAATATGCGGGAGAAACGTTGCAAATAGGAGATGCGTCGGTTGAAATTTCAGTTGCTGGGAGCGATCCCATTGTAATCACGGCTGACGCAACATACGGCAGTTACATTCAAACCGTTCAAACAACAATTGCTTATGTCGATAATAGTCTCACTATCTCCGATTGGGAATATATATATTAATTCTTAAATCACCACTCCGCCCTATATTTCGTGTATTCTTATATTTATGAGAGCTGTATTATATGTGGACCGTACATGTTTATATTACTATGGTGGGAACATTCACACTCCCCTCACTTTGCAACCTCCTCAAACAGTATATTCAGATATGGAAATTATTGACGTTGATCAATTAAAAAACCTTATTCTTGATTTTGTAAAAACAAATAAGATCCAACATTGTTCGATAACTATTTTTTTCTCTGCACAAACCTGTTTTCAAAAGGATTTTTTAAAAACAATGAAGCCGGAGGACTTTGAAATACAAAAACATGAATTTATTGATTATGTGCCCTTTAATAAAGTGCTGAGCGTGGTTTCTACTCAAAAAAAAGATGTAAATACCATAATTGCGGTCAATCGTGAACTCGCCTATACATTGAGAGATATTTTTTCAAAACTGCAATTTGAAGTAGAGATGATCATTCCTTCTTTTGTCCTTTTTGGCGACCAGCAGCCAATATATAATATCACTACTGCCCAAAATATAGTTAAACACTATTCTTCACTGGGAAAAGTGAGCTTTCCTCTCGTTGAACAAGAACCAATCATCAAATCTGAAGATCAAGATGAATTTAAAGAACAAAAAGAGTCAAAGATGCGTTTGTATCTTATGCTTGGTGGCTTTGTGTTCCTTATTCTCATTTTGATATATATGGTATTTTTCTTCCGCAAAGGTCCGGTAAAAAATAATGTGCAAAATGCTCGGACTCCCACTATTTCAATGGCTCCAAAAGTCAAGCCATCAAATACCTCAATCCCTTCTCCTACCGTCATAATTGCGGCAAAAAATACCATCCACATTCGGATACTCAATGGATCGGGCATCCCCGGACAGGCGGATACAATACGTGAGCGCTTAGAGTCAGGAGGATATACTCAGATTGAGGTAGGAAATTCCCCAACGCAAGAATCCGCAAATGCTTCGATTGTGGTCAAGCCATCGGTTGACATCTTTCACCGGGAAGAAATTGATGATATCATCACTTCTTTGGGACATTCAACCATCATTCGTGAAAGTAGTGAAATCGACACAGACGTCCTTATCACCACAAGAAAGAGAACTATTTATCAGTAATTCAGGAAAACTCAAAATGTGTCTTGACAGTGTTTGAATTTTTCTTTATGCTAAAACTATATTATTAATTTATCTTTAATATGTTTAAGAATAGAAAAGGTTTTACCCTTATCGAACTATTGGTGGTAATCGGAATACTTGCTGTACTTCTTGCCATCACATTAATAGCAGTCAATCCTGCACAAAATCTCCAGGATGCTGATGACACCAAAAGAAGAAGCGATGTCAACGCAATTCTCAATGCCGTCAATCAATACATGGTCGACAACAATGGGGTCGCACCAACTGGTGTCGATGCAACGCCAACAGCTATTGCGACTACTGGTCGAGACATCTGTCTTTTGATTGTCCCAACATATATTGCCGCACTCCCACAGGACCCTGCAAGCAATAATGGTGCTGACATATCAGCCGCAGATTGTGCCGCAGCATATGACTCAGGATATGAGATTTCTGCAACTGCAAACAGAATCTCGGTAAATGCACCAAGTGCAAATACTGGTACAATAACGGTCACACGCTAAGAAACATTTCCCAAAACCCCGCCTTTGGAGGGCGGGGTTTTTTGTGATGTGATATACTGAAAAAATGAATAATAAGCACATACTTTTAGTAGAAGATGATGAATTTTTACAACAACTGTATTTAGAACTCTTAGTCAGAGAAGGATTTCATACAACGGCATCTGGTGATGGAAACGAAGCTCTTAAGCTTATTAAGTCAAAAAAATGGGACCTCATTCTCCTTGATGTCATGCTCCCCGGATTAGATGGTTTCCAAATCATCGACGAACTTGAAAAAACTGATAAAACAAAGATTAAAAGCATTGTCTATCTCACCAACCTCGATGGAAATGAAGCCGATCTTAAAAAACTGAAAAAAGCACGACATTTTCTTATAAAAAGCGATATGTCGCCTCCTGATTTTGTAAAAAAGATCAAGGCATTTCTGTCAGAATAACTACTCGTGTTATTCCGCATCGTTAGAATAAATCTGTATAATTGATACTATGGACGTATTTGTAATGGATCAAATTGTTGAACGAGTTATGTTTTTTGGGCTTGTGGTGCTTGCAGCAATTTTCGCCTCTCTTCTTACGATTGGATTTGTGTACCTTTTGATCATTTATATCCGTCTCAAAAAGCGCGATCAAATGGCATACGAAATGGTCACCCTTGAACTTCAGATGCCAAAAGATAACGAGATAAAAATCGATTCAGCCGAACAGATGTTTGCGTCGTTCTCTTCTCTAAAAAAACCCAGTGGCATGTTTAGTTTTTTGGAGATTGGAGATGTCGTTGCTTGTGAAATCGTCGGAACCAAATCAAAAATTCGCTTTTTCATCTCGGTCCCAAAAAAAATTGTCGATCTCATCGAAAAAACAATTTATGGATTTTACCCAACGGCAGATATCAAACATGTCGATGAACCCAATGTCTTTACTGAGAAGGGAAGCGTCGCATTTGCCGCGCTAAAACAAAGTAAAGAAGCATATATGCCCCTGAAAACATATCGAGAAATTCCAACAGACTCACTTGCAGGAATAACGAGTGCACTTTCAAAAATGGACGATAATGAAGGAGCAATTATCCAGTTCCTCGTGCGCGGTACTGGTACCGGCTGGAAGTCGGAGGGGAGATCATACGTGTCATCAACCAAAAAAAAAGAGGCAGATCCCAATGAAGCAACATTTGAGACCAGCCAAAAAATACTTGAAAAGGTTGATGAAAAAACGACAAAACCTGCATTTGAAACAATGATTCGGATTGTTGTATCTGCACAAAATAAAGATACCGCAGAAGCACATCTTCGAAATATCAAAAATGCCTTTAGTCAATTTGATTCTGACTTGAATGATCTATCAAGTCCAAAAATTTGGTTTAAGGCAGGATTTATGATGAATTTTATCTATAAATTTTTCCCCGCCTTCGAGATGCCTTTTACCAAACTTACTTCGACATTAACGGTTGACGAACTTGCCTCAATGTTTCATCTTCCAAACAAAACACTTGAAACGCCCCATATTCAATGGCTGAAGGCAAAATCTGCTCCGGTATCATCTGAAGTTCCTACTTCAGGAGGAACGTTTCTTGGATATGGATATTATCGTGGCGTTCGAAGACCGGTGCATATCGATTTAAAAGATAGAATGCGTCATATGTATATTATTGGAAAAACAGGTGTTGGAAAATCTGAACTCCTGAAAGAAATGATCAAACAAGATATTAATGAGGGAAAGGGCGTCTGTGTTATCGATCCTCACGGAGATCTTATTGAAGATGCCCTTCGATATATTCCACCAGAACGAGCAGAAGACGTCATACTATTTGACCCTTCAGTGACCGATCGCCCGATGGGACTCAACCTTCTTGAAGCAAGTACCGAAGAACAAAAGCATTTTATTACCGGAGCGATCATTAATCTTATGTACAAGCTCTATGATCCACAGCGAACCGGGATCATTGGTCCACGATTTGAACATGCCGTCCGAAACGCAATGCTGACTATTATGTCAGAGCCCGGAAGCACGTTTATTGAAATTGTACGCGTCATGACAGATCAAAAATTTGTGCAAGAACTTCTTCCCAAAGTAACCGATCCAATTGTCAGGCGTTACTGGACCGATCAGATCGCACAAACTTCTGACTTTCATAAATCAGAAGTGCTCGATTATATCGTTTCAAAATTTGGCCGATTTGTCACAAATAAAATGATGAGAAATATTATTGGTCAATCAAAGTCTTCATTTGATTTCAGAGATGTTATGGATAATGGAAAGATTCTTCTCATCAATCTTTCCAAAGGAAAACTTGGCGAAGAAAACTCAACATTTCTTGGACTCTTGATCATACCAAAAATCCTAGCCGCTGCAATGAGTCGCGTCGATACCCTTGAGGAAGATCGACGAGATTTCTTTTTGTATGTCGATGAGTTCCAAAATTTTGCAACCCCTGATTTTGCGGTGATTCTTTCTGAGGCGAGAAAATATCATTTGAGTCTTACCGTTGCAAATCAATTTATTGGGCAGATGGACGAAGAAGTCAAAAATGCGGTGTTTGGAAATGTCGGAACACTTATGTCATTTCGTGTTGGCGTAACCGACGCCTCGTATTTAGCACGTGAGTTTCAACCACGTTTTGGAGAATCTGATCTTATCAATATTGAGCGCTTTCATGGATATATGAAAACCATTGTGAATAATGAACCAGTTGACCCATTCTCGGTCGATATGACAAAAGATGTTGAACTCTTAAAAAAACAGCGCAATGAGCGAATTGCACAAGCCATAATTCAGCTTTCAAAACTCAAATACGGTAGGCCTATGGAGCTTGTTGAGGCTGAGATAAATCAACGAGCTCGACTCTAAATTTCATCGTATAATATCTCATTACTAATGATAGCTCGTCACCTATGCTCATAACATGCTCTGCAATTTTGAAATCTAAAAAAGAAATTGCGCCTCAGGTTTTCCTCCTACAGTTCAGGTATCCAACTGATGCCGACTGGTCATTTCAAGCAGGACAATATATGATATTTCATCTTCCCGTCCAAGAAAAGGGGCACCCTGCTCGAAGACTGTATTCTATAGCATCAGCGCCATCACAAAAAGACACATTAGATTTTATTATCGAAATAGTTCCCGGAGGGCTAGGTAGCTCATTTATTCAAGAGATGAATGAAGGTGATTCAATCACAATGCAAGGCCCCGCAGGTATGTTCACCTTCAAAAATTCAGAAAGAAATATAGTCATGCTTGCAACCGGTACAGGAATTGCTCCGATGTATAGCATGCTGAAAGAAATCCTCCCCCCTTTACACGAACAGTCTCAGCAAAAAATTCATCTTTTCTGGGGACTCAAATATAAACAAGATATGTATCTTAAAAAAGAGCTTGATGATTTGGCGGATGCTCATCCCAACTTTGACTATTCAATCTGCCTCTCTCGTGAAAGCACATCTCCTGATGCGCGCTGTTTGACGGGAAGAGTTACGCATGGACTTCATAAACTTTTTAATGAAGGGGCGGATTCAAAATCACATTTTGATTATTACCTCTGTGGAAGCCCACATGTGATTGAAGCTTTGAAAGAAGAACTGCAAACAAATGACGTTCCAAAAGAACAAATCTTCTTTGAAAAATTTAATTAAAAGTCTGCTAGAAACTTGTTACAAAAAAATCTGCAGGAATCTGAGGCAACGATTGGAATATAGTCACAATTTTTGACGGACCAGATATTGAATACGCTCGTGCTTCAATATTTTTTCCTTGATTTGGAAAGGTGCCGGAAAGCGCTCGAAAACCAATACGCGTATTGGCAAATAATGATCGGACAATAATCATCTTTAAGTTGGAAAATGTAGATGTATTTATTGTGTCGGAACGAAAGTAGTATGTAGAACCTTGAATGACCTCAGTGACACCAGTCGCGTTCGTGAGAGAGCTCCCTGATATCACTTCTCCTGATCCACAAGGCTCAACAACACGTCTCTCCATGTCGTTATTTGCCCCATAGATAAAGGTTAACTCAAGTGCTGGTACTGAACGAGCTCCAGAACAGCTCCCCGCTCCTTCTGATGCAAAATACAAATCAAGATTCCCGGCAAATGCTGGAGCTGGAAATGTTGGTGGTTGCATTGTGTAGAAAGTGAACTGATCATCTTTTAGAACTAAAGAAGAAACAAATTCTGCAGAAGAAGTATCGGTCACAAAAATTTCGCTCTTTTCCGAATCAATACCAGGTAAACTTAATCCTTGTGATGCAAAAGTATAACCTTGAGGAGGAGCATTAGTGTTAGCAATCTGCAATCCAGCTTCAATACCCGCATCGGCGGCGGCAAGCGCACGTACTGACTCCTCCTGGAGCTTAGATCCTTCCGTTTGAACAGTAAGCTGATAAGAAGATGCTGCTATCACAGTAAGTGCAAGGGCAATCATAAGCACAATAATAATCAATGCTTGTCCTGAGTTATTTTTGTGAAACATATCGATTGCAAACTATTGTAAAGCGGATTTTACTTCTCCATTTTCAAGATATCCTTTCACTTCATTTATCATTTCTTCTGGCGTATAGTCACTTTTGATCATATATCCACGGACGCCATAATCAAGTGCTTTTGCAACAACGAGATCCTGCCCAAGATTTGTCAATAAGACAGTATTGTCAAACTTCCTATCACCCATCTTTGACAATTTCTCAAGAATCTGAAGACCATCCATTTTTGGAAGAATCACGTCAAGAAGAACGAGATCATATTGATTTTTTGAAAGCTTTTCAAAAGCTATATCACCATCTTCAGCGCTATCCACACTGTAACCTTCTTGCTGAAGAATTTGTATATACAACTCCCGAAGATACTGCTCATCCTCAACTATTATTATTTTTTTTGCGTTTTGATCAATCATTTTTTTATGATTCCTCTCCTTTTGAATTCGACAGAGGCAAATTAACCGTAAACGTACTCCCCTTCTCTACTTCTGATTGTACTGTAATACTTCCGTGGTGTAAAGAAACGATTTGCTTTGAAATGTACAGCCCAAGACCTGTCCCTGGCTGACTGCTATGTTTGGTATATGAATAATCGATTTTACTGAATTTTTTGAATAACTTTGATTGATCTTCTTTAAGAATCCCCGATCCGGTATCAGAAACAGAAATTTGCACGCCATTTTTATCCTTTTTGAAGGCTATGGTGATCTTTCCCTTATTTGGAGTAAATTTCAACGCATTTCCAACGAGATTTTGGAAGACTTCTCGAAGTTTTTCTTTATCTCCAAGCACCGGATACTTCTCGTCCTTATCTTTTATAAGAGTAAATTCTATGTTTTTTTCTTGAGCTGATATTTTCAACTCCTCGTACACCAATTGGAGCGTTTCAGAAATATCAAACATCTCTTTCTTTATTTCAATTTTGTCACGCTCTATTCGTGAAACCGTAAGCATGTCATTTACCAGATGAATGAGTCGTTCGGTTGATTGGTAAGAAATATCTAAATATTTTTTCAGTTGTGGATCCAACTTCTGAGGAGATTTATTTATCGCCATCCATAAATAACTTTTGATCGCAGTCATTGGCGTACGAAGTTCATGCGAAGCAATTGATACAAATTCATCTTTGAGAACATCAAGCTCTTTGAGACGATGATTGGCTTTTTTGAGTCGATGCGATGCTTCCTCAACAGTGGAATAAAGCTTTGCATTCTGAACTGCAAGGCCGACAATATCAGTAAAGTTAAGAATCAGTTCTTTTTCATCTTCAGATATCTCAGAAAATTCCTTTACCAAGCTAAAAATCATAACTCCGATTGTTTTTTGTTTTGTTCTGACAGGGCACACAAAGCTTGTCTTAATTCCGACCTTCTCTTGAATGGCTTTGGCCTTTTCAGGAGTAAATGGAGGACAAAGAATATCTGGCCAAGACTCAGTATATGAAAATTTATGATTTTTTAAAACTTTTATACATAAGTTTTTATTTGCTCGTAGTGGAATCTCAATAGATTGAAATGGCATTGGGCTTGCTTCGACCGCCTTGACTGCTTCTTTTGTTTGTGAAATAGCAATTCTCTCAAGTACTTTTTTTTCATCGTTAACAAGGGCCAATACAACAATTCGATAACCTAACTTTAAAAATCCAAGTTCATGAAGAATCCCGTCAACAATGCTCTGAACAACATCTTTAAAATCAAGAGTA
>PFOB01000034.1 GCA_002792315.1 Candidatus Roizmanbacteria bacterium CG_4_10_14_0_2_um_filter_39_13 | reverse complement strand
ATGGTGGCAAAGAAATCGGCACCAACTTTATCCATCTTGTTGATAAAACAAATTCGCGGTACGTGGTACTTATCTGCTTGTCGCCAAACGGTTTCTGACTGAGACTGGACACCTACACTGGCATCGAGCACAGTCACTCCCCCATCAAGAACGCGTAAGCTGCGTTCTACCTCGGCAGTGAAATCAACGTGTCCCGGAGTATCAATGATATTAAAGCGGTAAGGTTCTCTAGAAACAGTCGATTCAAAGTAAGGTTGCCAAAAAGTGGTGGTAGCCGCTGAAACAATGGTGATGCCCCGCTCTTGCTCCTGGGCCATCCAGTCCATAGTGGCAGCGCCTTCATGGACTTCACCAATTTTGTAGGTCTTGCCAGTAAAATAGAGAATTCGCTCGGTCGTTGTTGTCTTACCAGCGTCAATATGGGCAATAATACCAATGTTTCTAATTCTAGAAAGTGGAATTGATTTGGTGTCTTCTAGTTTTATTGTGTGTACCATATGGACTTACTTTGCGTTTAGTTTGACCAAAAAAACTGAACCAAAGGACAGTATACTTGGTGTGACTAACCACTGCAATCAAAACGAAACTAGACATCGTCCTGGTTTAAAAAATTACCAGCGGAAATGGGCAAATGCTTTGTTGGCATCGGCCATTCGGTGAGAAGTCATTTTTCGTTGAATTGCCCCACCTTGATTTTGCAAGGAGTCAAGCATTTCTGCCATCAATTTCTCAGCAAAACTATGATACTGTTTGCTTGAACGTTTGCGAGCTTCTTGAACCAGCCAACGCAGGGCTAGGGCAAATCCACGTCGGGGTCTGACTGGCATTGGCACTTGATAGGCGGCGCCACCAACTCGACGAGAACGAACTTCCATCTGGGGAGTGACTGAATCAATGACCGCTTCAAATACTTCGAGTGGTTTTTTCTTAGTTTCTTGAGCAGCTAGGTCTAGAGCCGAATAAACTTGTTTCATTGCTACCGTCCGTTTACCATCTTTGGTAACGTAGTTGATTAACTTGGCTATTCTGGCCGAACCATACAAAGTGTCTGGTTCTGTCATTCTAATCGGGGCGCGTTTTGCTCTCATAGGTGGGCTCTTTTAACTAGCTTTGACTCCGTATTTACTCCGGCTTGTTTTGCGACCATCAACACCAGAAGCGTCAAATTTACCTCTGACAATATGATATTTTACACCAGGAAGGTCTTTCACTCTGCCGCCACGAACCAAAACAATGCTGTGTTCTGCCAATGAGTGACCTTCGCCCATAATATAGGCAGTGACTTCAACTTTATTGGACAATCTGACCCGAGCCACTTTCCGCAAAGCTGAGTTTGGTTTTTTTGGCGTCATAGTCTTGACCACAGTACACACCCCACGTTTTTGAGGATTGGTAGTTTTGACCGGTTTTCCGGTTAATGAGTTGAAGCTGCGACGAAGAGCAGTAGCCTTAATTTTTTTAGCTGGGCTTCTGCGTCCGCCTTTGCGAATCAACTGATTAATTGTCGGCATATCGTTTACTTCCTTTGTTCTTTAGACTCGAGTTGATGATTGTACCATATCAAGCCTAACTTTGGCAGAGTTTCTTGACTAGTGTTAGCGCTAAGTAGAAATGTCCGGTTTCCTGCTAAGTAGAAATGTCCCCTTTCGGGTTATTTTACTTGTTAATTTTAAACGGCTCCGATAGGCTTAGAATAATAATTATCGTTTGTAAATTCGTCGAAGTCTGATTCCCACGGATTTCTTTTTTTATAATTTTTCTGAGCTTCTTGAATTAGTATATCATCCATTCTGCTGTTGATAATTTTACTGTCTATTGATTTTGTATTAGGAAGCTGTTTGATTGTTGTGTACTCAAGTAATTTACCTTTGTTGTCAAATACCTTTATTATTCCGTCATATCTCTCACAAATAGTAACTATAGTTTTTCTAAGGGTAAAAGCAGATCTTTTGGTTTTGATTTGAAAAATAGTTTTGCTATATTGAAAAGTTAAATTTTTAGAAAGAATTCCAGTTTTTTTAAGACAAAGTATTTTTGTCAGATCAATATTTTTATCTAATCTCCTGTGCATATCTACTCCTGATCTTGGTTTTACAGAAAACTTTTGATTAAACTTTTTAATAAATTTGGGAAGAAATATATTTGCTTCTTCAATACTATAGATATTGTTTAATCTCATTTCTTTAACCAATCTAGTTTGGAGAGTTCTATTTAATTTTTCAACTCTTCCCTTTGCTTGAGCAGTTTCAGCAAATATTAGCTCAATTCCTAATTCTTTCATGGCTCTGCTAAATTGAGTTAAGCCTTCATTTTCATCTGTAGTTGGTTTTTTGAGATCTAATTTCGTAGGAGTATTAACTCTAAAAATACTGTGTTTATCTACGTAAAAAGCTAGGGGTAGTCCATACTTGAGAAAATACTCTTCTGCTAACTTAAAGTAATCTTGAGTAGTTTCAGTTTTACTAAATTTGTAAAAAGAAATGTTACTGGCATCATCAATGGCCACATTAAGATTACATTTAGGAGCTTTGCCTTCAAACCAATCATGTGGTGAGCCATCTAGCTGTATTAGCTCCCCAAAACAAGCTCTTCTTTCTCGAAGTTGGTGGACATGGGCTTTCTTTCTTGTTTTTGATTTCCAGATTCCCACCATTGTCATTTCTTGTCTTAATTTTTCTGTGCTGATTTTAATTTGATGATTTTCAAGTAATTTCTCATTAGCCAAAGTTGGAGCAAAATCCCAGTACTTATCCTTGATTAACTGAATTGCCTGATCTAGTTTTTCCTGAGAAATTTTATTATTACTAACTTTACCTCTAGATTTGTGAATTAATCCCTTACTGCCTTCAAGTTTATACTTTTTCAAAGTACGCCTGGTTTGTCTGATGGTGATTCCCAACATTTTTGCTCCAACTTTTTGTTTAATTTCTCGTCTTATTAATTTTTCTAAAACCTCTATTCTCAACAATTCGCTTTCTTTCATGATTAAATATCCTTTCATTATGGGTCTCCTTTTCAGCTTGTTTGTTAACAAGCCTAATTATGGAGATCTTTTCTCAAAAGAGGACATTTCTACTTTGCAGGAAGAGGACATTTTCGCTTTGGGCTAACAAATTTCTTTCCAGTTCTTGACAAATGTTGCTTTTATGCAACAATATGAGGATGAAGAAGGTTCTAGAAATAGACGAAAGGGCTGCCAAGGAACTAGCCACTTTTTCAGAGGAAGTACAAGCCAAATTTGTCGCCTTGTTTCAAATTTTAGAAAGAGATGGTTTTTTAAGAGAGCCATTCGCAAAGAGAATAAACAGCCGTGTTTTTGAGGTAAGAGTGAGGTATCAAGGTCAATGGAGAGCTTTCTACGCGTATCTCGAAAAAACAAGAATTTTAGTTCTATCAGCTTTTCAGAAGAAAACACAAAAGGCACCAGTCAAAGAAATAAAAACTGCTGAAGAAAGATTAAGGAGGTATAAATGAAAAATCAACACAAAACTATCGGCCTAAAAGCATTTTCAAGAAATTTTACCCCAGAGCAACGTAAGATTGTTGAAGAAGAAATTAACTACTACGATTTATTGACTTCTTTCAAAGAAGCTCGAGAAAAAAGAGGAATTACTCAAGAAGAACTGGCGACAAAGGCCAATGTGAACAGAACAACTTTGAGTAAAATAGAGTCGGGATTACGAAATGCAACAATTGAGACCTTGAGTAAGTTAGCCTCAGCCATGGATATGCAACTAGAGGTAAAACTTAAGATTGTTTGAGAAACCAGGTCCCAACATCGTCCATCAAGCCCCGAAAAACTAAATATGTACTTGAAATAGCCTTTTTTAGATGCTAAAATTAGGCTAATATGGCAAGCAATACAGTTCAACTTCGAGTGACTTTACCTTCTGAGCTTCAGGCTTATCTTCAAACAAAAGCCAATAGGTTTGGTTTAAATATGTCTGCGTATGTTAAGAATTTGATTATTAATGACGTCAGAGATGTCCACTATCCAGTTTTCAAGGCTTCAGACGAAGTAGAAAAAGCATATAACGAAGCAAAAGAAGCTGAAAAGAGTGGAGAATTGATTCCAGTAGATAACCTAGATGAATTTTTTAAGCAGCTTTAAAGAAAGTTCCTATTTGCTATGAAGATAGATTTTTCTCCACTTTGCAAAAAAAAGCTCGCTTTATTAAAAACAAAAAACTTAGCACTTTTTAACAAAACTACCAAACAGTTAAAGCTTTTCCAACTCCAACCAGACCATCCATCATTGAGATTGCATAAACTTTCGGGAAAATTAGAGGACACATGGAGTATATCGATTACCCGAGCTGTAAGAATGGTATTTTACTATCGAATTGT
>PFOB01000030.1 GCA_002792315.1 Candidatus Roizmanbacteria bacterium CG_4_10_14_0_2_um_filter_39_13 | reverse complement strand
GGGCAAGGTTGGGACTGATGTAGCACGAGAAGTTGCAGATATGGTCATTCTTGATGATAATTTTGCTACCATTGTGAACGCAGTGGAAGAGGGGAGGAATATTGTGGTTCGATTGAAGAACTCGATCAAATATTTACTGACGGGAAATTTATCAGAAGGCTTAGCCCTTGTTATTGGATTGCTCCTAGGATTTCCCCCCTTACTTCTCCCCATTCAGCTTCTGTACATCAATCTCATTTCAGACGGGGTTCCAGCGCTTGCAATGGCTTTCACGCCAAAAAATTCGCACGTCATGCAACAAAAGCCAGATCGTGCTATGGTGATTCTCCAACGAAAAGATATCGGATATATTACCATGATTGGCTTTGCAGCAGCAGCAATCGTTATTGTTACCTATAGATTGCTTGCCGGGGACACGGGTATTTTTGGTGGTGACCCACAAACGGCGGCATTCACGGTTCTTGCAATCGTTCAAGCATTTATATTTGTAGATATTTGGTTTTCACACCGAACAGAGTCGAAGCTCAAAGTTCTTATCCCTCCCATATTTATATTCACCATCGTTGCACCAATTATCATTCAATTTATGATTGTTCGATCATCATTTCTCTCTCAGGTATTTCGTGTACAGATTTTAGAGATGGGAGAGTTTGGGATATATTTATTGACATCTGCCTCAATCTTGGGAGTAATTTGGATTGGACGATTGATTGTGAAGAGAAACTATTCTTGAAACTGTTCCATGATGGCCTTGAGTACCAGGTCATTTTCTGAAACGTTAATATTCATGAGTATTACCACCATATCCTTCAAGACCTGAATAATTGCTTGCTCAACGGGTATTTTTTTTTCTTTTCCCATGAGATCTCTGATTGTGATTTCTTCCACAATCATTGACATGAAATTACTATGCTCAGGCAATATATCAAGATTCCCGAGTTCATTTTTGCAACTAATTGACAAGACTTGACCCTCAAATATTTTTCTTTCTGGAGTCATCATTAATAGATTAATTGTCTTATCTGCCATAGGTATATAAGAGCCTGTTTGGAAAGATCTAAAAAGTTTTTTTTTGGTTATTTTTCCTCTTACCATCGTTATTCATCGCTCATTTAGCTACTGCTAAAATCGCTCTTCATGCCTCGGTAATAGACAAAATTCCTCAAAAATAATTCTACCTAGACTTTCCAAACAGGCTCTGAATTAAGCAATTTACGGCGCTACTTTAAGTCAGCCAATGTTTGAATATAAAGAAATTGTTCCGGTGACATGTTATCGTAATCTCCATTATGAATGGCCTCAACATCATTAATTGTTTCAGAAAGTGCCACATATGAACTTTTCTCTAATTTTTCGCCAGAGGCAGTCACAAATTTTTGTGTCATGTAATTTTTTACAATTTGAGATCGTTTATACATTGTTTGATTTTCTTTTGAAAGTTCTGACACACCAATAAGAGATGCAATTTTTTCGAGGTTTACTGATTCTTTGAGGAGAGATTGAGTTTCGAGGTATGCGTTATAATGTCTTTCTCCGATAATTTCAGGATTAAGTGCGCTCGAGTTTGAAAGAAGGGTGTCAATTGCAGGAAAGCGTCCTTCTTGGTAAATCCATCGAGAAAGAACAACGCGTGCATCAAGATATGGCAGAACTGCCTGCACTCCAGGATCGGTGATATCGTCCGCTGGCACATAGATGGTTTCAAATGTCGTGACTTCGCTCTCAGATGTCGAATAGAGTCGTTCGTGGATATGTGCCATGTCAGATGCAAGGGTGGGCTGATACCCACCTTCTGAGGGGATCTGACTCATGAGTGTGCCCAGTTCGTATCCTGCTTGCGCAAAACGGTACATATTATCAACAAAGAAAAGCACATTTTTTTTCATTACATCTCGAAAATACTCGGCGAGTGCAACCCCCGCAAAACCAGTTCGATATCGTACCGCAGGATTTTTGCTCATTTCTCCATAAATAAGCGCAACTGATGATAACACTCCGGTTTCGCCAAGCGCTTCATAGAGTTCTTGACCTTCACGGCTGCGTTCTCCAATTCCTGAAAATACCGATACATGAGATTCCGTGTGTTTGATGCTGATGTTGTGAATAATCTCAGTCAGTAATACTGTTTTTCCGACTCCGGCTCCGCCAAACAATCCAATTTTTCCACCCTTTATTAATGGAGTGAAAAAATCAACAATTTTTATCCCTGTTTCAAGAATTTCATTTGAAACGGCGATATTTGAGGGATTTTTATCATTTGCAAAAATTGAGTATGTTTCATCAAAATTAAAGTTTTCTTTTCCATCAATCGGCTCTCCGAATACATTCATTGCTCGTCCCAACACCTGTTTTCCCACGGGAATGGTCAGAGTGTTCTCAGTATTAATAACAACGGCACCTTTATAAAAATAGTGCGTTTGAGTGAGGGATAGACAGTATACCGATCGGGGAGAAGCAGAAGTGTACACTTCGAGAATTGCTTCTGGATTTTCCTCCATAGTGTACAAGTCATATCTCTTGGGCGGATTGTCATAGAATGCAACTTCTACGATTTGACCCTTTATTGAAATAATTGATCCCTTTTTTTTCATAGTATCTTTATTCTACTGGAAATCACTCAAAGCTATTGCTGCCAAAATACCATTCCTGATATACGCTCGAGTTGTTTTTTATTAGTTATATCGTGTTTGATTTTTCGCTCTTGTTTATGAAGGCTTTTCATATTTTCATCAATTTTGACAAGTAAGGCGTCCATTGCCTTAAGTCGTGATGCAAATCGAGCAAGTTGTGTTTCAAGAACTGCCTGTCTCATAAGAGAGACAATGACATTATTATTGAGAAAAGATACGATCTTTTCACCAGAAGGCTCAAACAAATAGGTAGGTGGTGCTTCCTTAAGATTCTGTCCCTCTTTTTCAGCTTCAAGCTCTTCTTCAAGTAGTTTGTTGATGTTGGTGAGCTCTGATACTTCAGGGTTTTGTGTTACGATACTTTTGAATTTTGCGTAATATACATATATTTTTTTATATTGAAGGAGGTAATATATGAGTGGTTTTAAGTCGCTCATTTTCATATTAATATCGGATACGTCAAATAATTTAACTTCGTCTTTTTGTCCATATTCACGAAGTAAATCTTTTCCAATTTTTCCGATAAGAAAGACATCGCCTTCTTCTTTATTGTCTTTGAGAAATGTTTCGAATATCCGCCTCAGAATATCTCCATGAAATTTTGTGTTTGCCGTAATGAGGACTTTTGCCAAAGGTTTTTTTGCCGATGTTTTCCCCTCGAGTCGACTGAGCAGGGGATGAGAATACTTCAGCGATTCAAATATATCTCTGAGCATACTTACAAACAATCGTGCATGATCAATAAAACTACGTGTTTCTTTCATTTTCATGACTGAGATATCCTGATACGCCGTGGCGATTGTTTGGAGAACGACCATAAATTTTTGATCCTCTACGATGTCTTTTGTTTGCATATTGTTTGAATTAATTTATTTTGTTTCATCTGGATTAAAAACTGTGGCAATGATTCAATCATTGTGATTCTCACCAACTCATCTCGTACAGCCTCTTTTTCGTACAGCGATAAGAACAAGTCAAGAATTTTTTTATATGCTTCTTGAGTTGATAAGTCATACATATTCAGCCAAACGATGCCAAAAAAAACAATTTGAATCTCTCGGGGAATAATCAAATGTTCTTGATGAAGCATAATTTGAAACGCCTTTCCTTTTTCAAGAATTCGTTTCGAATCATCAGAAATCTCACTTCCTAAATGTGATATATTTTGAATTTTTTCATACTGAGAAAGGACAGATAATACTTCAAGAGTAATTTTACGCAATAAATCATTTTGTGTTTGTCGACCAACACGAGTGACCGACAGAGGTATATTTATAGCCGGTCGTGAACCTTTATTGTAAATATCTGCATCAAAAAGAATATGACCATCAGTCATACCCATGAGATTTGTTGAAATATATCCGGCAAGATCTCCTTCAACGGTAGTTGCAACCGGCAAGCAGGTTATGGAGACAGATCCTTTTTCAGGATGATGGAAATTACCCGCTCGTTCGAGCAAACTAGCATGGGCATAAAAAATATCTCCTGGGTAGGAATCACGCCCGGGAAATCTTTGACTCAAGAGAGATATCTCTCGATAACTTTGTGCATGGGTGGATAAATCATCGAGTATGATAACGACATTCAAACCCTTATCACGAAAGTATTCGGCATGGGTCATTGCGACATATGGCGTCAAGTAGTGAATACTTGGTGCGTCTGA
>PFOB01000050.1 GCA_002792315.1 Candidatus Roizmanbacteria bacterium CG_4_10_14_0_2_um_filter_39_13 | reverse complement strand
TTCTGCTCCCACATCATCAATTCGAACTTTTTCAAATTTTAGTTTGTCCACAGAAGGTGTCGGGACTACGGTTGAAATGTCAGGTGTTGGGGTGCGCGACGAACCGGGAGTTTGTGTAGGTGACGGACCAGATGTTGGTGAGGGGGTTGGAACGTTTGTTCCCTCGCCAACAATTATGACCGGAGTTGGTGTGTTGGTTGGCGGAATTGGGGTATCGGTCGGTGGCATTGGGGTATCGGCTGGGGTGTCGGTTGGGGGCGGAGGAATATAAGGCGTATTGGTTGGCAGATCTGTGGGAGTTCCTGCATAGGGGGTTGGAGAGTTTGTTGGAGTATTGGTTGGACCTTCTGTGGGAGTTCCTACGTCGGGAGTTGTTGGTGTTGGCGTATTGGTTGGCGCATCTGTGGGGGTTCCTGCGTAGGGGGTTGGCGTTGGCGTATTGGTTGGCGGAATTGGAGTATCGGTTGGAGATGGCGTCGGCGTGACACTCAATAGAGGATTCACATATAATAAATAATCCTCCTGTGGAGCAACTGCGGCGCCATATGTTGCATCAGCATTGGTGTAGACAATGATCCTATTTGTTGTTAAAAAAGAGTCTTTTACCTGCAGTTCAAACGACACATTATACGGAGTTACATTGTATGATGCTCCCGAGATACTCCAGGTAATCGTACTGTTGAGAAGATCAATCACTGGAGGAGTGCCATCATGAGCATCACTTGCTGATCCAAGCACGTAATCATACACATCTACGTACGTGCTTGTTCCCTCAATCAATCCTTGCTCCCACGACGCTACAATTTCTAAAGGAAATTCAGAATATGAGGCCACCTGATATGAAAGAGTGAATGTAACTAATTCTTGTGGTGCAATTTCTGAACCCTCGACCTTATCGGCCGTTATTGATATGGTGACATCAGAAGGCTGTGGTTGAATGGTTGCAGTTACATTGATATTTTCTTCAACTGCCCAGACAAATTGAGAAGATATGAGGCCAAACAACATGATCATAACTCCAAGCTTTTTCAACAATCTCTTCATACTATTTATTGTACTAAAGTGACGAGGATTTTAACTATGAACTCAGGAAGTTACGTTCCAAAAATAATGAGCTCTTCTTCAGCTCGAGTTACTGCGGTATAAAGCCATCGCCTCCACTGCTGGTCGCTCATCTTTTTAAATCGCTCTTCAAACAATACAACTTTTTTTGCCTGACCTCCTTGTGCTTTATGAACCGTCAGTGCATAGCCAAAATCAAAAAGATCTCCCGCCATAACCTTTGAACGTTTATCAGTAAAATTCAAGGCAGTATCGCTTTCAAATTGTTCTCTTGAGATATGTCCATTGTATATATCTCCATCATCCATCTTGATTTCTGCTTCGAACCAGTTATCTCCGGCTGGCTTAATATTATTTACCGTGCCAAGCATTCCGTTGTATATATGATGCTCATGATTATTTCTTAAACAAATCACGCGATCACCAGATGTTGGCTCGATCATTTCAAATCCTAATGAATTTCTTATGCTTCGATTTAGCCGCTTTCGCGTACTATTGTATCCACACAAAACAAGAGTATCATCATGATAATTTTCAAGTGCTTCCTGCATCTCCATATGAAAATCAGGATCGGTTGGTGTAAATTTTTTAACCAATGAACTATAGTTTCCCGGACGAATATATCCATGTTCTCTCGCCTGGATTGAAAGTCCAATGATAGGATTTTTTTCTGCTTGTCGATGAATATGGGTAAGGATCAGTTCGGGCTTTGCCATAAGGCTAAAATTACCTTGAATCGGAGGAAGCTGCCCATGATCGCCAACTGCGATTATGGGAATAGTGAATGAAAGTAAGTCATTCCAGATAATTCCATCAACCATCGATGCCTCATCCATAATGATCAAATCGTACTCAATCTTTTCTTTCTTTTTCCACCCTACGATTTCTTCCTTTTCATTGACAATTGGCGTATAGATCAGGGCATGAATCGTACTAACTGAATCGGTTTTTAAGATGATACTTCTTTCAGAAAGCCGTGATTCAAGAACGCGAGTAGCTTTACCTGTGTAAGATACAAATGCTACCCTCAGCCTTTTATTTATAGTATGAAGTTTATTTCGAATCACAGAAATAATCGTCGTCTTGCCAGTTCCAGCATATCCTCCCAACGAGATATATTTTTTTGATTTCGTATCCGTTTCAAACCAACGAAGGAGCGCATCGACTGCAGTTGTTTGATCATCTGAAAGAGCTAACATGGGAATCTCATTGTACTACGATCCCGCTTCCTCTTCCATCTTCTTCAAACGAGTATAATAATCCGAGATTTCCTTGAGATGGGCGAGAGCAATTTTTCCGGTCATTACCTCATCATCATTTGTCACATTTGTTTGTGGATCATTTGCACCATGTTCGAGTTCAACTTCAAGACCCATGCGAAATTCTTCAATATTGTATGTATTCCAGTCGATATTGATTTTATCTCCAATTGCGCGCGCCTCATCAGTTGTAAATGTTTTCATTCATTATCACCTCCAGTCATTTGTTCATTTAATATATGTAACATGCATATAGATATATTATTTTATTAAACAATCTATTTGTTCTTTCGCATCCCTTAAGCATCCATTATCCTCAAATCTCTCCAAAATTTTGTTTTCATTTTTTTATCTGTTGGGGTGATATTTTTTATTTTATTTGTAAAATAATCCACTATTTACCATGCAATCTGTTCCAAGTATTATTCATTATACTCTTTCTGTTCTCTGCTCTTCTCTACTATATCTTATTTGCATATAGTAAATATATTATCCCGTTATTCCTTGATAATAATTATTCAAAACAGTAAAGAGAAAAAATAATCATCATACTTCCCCCTCTCTGAGCTACCTACCAATCCAGTCCTTCAATAACTCTTAAAAATAGTTTATGATATTACTATGAACAAAAAGAAGAGAAATGCGAAACATCTTCATCATCCATTTCATATCTCATTTCTTACCCTATTTCCCCTATTGATTTTACTCGCAGCAGCATTATTTTCTTTCTCTTTATGGAAGGCGCGAACTGATTTGAAAAATATCGGAAAATATCTTCGGTATGAACTTGATGATCTTTCTATCAGAGAAACGTCGATTTACTATCGCGTGCAATTTGGAGATACGCTTGAATCAATTGCCGAAAAATTTAATATCTCAGTTGAGTCTATCGAATGGGCAAATGATGATTTGCCAAAATCCGGAATTAAGCCTAACATGATCATTAGTATTCCACCAGTGACTGGCATAGTACACACCGTTAAAAATAATGAAACAGTTGAAAGTATTGCAGAGATGTATGGAGCTGATCCATATGATATTGTAAATTATTCATTTAATGAATTTAGCGATGATAAAGAATTCCCCATAACTCCTGGCCAGATACTTATAGTTCCGGGAGGAACAAAGAATCCAATAAAAATCAAAGAGGTGTTGGGAGTATTTTGGAAAAGGATTTGGGACTAAAAAGCTTCGTTATTTTTTGACTCTTTTTATTCCTCTGAGTCCAAAAATGAGCAAGATAATAATTACTCCTTTTAAAATAAAATGGCCTTGTGGGTCAAGAAATTCTTTTGTCATGGGGGTTATTTGACTGACAAGTACGTGAATTAAAACGCTCAGCGGGATAGTCAAAAATAGCCAATTTTTTTTCAGTATTTGAATACCTAATTTCCCAAATAGTTTTGATAATAATGGAGCCAGTAAGTAAACGCCAATAAATGATACTGCAAAATCAAAGATCGCGAACCCTGCAATTCTAAATTGTCTGAGAAATTCTATTGAAATCATATTTGAATTAATTTTAATGTTTCTATTAATTTTCTAATTATAATTCCTGCGGAGAGGAAGGGATTCGAACCCTTGGTGAGTTTCCCCACGCCGGTTTTCGAAACCGGTACATTCGGCCACTCTGCCACCTCTCCTACATCTTATATTATATCAATATATCTTAAATGCTTCCTAAAAACGCTATTTTTGCTTTTTACGTACCATTTATTCATAAATTAAATTAACTATTCATTTTCTTAATTAAATAAATTATAATAGGATATGATCGAATACCCTTTCAGTATGCCCCCTGAGATTGAACCAGTAGAAGGTATGGCTCATCTTCGAGAACACCTGACTCTTCATGGAGAAATGGTTGCTCATCGACTTCGAACTCTCCACAACAATCACGAAGAATTTCGAGTTGGAATTGCTCTCATGGGAGCAGCAGTCCCACTCCCTTATATTTTGAAATGTTTTCAATCTGAACCAGAACTTGCTCAGCAAATTCTTGATCGAACGTTTTTCCTCACTACCTCAAAAAATGGTGCCACAGCATCAGGACAAATCATAAGAAATCCAAATGCTGGCTTTACCGACAGTCAAACATTTATTTATCCTGAAGATATTTTGGATGACGCAGGTACCGCTTTAGTTTTTGGTGAATTATTTCCTGATCAACAGGTTGAAGTATACCCTGCATTTCACAAACCTCATTCTCTCGAACAGGCTGCAAAAGTTCTTCTACCAAATGTGAGTGTTCACCCATTTGAGGAGATTCCAAAAAAATGGGTTTTTGCAGCTGGTATGGATGGGGGGACTCCACGGTTAACCGGACTTGATGAGTTTGATCGAATTGAACTTGCATTACTTCAACGATTTTCACGTCATGGATATGCGTATGTGAACGATAATAACCCACCGCATGATAAACTTATTTCATTCCTTAAGCAATCACAGCTCCCTACAGATCCAGAACTTAGGTGGATATTTACACATATGGAACGAGCAAAAATGCATGGAAATTTAGCTGCATTAGAGAAACTTTCATCAGAGTATTTGAAATATATTCGGGCTGTGACACTTTCCAGAAATGATGATTTACATGCCCTCAAGCTATAGTCTCTACAACTCAATAATAACCTCTGGAATTTGTACAATTTTTTGAATATCTTCTTCTGTTGTTGTTGCAATAGTCTGATGATCCTTGATCATTTTCATGACCAATTCTCGATTATGATCGTCAAGCTCTGAAAAAATATCATCAAGAAGAAGGAGTGGTTTTTCTTTTGAGTCTTTTTCAAATAACTTAAGTTCATTAAGTTTGAGCCAAAAAACTGCCATTCGCTGCTCACTGCGAGATCCATATAAACTGACATTATTATGTTGCTTTCCTTTCAGAAATATTTCAAAATCATCTTTTTGCGGTCCGACCAACGTTCGTCTAAAACGAAGCTCTTTTGAAAGAACGTCACTCAAGACCAGCATTGAGATGTTGTTTGGATGGTATTCTATTCGAAACTCTTTCCCTTCAACATGTGGATGATCGTTTAAAAACTGAATATATGAGGCTCTCTTTTTGGTAAGCTCCATACCATGCTCAACCACGAGCGCATTCCAATAGGACAATTCTCGCAGTGCATCTGATTCATTCTGATAAACCTCTAGCACTTTATTTCGCCGTCTTAAAGCATTTTCATAACTTCGGAGAGATTTTTTGTACGCATGGTCAACAGAAGAGATCACCGTATCAAAGTACCGCCTTTTTCTGCTTGGAGAACCGGTAATAATTCGTATCTGTTCCGGCGCAAAAAGTACCGCTTGCATTTGATTTTTGCGATACTGGAGTGCGGATTTTATCGTCTTGTTTACATAAAACTTTTTTTGAACCCGTGTTTCTCCTGTCTTGAGCAGTTGTACTTGAAATCGCTGCTTCACATCACCATCAATAAACTGCCCATCCACGATACAGTCGTCCTGATCCCATAAAATAAGCTCAATTTCTCGCGATTCGCGAAAGCCGGTGCCGTAAACCGACGCGTAAACTGCTTCAAGTAAGCTTGTTTTTCCCCGCGCATTTTCACCAATGATCAAGGTGAGATTTGGACTGAATTCAAATGAGGATGAGGAAAAGTTTCGAAAATTTGTTATCTGAAGTTTTGAAAGAACCATACGAATATATCTCCTGGCATCATATAATAGAATCACGACACGCTATTTCTTTTTTAGCAGAAAAGTCGACTCCATGAATGCGGGAAGATGAAAAATTGAATGACGTTGAAGCGCGGCATCAGGATGCTCTAAGAATTTTCGTCGCCAAAAACTTCTTCCAAAAATAGAAAGATGTGAAAAGTCTTTACTATGAAACCATCGAATCCAAAAATTCTCTTTTGTATAAATTTTATGCATAATAAATTTTCTGGAAACTCGAATCGATTCGTTTATCGCATTTTTGATTTTCCCCCGGTCAAGATGTTCGAGAACATCAAATGTCAGGACCAAATCAAACTCACCTTCTTTGTATGGCAATTTGACCACATCTCCCTTCTTTAAAAAAGGGCGGACTTGTTTGTCCGCCAGTTCGAGTGCGTGCTCTGAAATTTCGACACCATAGGCATCGATGCCGAATTTGCGAAGCATGGCAACAAGGTCGCCGGTGCCACATCCTACATCAAGACAATTTTTTGGTTTGAGAAAAAAATTGATAAGAAACGCTCGATAATAGTTGGCAATCCCAGAAAATACCCTTCCCAGAGGAGATGTTCTTCTCCCAAATCGATATCTTCCTTTATCTCCGACATAATATGCGCGATCATAAAAACTTGCATCAATACGATATGGCTGCACAACGGTCCCATCAAATGCGTCTCCTTCAATGATATTTTCAATATTTTCAATATTCTCACCATTTGCAACAATAACGGTCAACCGGAGTTTTCGGGCAAGCTGTGCCGCGATTGGATCAAAAGGAGCATTGATACCGGGAGACCACTCGGTGCCAACGATCTTTTCAAGCTCACCCCATGTCAATTTTTCAATCGCCTGCGCATCTTTATGTAATCGCGGATCTTTGTCATAGACCCAATCGATATTTGACATATTGATAATCAGATTTGCTCCATAATCGCGTGCAAGAATCACCGCATCATAATCAGTTGACCAACCAGGCTTCCAACCTGCACCAATAACGAGTGGCTCTTTCCAATCACGTAGTTTTTTGTCATAGTTTTCAATAATACGAGGATGTGCTATGTCTTCGAAGATGGTTCGCAATAAATGTGCATTGAGTCGAGTTGCATGTATTCCAATCCAGTCAAGATCATCTGAAGTCATTCCGCCGACAACATCCTTCCCCGCATCACGATAGGCACGTGCTGTAACGCCACCGCCTGCAACCAAAAAAAAACGCTTACCGCGTTTGATATATTTCCGTACAAACGTATTAAGTCGTCGCAAAAATTTCGTGTTAATCCCATCTTTTGTCGCAAGAAGAGATCCTCCGATTGAAAGTATGATGGGTGGTTCTTGGTTGTCAAATATCATTTTATGCTAAAAAAAATCCGCTTAAAAAGCGGAGTCTGCTCCCTATAATCTATAGTTGTTTGGTTAAATGAATAGTATTCATGAGATGTGTAAAACATATTATAGATTTTGCTTTGACAAAAAGCAACATCTTAACTAAAATGGAGGCATATATGCGACGTTCTCGAATTACCATTACCCTCGACTCAAACCTCCTCAAACAAGTAGATCGTATTGTTGACAAGAAAAAAATTCGTAATCGATCGCATGCAATTGAGTATATTCTTGCTCAATATACTCAAACAAGTGTCAAAAAAGCGGTTATTCTTGCGGGAGGTCGTGGGACAAATCTTCGACCCTATACGTATGAAATTCCAAAACCGATGCTTCCCGTCAAGGGGACGCCAATTCTCGAACATTTAATTAATGAGTTGAAAAAAAATGGTATTACTGACATTATTATCGCCATTTCTTATCTGGGAAATAAAATAAAAGAATATTTTGGAAATGGTGAAAAATTTGGCGTATCCATCCAATACTCTGAAGAAAAGGATAATTTACTTACGGGAGGCGCATTAGCAAAGCTGAAATCAAAACTTCAACATGATACATTTCTTGTTATTCATGGAGATATCTTAACTGATATGTCGTTTACGGAATTTGTTCAATTTCATATCAATCAAGGTGCGGTTGCAACGGTTGCACTATCAACATCGGATAAGCCAACTGACTTCGGACAAATCAAACTGCAAGGAGCCCGACTTAAAAAATTTTATCCGAATACTGAAAAAACAGGAATGAAAAGTCATTTAGTTCATTCTGGTATTTATGCATTTGAACCATCAATATTTAAGTATTTTCCAACAGATAAGAAACGTTTTGCCTTAGAAGATGTCATCAGAAAACTTATTGATGAACAAAATGTAAATGGGTTTGTGTTTGAAGGACAGTGGTTTGATGTAGGCGATCCGAAAAATTACGAAAGAGCAATTAAAGAATTCCCTCTCCAACCCCAAAAATAAAGCCCAATAATTTGGCAAGAATATAAGAAGTAGCAAGTAAAATAAAACCAATTATTCCTGAAGTTATTTTTGATCTTCCGCTATTGAGCTTTTCTGCTTCTCCGTGAGATGTCAAAAGATCAAATCCCCCCCAAATCACAACACCAAGAAAAATTGCTCCAGCAAACGGATAAAGAAATGACATAATTACCGTAACAATATCTGCGAGACTATTAATTCCTACCAATGGTCCTTGAATAGCTATTGTTCTTGACGAGCCAGTTGGTCCAACCTGAAAATTTAAACTTTGAGCGAGTAGTTGATTCATGATTTTTTATGCAATGTTAATGCACTCATGGCAAACATAATAATAATAGTATGAATGCCAATAGCGATTAATATATATGTACGTACAGCATACAGGAACTGTACAACAGCTTCAACCTCAATCAGATGTTTTAAAAATCCCATATTAATCTGAAATACATATATCAATCCGATTATAAAAACGACGATTGGAATGATATATAAAATATCAACCAAATCTTGCTTTGAGGAAAACATCGTCGTCGATATCACAAACACCAAGTAACTTACTCCGATAAACTGAATTACCGACGAGGTTTGGTATAAACCAAGTTCATACAGCCACCATAGTGAAAAAAGTCCTACAAAAAAAGGAGCAATTCCAACAAGAATACTCCGAAATACATCTTTTTTTTCATACACCACTGAACCAAGTTTTATCGAATCATGTTTCCATTCGGGAAATATACGAATATCTCGAATTTTTAGATGTAAAATCATTGCCATAAATGCGTGACTTAATTCGTGAACAATTGTTCCCGGAAGAAGAAGTGAAGAAATGAATATGAGGGAAATTTTATTATTCTGAAAATATATTAAAAATACTTGGAAAAGTTTTTGAATAGAATAGCGAGAGATGAGAAACAGAACAAAGATAAGAACTATGGATGTTGCAATTGACGAAAGACTGCTCATACCCCTGAACGTTTCATGAGAATTACCACAAGAAGTCCCAACACAACTATGGTAAGTACTGCAATGACGACAAAAAGGATATTTCCTTTTGAATAATTGGTAATAGTTTTTTTGAATACTTCAACGTCAAGTGGCGTGTAGTCTATATCCATACATTCATAGTATAACTTAATCAAACTGAAGTTTGTGATGCGGTGGAAATTATTGGCTCGACAGGATTACTTGGAATGGCTGCTTGTTGTGCCATATTATTTTGTTGATTCATTTGAAATCCATTACTCGCGCCGTTTGTCTGTGACGAATCTTTCATGGGAGTTTCAAATGCATTCTTTTTATCTGGTTGAGGATCTTGTGTATTTTCATTCTCTCTTATGGATTCTTCTTTATTTTTTTCAGGAACGAGTGGTACTTTTGGCTTCTCGATAACATCATGCGAAGCGCATTTTGCACACACTTGTGTTGAGTTGGGTATCACCTCTGAGTCAAATATGGCTTTACAGGTATTGCAAGAGAATGAATGTTTTTCTGCTTTCTTTTTTGAATTATCAGTATCTTTTCTTTCAATTTGTTCAACATTGAATATAAACTCAATTCCGTCATAATCGACGATGATTGTATCCCCCGCTTTCACTTCTTGAGCTATGATCATTTCAGATATTGGATTTTCAACCAATTTTTGAATAGCTCTCCTGAGCGGCCGTGCTCCATACACGGGATCAAATCCCGAACGAACAATTTCTTTTATTGCTTCATCAGTCACACTGAACCCCATCTCTTGTTCTTCAAGAAGTTTGCTCAATGACTTCAGTTGCAGCTTTGCAATTGCAGTCATATGGTGATATCGCAAAGGTTCAAACACGATTACTTCATCAAAACGATTTACCAACTCTGGTCGGAAAAACTTCAAGAGTTCATTCATCACCTTTTCTTTAATCACATCATACTGTTTCTTATCTGCTTGGTTTTCGACTTTTTCCTTTTCGACCGTTTCTTTTTCCAGTGGGAAATTTTCACCAAAATATGATTTCAGTTGCTGCTTTATCCATTCCGTCGTACCTTTTTCTCGCGTCCACACCGCATCTCCGACAAGAATTATCTCTTTCCCTGATGGATTGAATGTGTGAATGTCCCAGTGCGTAACAGGAAACGAAATTTCTTTTTCTCCCGTTTGCTTTATCGTGAAATCAGTAAAGTAATCTTTGAGCATTCCGGTTTGCCAGTCAGTTGTATTTTCTTTTCTTCTCCAAAACCGATCTTTGAATGTCACAATCTCCATTTCTTCTGGACTATATGCATGAGTTTTCAGTCTGATAGTTGGCAACTGTTCATCTGGAGCGTCTGGAATCGCATTTACCACAATATTATCTTTGAAGTAGTCAATGAGATTGGTCAGCTTCCATTCTTTTGCAGTTGTTGAAGTGCGCACATACATTCCGGCACCTTTGGTAATGACCTCTGTACCATTTGCGGAAATAGCATGAGTGTCATATCCAAATGTTGGGAACCCAACATTTTGTCGTTTATCTGACTGAGCCATTTCTTCTTTTACTTTTCTTTCTTCAATATCTTTATCAGTAAGTTCTTTTTCTTCCTGAGGTTTTTCGGTTTTCTGATCGACAGTCATTTCTTCAACCGACGGAGGCATCGGTTTTCCTTCAACCTTTTGTCCCGCAAAGTATTCAGATAGATCCTTGTCTGTCCAGCTTGACGATGGTGACATCGGCTTTGCTGGAATACCTGTTGTGAGACTGGCAGTCGCTTCTTCGAGCATCGCTCCCGGTGTACCGCCACGTTCAAAATATTTGTTTCCAATGGTCATAAGTTCACGTCCTCGGGGAGAAAATGTATAGGTCGAAATTACCTTTGGCTCAGTCACTTCTGACTTTCCTGTTTCAAGGAGATCCTTTTGAATGAGTGCGGTCCCAATGTTTGAGGTACATATAACAACAGTGTTTTTAAATGAAATCGTTCGTCCTTTGTTATCAGTGAGTCTTCCATCATCAAGAACTTGAAGAAGAACATTGAAAATATCAGGATGTGCTTTTTCGATTTCGTCAAACAAGACGAGCGAATACGGCTTTCTTCTGACGGCTTCCGTCAGCTTGCCACCTTCTTCAAAACCAACATATCCCGGAGGAGGTCCAAGAAGCTTTGCAACTTCATGACGCTCCATAAACTCTGTCATATCAAATCGAATCACTGCTTCTTCATCATCAAACAATACTTCAGCAAGCGATTTTGCGAGCTCTGTTTTTCCAACTCCAGTCGGGCCGAGGAACACAAAACTTCCAATCGGTCGTTTTGCATTTTTAAGTCCTGCACGACCTCTGCGAACTGCCTGAGATACCGATTTGACTGCGCGTTCTTGACCGATCATTCGTGCGTGAATGATTTCTTCAAGTTTGGTAAGCTTGTCACCTTCTGAAGTTCCGATCTTTGACAGTGGAATACCCGTACGAGTTGCGACTATATCTTTAACAATATTTACGGTAACTTGAGTCGTGGTCTGCGCTTTCTTCATATTGTACTCATCCTTCATTTCAGTAAGTTTCACTTGTACGTCGTCGATTTTTGATCGTAAAATACGCGCTCTAACTTTTTCATTACGTTGCTCATCTTCAGCAAGTTCTTGCTTGAGTTGAGCGATCCGTTCTTCAATAGATTTTATTTTTTCAGGGAGTGAGATCAGTGGGAGTCGTACTGCAGCAGCAGCTTCATCCATCAGGTCAAATGCCTTGTCAGGAAGAAAACGATCACCGATATATCTTTTTGAAAGGCGCACAGCAGCATCAATCACGTCATCAGGAATTTTCACCTTATGAAATGATTCGTATTTGTCTCGTGCCGCTTTGAGCATTTTAATTGAGGCTTCTGCATTTGGTTCAGGTACGAGTACGGTCTGGAATCTTCGTTCGAGAGCGGCATCTTTTTCAATATATTTTCTGTATTCAGTGATCGTTGTTGCGCCAATAAACTGCACTTCACCTCGCGCAAGAGCAGGCTTTATGAAGTTTGAGGCATCAAGCGCTCCTTCTCCGCTTCCTGCACCCATCATGGTATGCATCTCATCGATAAACATAATAACCTGTCCTTTGCTATTCTTGAGTTCATCAATGACAGATTTCATGCGCTCTTCAAATTCACCCCTGTGTGATGCTCCTGCCACAACGGCAGAAAGATCGAGTTGTGCTATTTTTTTATTCAATAAACTTTCAGGAACTTGTTGTTCTACTATTCGTTGTGCCAATCCTTCTACAACCGCAGTTTTCCCCACTCCGGGTTCTCCAATGAGAGCTGGATTGTTTTTGATTCTTCGTGAAAGAATATGAACCAAACGCTCTATCACATCTGATCGCTCCACCACAGGATCAAGTTCTCCCCGTGATGCTTTTGCGGTCAAGTCAATAGTGCACTGATCAAGTGCGCTTCTCTGCTTTGGCTTCTCTGTCTTTCCAGCATCACCAGAAACCCCTTCTTTTTTCCCCGTAATTTTTTGGTTAATATCTTCTTTGGTCAATCCAAGTTTGACCAAAATACGTGCGCCTACTCCCTCTCCTTCTTCATAAAGTGCAAGAAGAATGTGTTCCGGTGAAATAAATTCATATCCGAGTTTTCTGGCCACTGCAAGGGATTTTTCGATTATTTGCTTTATGCGTGGTGCAATTTGAGGAGGCTTTGGACTATTCTCCTTTTTATATACTTTTGCAAGTTCTTGTTCGACAATTTGTGGTTGGACCTTTAGTTCAGTCAGCAATTTATACACTTGACTATCTGAGAGAAGACCATACAGTAAATGCTCACTATCAACAAATGCGTTCTTCATTTCTTTCGCTTTATCGTTTGCTTTGACAAAAACTTTGTTTGATCGTTGAGTCAGATGTGTCATCACATCAAGTTCGCTTCGCTTCTTATCAGTCATATTTGACTGCAAAGCTACGCCTGATGGTTTATTTTTTTGCGCCGATGCCGAATTGTTTCCCTGATTATTGTAGCTTTGATTATTTCCTCCTTGCCCTTGATTTTGGTTGTTATATTTATTGTATTGTTGCTGAGATGGGTTGGGTTTATTTGGATATTGATTATTTCTATTTTGATTATTTTGAGATTGATACCCTGGATTATTTTTCGATTGATTTTGTGAATTCGAATTATTTGATGAAGGAGCTGTTTGTGGCACTTGGTTGACAACTTTGGTTTCCGGTGCATTCTGTACAGGCACTGGTTTTGCAGGAGGGGTACCTATCCCATTATATGATTGTCCACCGGGTGGATTGCCGATACCATTGTATGATTGCGATGTTGTTCCAGATACTTGTTGGGATTCTTGTTTTACAACAACAGGAGCTGTTGTGATATTAGTATTCGATTCACTTGGAGAATTTGGTGTTTGGACTTCTGTGGGGCTTTGTGTTGCGGTTTTTTGAGCATCAGCTGCTCCATTTGAAGGAGCACTCTGCCCAGAATCATCCGAAGGATTTGCATTTGAAGATTGTTTCTTTATAAAATCAAATATACCAGCCATAGATTCATTATGAGAAACAATTTTATAAAAGTCAACATAAGAAATGTTCAGATATATTTAGGTTCGATTATTCTATTTGTATTCCTACTTTTGACCTCGGGATTATACAATCCATCTTTTGCAGCAATTCCAGAAACTGACTCGGGAGGTTCCACAAGTGGGTTTCGAAATAACAGCGCTATTCGAGAAATATTAAATCTCCTTGGAGGAGGACCAGATGATGAACAATATTATTATACTGAAGATCCAACAGACCCAAATATTAGCCCTGTATATCCATCACCTTACAATCAGGGAAATATCACCGCCTATCGTCAATGTAATTATAGAAGTACAACCATGCACAATGGTTGCACACTCTGCTACGCAGGGTGTGGCCTTACGGCCGCTTCAATTACTTTGAGTGCGTTTGGAATAAAGGTTGATCCTCCTGCGATGAACAATAAATATCGAGAGTTAGGTCTCTACGCTGGATGTAGTGGTTCACATCTTGCAAGTGCAAAAACCGTCATTGAAAAGTATGGGCTTAAAACGTCACAGTATCTTTTTGGGGGGGGCGTTTATACCATCGAAGAAGTTGCGCCAGATATTCGTGCAAAAGTAAAATCAGGATGGATCGTATTTGTATTGACTCATTTTTGTTCAGGCGGCTGTGGTCACTTCATCGTAATCACAGATATTGATGAGGCAAATCGTGTCACTTCATACGATCCATATTATGAGCCTCCAGAATCAAGCATACAGCCTATTAGCTATCAAGCACGATATCCATTTCCAAAATATATTGCAGGATTTGCAGTTCGAAAATAATATATGAACAATCTTATCAAAAATCGGAAAATTCTTATCATTGCTTTAATTCTTCTTCTTATCCTAATTATACTTATGCTTTATACAATGCGACAGAATCAAAACAAAACGGAGCAATCTCAAGAGAATTCAACATCAACATCGCAGTCATCACCTGAAGTAACTGGTTCTCAAACTATCCCATCAGAACAACTATCTCCTGTAGTCTCACCACTTCCGTTTACTGGAGCATCTCTTGATTTGGAATTTACTGATACTGAACTTGCCGAAATAAATGAAGAGCGCGAATTGAGACATAGCGCTCCGTATGATGGTATCAATTTTATGATTGAATATAATGACTATGAAGATCGATTTTTTGTTTTACTTTATGAACCCAAATCTCAAACACAAGAGCAGTTTCAACAATGGAAAGATCTGACGTTTCCAAATATTAAACAAGAACGATTTATTTTTCAATAATTCCTATGAAAAACATCATTTCTTTGTTTGTGATATTCATCACCTCACTATTTTTAATTTCAAATGTCGCTTTTGCAGCAGTAGAAATTGATGGAGGAGGTAGTAGCGGAACAGTGCTACAGAAACAGAAAAAAAATATTATTGATTCCATTGGCGCCATGCTTGGCTTGGGTAGTGATGACGATACATCAAACCCCTCGCCATCATCTTCCCCAGAAACTACCCCGGCTCCAAATGGCACGATTTACCCAACGCAAACTCTCCCCGGCGATGTGAGTAATCCAAATACGAGCTATCCGAGTTCATTTGTGAATGAGGCTCGCAAATGCCTCCAAAATCGATCTGCATATCAGCTGGCTTCTTCATACACTGGCGTACCTTGGCAAATCATGGCGGGCATTCACTATGTCGAAGGAAACTGTGGTACAAATAAATCATGCGTCAGTGGTCGAACTCTTGGCGTCAATGAGCCAGATCTCTATGGCAATTGTTCTTCTCAGGGTGGAGTGGGAAAACCGGTCCCAATAGGTGGTGGGTGTGGATTTCGAACACTTGCAGATAGCTGTATCTATGGAGCAAATCATCTGAAGGGAAAAATTGGAAGAGTTCCTTCCTCGATCCAAGATCTGGCAAAAGCACTCGGAAGATACAATGGGATTGGAAATGCAAATTGTGGCAGGGTAAATGCATCAATGCCCTACTGCCCTGCACGATATGAAGGCTTCGATCATATATATCCCTTTAGTAAATATGATGCAATTCATCAAACAATGTACTTGGTATATTGTGCCGACTACACTCGCTGCAATCCCCCAAAAATCTTTCAAAGAATTGGTGTTTTGACTATTGCAAATATTTTGTCAAATCTATGATCGCAAAAATCTTAGCTCATAAAAAAATGGTAATGATTGCTTTGGTCGTTCTTCTTTTACTCATCATGATCGGATTATATTTTGTTCAAAAAAATCCATCTACAAATCCATCATCACGCGTATCTCCTACGCCAGATCTGCTTGGATTTTCAGATATACCCAAAGCGCTCACTATCGATCAGATTCCTCGTTTGAATGAAGATACTGGTGGCGGGCTTGATATTAATTCTCCTGAAATTCAAAACTCAATTGTTCAAGTAAACAATCTCAAAGCACACATGCCATTTCAAAGTATATTCACAACTTCTCAAGGTATAGAGATTGAGATTTTTATTCCGCCTGCCGATTTACAAGAAAATGACTGGACCATGACCGCACACATTTTTGGAATCGATTATCAAGTACCAAAAGATTCAAAAGATTATCAGAAGATGAGACTCTCATTTCTTGAAGGGGCACGAGAGGTGACGGATTTTGTCAAAGAGCATGGCGGAGAACCCCAAAAGCTCATCATCAAATGGGGTGATCGATATTTTATTCAAGATCGCGCTCAAGAATGGTTAAACTCCATTGACTCCTAAGGTCATCATCCTATACAATCAATATATGAGACCGATTGCTACAAAAATCATTTCTGTCGGAAAAAATGCAATGTCAGCGCTAAAAAAAATGGCAATTTTCTTGACAGTAATAATAGTTGTTCTTTTTCTTTTTAATTATTTGTCAACAGGTCAAAAAATCCCCCTTGAACCTCAAACTGAACTTCAGTCTCAAGCAATTCAAAATATGTTAGTTGAGCTTGAATCAAATCAAACTGACAAGGGAAGATTAGAATTGTTTGTATATCAAAATGGATTTTGTAATTTTTTGGGTGAAGGATGTAGCGAAAAATACGGAAATGAGCGTTATTCAAATAACGGACTCATCCAAAAAATGGCAAATCTTATCGTCATCCCATATGAAAACCCTCCTGCATCAGCCTTGGGATGGGCTCAAGTATCAATGGAAAAAGTCGGCTTCATCCCAAGTACTTACGCGTACTCAGGAGTTGGATTCTCCTCTTTATCAGGATATATGGAGATTTGGAAACTATTTCGCGAAATCTCTTACATTATTCTTGTTCTCGTCATGATCACGATCGGATTTCTTATAATGTTCCGCGTCAAAATAGGTTCACAGGCCGAAATATCTATCCAAAATGCACTTCCTCGTATTGTTGTCGCAATGATTCTTATAGCATTTTCCTTTCCAATTGCAGGATTTTTAGTAGACATCATGTACGTTATTATGGCAATAGTTGTTCATCTTATTTTTGATGCTGGAATAGCTGGGACCACGAGCGAGACCGCAGGTGAAGTGGTCGATTCATATATTAATGGTGGATTCTTTAAGCTTTTTCCACCAGGGCAGAATTGGTATACTCTTGGCCAGAGTATGTATGGCCTGATGCCGTGGGCCATTCGAGGAGGTATTCAACTGATTGGTTATTTTTTTGTTGTTTCTTACATCAAACAAATCACCCATTTTATTGGAGAGTTTACCAAAGATATTAGTGGGCTTGGCGTTATTGGAAATATCTGGGGAAATTTACCCGGCCTTGCACAACTCCTCATTCAATTGGTAATTTTCTTTGCAGTATTCCCAATTATTCCGGGTGTTATTCTTATGCTGGTAATGATGCTGACAGCACTATTATTTGTCTTTAAAATCTTTTTCCTCCTTCTCTCCTCATATATTAAGGTCGTACTTTATGTCATCTTCTCCCCAGTCATCCTCATGTTTAGTGCAATCCCCGGGGTAAACACTATTGGATGGTGGTTCAAAAACTTGTTTGGTGAGCTTCTTGCGTTTCCAACTGTCGCAATGATTCTTATGGTAGGACGCGCTATGGCAACAGTCAATCAGATCAATTCTCCATCTGGAGTTAATGGATTATATATCCGAACATCTTTGATACCCCATTATGTGGAGCCATTTCGACTGCCATTTCTTCATGGCATTTCTTCTTCTGATCTCAATACTCTTATCGGACTTGGCCTTATCCTCATGACTCCAGACCTCATTAAAATGGTAAAAGGATGGGTTGGCGTCACCGACAATGGTCTCAATATTGGACTCGGCACTTTCATGGCAGGAGCAGGAATATTTACAGCTGGAATAGGAGCTGCGTCACAAATTGATAGCATGAAGACTGGAATTATGGGACGAGATCCAATGGAACGACAAAAAGGTATAGTAGACCTCCTTCCATGGGTGCGAAAAGGGAAATCGCCAGGTGGCTCTTAAGAAGTATTTTTCCTCTATCCACTTCATCTCAAGATTGTGCTCATGGAAGAAACGATGGCAGCCTCAATATA
>PFOB01000066.1:18808-18950 GCA_002792315.1 Candidatus Roizmanbacteria bacterium CG_4_10_14_0_2_um_filter_39_13 | reverse complement strand
TTACGAGCTGGACAAAATCATAAAATCTCTGGAGCGCATCTGTTATAATATAGAGGACAAGAACCAGCATCTGCTTATGGATGACGATAAAGAAATTCCTTTGGTTGATACCGATGAAATCAAGAAACTGATTGCGGGACTG
>PFOB01000066.1:18609-18751 GCA_002792315.1 Candidatus Roizmanbacteria bacterium CG_4_10_14_0_2_um_filter_39_13 | reverse complement strand
AGCTATTTGTAAGGAGAGAGGAGAAAAATAAATGGCAACAACCGAGACAGAGATTAGTTGGTTGGCTGGAATTTTAGATGGAGAGGGCTGTATAATGTTGTATCTTCATCCTGCCGATGGCCATCATACCTGTAGGGTTCAA
>PFOB01000066.1:0-18466 GCA_002792315.1 Candidatus Roizmanbacteria bacterium CG_4_10_14_0_2_um_filter_39_13 | reverse complement strand
AGAAGAAGACCATATCATTCCTGAGGTTGTTGTGAATACCAAAGACACCCCGGGCCCTCTAGCTGCAGATATTGCAATACAGATGCTTGGTCATACTGGACGTGTTCAAGATCAACGGACTATCGGTGATTTCGTCTCGATTATGGCTCCATCTCTCCGAGCATTGTTCACTGAAAGAGAACTTATTATCCGCCTGATTCGAGCAAGATACCCCTTATAGAAAGCTTCAATCCCACTCAGGATCACAAAGAAGTCGTTATGGGCACCCTTGCAGAGGAATTAGTTGGAGCTGCGTCAGACGAATATATTGACTAATCCCTCAAAGGGAATATTGGATTAATCCTTTCGAAAATTATTTCTTCTTTTTATTTTGCTTCGGTTTTTTTGTTTCTTTTTTTCGTGCATTATTACCTTTTGCCATAATTTTAAAAATTAATGATAATAAATTTATAGTACCATATATTTCAATTATGCAAAATGGTTATTTAAGAAGTTTTTCCTTCTCTTCCTTTGTCATATTCTTAACTTCAGATTCACGCCGTAATGCTGCAGATCTTCCTTCATATTGCTCTGTATGAACTAATTGCACCGGACGATGCGATCGCGTATATTTTGCCCCTTTATTACCATCCCCATTGTGTTCTGAAAGTCGCCTGTTCAAATCAGTAGTAACACCACTGTAAAGAGAATTATCAGCACAACGGAGAATATAAAAGAAATATTGCATACGAATACTATTGACTCAAATCAAAGACTGATAGATTTTCAATGTTTCTGTGGTCATTTTTTCAAATGAAAATGTATTTATAAAGGGATTTTTTGATTGGTGTCGTAATTCCAAAGGAACATTAGTCAACGCTTCTGCGATATCTCGAATATTTTCCGGATCAAAGGAGTGGTAATTTCCCCCCAAAACCTCTTTGAACACCGGAATATCCGATGCTATGACCGGACAACCAAAATACGACGCCTCAATAAGAGGAAGGCCAAAACCTTCTGAAAGCGATGGATTTACCAAAGCTTGTGCATGTTTGTAATAATATACAAGCTCTTCACAACCCGCATTATGATCAAATTGAACATTTTCAATATTTTCTTGCTTAATCTTTTGCTTCAGTTTTTGAGCAAACATATTGTCCGGTCCGATAAGATTGAGATAAATGGGATCACCCAGTTTTTTAGATCGGTTTGACTGAGAGAATAATTGAAATGCTTCGAGGAGTTTTTCAACATTTTTATGCGGATAAAAATTGCCAACATACAAAAAATAGGGGCACGTCAATGATTTTTTTAATTCAGTATTCTCTGATGCATTCATCAAGTCAATACTTACCCCCTCATAAATAGGGATAATTTTATTTGCACCCTTATTACCGTACATATGCACCATTTGATCTTTGACGACTTGTGACGGAGTAATAATCATTCGTGCCTGTTTAATCTGCTGGGATAAGACATATTTAAAAGCCAAATGTTTTATTTCAAATAATAAAGGATTCAACGTTGACGCTTTTCCTGTTTTAAACAGGAGTGGAGTCACATCGTGTACAGTGGCAATAAATGGGCGTCTATAGAGCACGGGATAACTAAAGTAGGTGAAATGCATCAGATCGAGTTGATCACGCATAATAGCACGATAAAACACCGTCTGTTCACGCACCGAGTGCCAGGGAGCATTCACTTCACGAATATGGATACGATTATCATTAAAATCAATTCTTCCCCTGTCTTGTGGCAAGATATAAACAAAAATTTGTACCGAAGGAGAGAGTTTTTTTGGTACATAGTGAAGAAAATTTCGAAGATATGTTCCAACACCGGTTTGAGAATAGAGTCGCGCATCGATGCCAATTTTTTTCATAGACTCGATTTTAATCGAATTAAAAAGAATACCATCTGGTCAATAATCCATGGATATTTTCCTGCATAATGCTTTTTATAGAAGATCAGCATCGAATCATAAAAGTATTTTTTTGTCCGTTTTTGAGCTTGTTTATTTTTTAATCCACTTTGATATTTAAGGTGCGTTACCGTTTCATTTGGATAGTATAGTATCTTCAATCCGAGAGCTTTAATCCGAAATGATAAATCTAAGTCTTCTCCGTACATAAAAAACGTTTCGTCAAACCCACTGAGCTCGTCAAGAACTTTTTTCGGAGAGAGGTAAAATGCGCCACTTGGTGAATCAATCTCATGGATTTTTGAGAGATCAAGATGCGTTAAGTGATACCCTCCAAACAGTTTTTGAAGTGATGGTACGCGGCGGGTCATTCTTTCCAATTGAGCAAAATAGCAAAATGAGTTCCATAGGGTAGGAAATCCTCGATGAGAGGCTGGATCAATATTTTTTGTCGGAAGTTCAACGCGTACGGTGAGTGCTCCAAGATCTTTGCTAGAGTCTGCAAATTTTAAAAACTCATCCCAGTCAAGCTTATCGATAATTACATCAGAGTTCAGAAACAGAATATATTGCCCTGATGCATTGTGAAGCGCTTGGTTATTCCCCTTTGGAAAACCTTCGTTTTGTTGATTAAGCATTGAACGTATAGAGATGCTTGTTGAAGAATTTTTCCGTTTGAATTCAGCTATCATGTCTTGAGAACCATCTTCTGAAGCATTGTCCACAACAATGATCTCACTCTGAAAAGAAGTCGTCGACAACGATTTTACTAACTTTTCAAGACAAACACGCGTAATGTCTTTGGTGTTATACGATAAAATGATGACCGAAAGTTTTGGCATAAAGTCTATTCATATAGTAACAAATTGTCTCTGTAAGATATACAGAAACTGCAATGAATATCTTGAAGTATTTATCGTTTTGGAGATTGCTTTTTGCGACGTGCTTTTCCACCTTTTCCGACCTTACGTCGTTCACGAACACGAGGATCACGAGTCAAAAGTCCTTCTTTTTTAAGAAGAGGTCTGTATTCTTCGTCAACAATGCATAATGCCCGTGAAATACCATGTACAACAGCGTCAAGTTGCCCACTTTTTCCACCACCACGAATAAGTATACTGATAGCAAAACGATCTACACTGTCCGTCAGCTCTAATGGTTTTATCAATGTTTGCTTCTCTGCTTCAGCAGGAAAGTATTCTTCTGAAAGCTTATCATTTATCAAAATAGCTCCTTGTTTTATTACTGTTTTACCAACGGTCACCGATTTATCTTTCTTTGAAACAATATAAAGTCGTACACGAGTAGTGGATTCTCTTCTTCTTCCAATCGCTTCGTAATAGGTGATATCTTTCTTTTTTTTTGGCATAGGTATGAATTATAGTAATATTATTCTGATTTAGTTTCTGAAACTTCAATTTTATCAGCGTATGGATGTTTCTCATCATCAAAGATAAATAATCGTGCTAGTCTTTGATCACGATGTTTATTTTTGGGAAGCATCCCTGAAACCGCACTTCTTATCACTTTTTCCGGACTTATTTTCATAAGTTCATCAAATGTTCGAACAGTTCTCCCTCCGGGAAAACCAGAATATGAATCATATTCCTTTTGAGAACCTTTATTTCCTGTTACTTTGATTTGAGCTGCATTTATCAAAACAATATTGTCGCCTCCATCAAGATATGGCACATACGTTCGTTTGTGCTTTCCTTGTAAGAGTGTGGTGATTTTTGACACCGTTCGACCAAGAATTGCATTCTGAGCATCAATTAAATGCCATTTTCTTACTATCTCTGCTCCCTTTATTGATCTTGTTGTTTCGGTAACTTTTGTCATGATTTCAAGTAATTATTTTGTTTTTGTAACTTTTTTTGTTGGTTTTACTTCTATTTTTTTTGCTTCTGGTTTACTCTTCTTTTCTTCAACTGTTGTTGGACTAAGCTTTGCTGTTTTTGTTTGATTTGTTTTTTTGCTTGATTTTTTATTCTCCCAGTCGATCACAACAGGATGAGCCCATTCAACTCGAGCCATCATCGCTCCATCATTATCACGCTTCCCAAGTCGAACAATGCGGACATAACCGCCCGAAATCTTTGCAACTGCTGGCCCTATTTGATCAAACAGTACTTTTTGATATTTTTTTTCTGGAAAATATCGCAATAAATAATTTTTATTGGACTCTGAATATACCCGTGTTTTACTGACAATACGATCCATATACACTTTCAGTGCCTTTGCTCTCGTTATAGTCGTCTCAATTTGTGAAGAACTAATGAAATTCTTCATCAATTTGCGCATTAACATTGAGTTTGCGTCTATTCCTGATCCAAATGTAAATTTATTTGTTCTGTGTTGCATGTATTCGTTTTATTTCAATTCAAGTTCCATCTTTTTAAGTTCGTCATCGATAAGATCAATTGATTTCTTTCCAACTCCTTTGAGGTTGGTGAGCTCTTCACGACCTCGTTCAAGCAAATTTGCGACTGTTTCAATATTTTCACGAAGCAACGCATTGATAACTCTAGATGGTAAATTTAACTCATCAATAATGGTTTCATACACTTTTGAGCTTATCTGATTTTCAGATGCAGATTCTGCTCCACTATTTTCTTCAAACTCTTTTCCTTCGACGATTGTTGAAAAATGTTTTGAAAGGATTGTTGATGCAGTTTTTATTGATTCAGATGGGCTAACGCTTCCATCGGTGGACACTTCAAGAATCATTCGTTCAAAATCACTTTTTCGACCGACTCGAGCTGATTGTACGGCAAAACTTACCTTGGTCACCGGTGAGTATGAGGAGTCAGTTGCGATATATCCAGTGATCAATTCCTTGTCTTCGGAAGCCTGATATCCGTATCCTTTTTCAACAATGACTTCAAGATCAAGTTTTCCTTTACTATCAGTGATTTCACCGAGATACAAATCGCCATTTACTACTTCAATTTCTCCTTCAAAATCCTTTGCATATACTTTTGCAGGACCTTTCATAGAAATCTTCATCACAAAGGGCCCCTCGTCTGTGCCCTTAAATCGTACCTGCTTTAAATTGAGGACAATGTCTAAGACCGATTCTTTGACTCCAGTAATGGTGGTAAATAAATGTGCTGCATCAGTAAATTTCACATATGCGATCGCATATCCCGGCAGGGATGACAATAATGTTCGGCGCAAGGCATTTCCCAAGCTGTGACCAAAACTGGTATTAAGCGGCTCATATGAAAATTTACCGTACGTTTTTGATTGGATTTCACTTTTGACGGTAAACATTGGTTCTATCATAAAAAAAATTCAATTAGTAAATAATTAGCGAGAATAAAATTCAATAACTAACCTCAAATTCACCTGTTGTTCAATGAGTGAATTATCTGGTGTTTTAACAAGCGATCCTGAATCCTTTTTTAATTCAAGCCATTCAGGAATGATAATTTCATTTGTTTCACGAAATACCTGAATATACGGGATCTCTTTTGTTTTTGGCGACTTGAACGTCACCGTATCGTTATTTTTCAAAAGATATGACGGAATGTCCATATTCTTTCCATTTACCTGTGCATGACCATGTGATACGAGCTGACGTGCTGCTGCACGAGTTGGTGCAAGTCCGAGACGATATACCACATTATCAAGTCTTCGCTCTAAAAGCTCACTTAAATGCACAGCCGTATTACCTTCTTTTCGAGATGAAACCGTAAAATATTTTTTTAGTTTTGTTTCGGTGATTCCAAATATATATCGTAACTTCTGTTTTTCAGTCAGCTGCTTTGCGTGCTCTGAAACTTTTCTTCGATATCGTGCACCGTGTTGACCTGGCTTAATATTTATTTTTTTCAGAAGTGATGCGTGCGACTTGCTCCCGGTGGTTTTCATTCCCAGGTCAGTTGCCTGTCTGCGTGCAATTTTATTCTTTGGTCCAGTATATCTCATGTATTACAATAATAATTCAATTAATTAAACTCTTCGAACTTTTGGTGGACGAACTCCATTATGGGGGATAGGAGTTTTGTCAACAATTTTTCCAACATCTAAATTTGCTGCTCGTATTGCTCGAAGGGCGGCCTCACGACCAGGTCCAATTCCTTTAATGTAAATATCTACTTTTCGAAGTCTGTTTTGTTCGGTAGCTTTTGTGATCGCTGCCTGTGTTGTCACGGTTCCCGCATAGGGAGTTGATTTTCTTGTTCCGGTAAATCCATGCATTCCACACGAACTGAGCACAATAGTGCTTCCTTTTTCATCAGTAACCGTCACTAACGTGTTATTGAATGTTGCTGTTACATAAATACGCCCCGATTCAACAATTCGTGGTGCTTTTTGTTTTGTTCGTGTTTGTTTTGGTGCCATATGCTTACTTATAATTTGATTTTATTAATTCTGTTCTGTTTTTGCCCATGCTTCTTTCGAAAGTGCTCCAACAGTACGTCTCTTTCCTCGTTTGGTTCGAGCATTTGATCGAGTTCGCTGACCACGTGACGGCAACCCAAGAGCATGTCTCATGCCGCGATATGATCCGATTTCACGAAGCCGTTTAATATTCTCGCTTCGTTCTTCTCGAAGCGGCCCCTCAACTTTGTACTTATCATCAATAATGGTGATGAGTTTTTTTAATTGATCTTCTGTGATGTCTTTTACTCGAGTACTTGCATCAATCTTGGTGAGCTTCAAGATATTTTCAGATCGAGTCCATCCAATACCATAAACGAGGGTTAGGGCATAATCGATTCTTTTATTGTCGGGAAGAACTGCTCCTTTTAATCGCTGCATGATTATTTATTTAAATATAATTATAATTTCAATTATCCTTGTCGTTGTTTATGCTTTGGATTTCGTTTGCAAACAACAAACAAAACGCCTTTGCGCACAACATGAATGCATCCTTCACACATTTTTTTAACAGATGATTTTATATGCATATTATGATGATTTTCGATAAACAATTCGCCCGCGGTCAAGATCATACGGTGTCATTTCAACCTTAACTCGATCTCCCGGCAAAATCTTAATATAGTACTTTCTCATTTTTCCTGACAAATATCCAATAATTACCTTCTCTGATTCATCAAGATGAATCTTGAATAACGTATTTGGCAGGTTCTCGATTACCTCTCCTTCAAACGTCGTAATATTGTTTTTCATAGAAAGGTATATTCTATCATAAAACTACGCCAAAATGAAGGTTTCTTCTCCACCAACTGCAATACTATGTTCAAAGCATGCAGATAAACTTCTATCTTTCGTAATTATTGACCACTCAACATTGGGTTCATATTTGATTTGGCCTGTCCCCATAGCATATATTATTTCAACAGCAATGGTTAGTCCCGGTTGTATCTTATATGTCTTTTCAACTGGTCGATCAAGATAATTAAACACATATGGATCTTCATGCAACTCTTTTCCAATTCCATGGCCCGTTAATTCCTTCAGAATATGATATCCCGCACCAGTCATTTCTCGCTCGATAAATCCAGAAATGGTACCCAAATATTCTCCAGCCTTCACTTTTTGAAGAGCCGCATCCAATGTGTCTTTTCCTTTTTGTAAAAATGCTTGTGTTTTACTGTCTCCTTCTTCTCCAACCACAAATGTCGTCGCATAATCAGTATGCAATTTCTGATGATATACGCCAATATCTACGGTCAACACATCTCCTTTTTTGAGTTTTTTTTGCGATGGTGGTGTGTGTACTGTCTGTTCATTTATTGGCAAACACGTCGTCCATCGATATCCCTTCACTTGTTGAAATGATGGCTCGGCTCCCCGTGCTCGGATCATTTTTTCAGCTGCCTGGTCAATCTCATTGGTGCTCATTCCTGGTTCTATTGTCGGAATCAGCGCCTCCACAACCTCCTGTAATATTTGACCCCCTTCTTTCATCCATTTAAGCTCTTGTTTGTTCTTGAGGTGTATCATCATAATTTAAGCAAAATATATTCGTCTATATACATCATCAAGCATATTGTACAAACCTTCTTTTGAAAAATTATTCTTTATGACAAAATCAGCAAATGCAATAGTCGGTCCTTTATTGAGATCCGTCAGTTCATGAATATCTCGCTCCTCTCCTACCGCAAGTTCAGTTCTATATGAACGCTTTGAAACTCTTTTATATCTAAGAGATTTGTTGGTAAATAATGCCAACAAATATATCTTGACTTCAGAAAAATGTTTTTTTAGATAGAGGAATTCTTCCCATGAATAGAGCCCTTCAATGACAACAGTATTATGTTTTTCTAATGTTTTTTCAATTTCCTCTTTGCTTAAAACAGCCATTGCCTCCATTCCAAATTTTTTTCGAAAATCTTTTCGAAGTTGATGATGTATTTCTTCAGTATGTTTTAATTTATTTTCATCAATATGGCTATTGATTACATTGCTAAATGAAATAATCGGTAAACCTATTTTTTTATAATGTTCTGCGGCTTCAGTCTTTCCCGATCCAGACATACCGACAATCGCAATAATCGACTTTCGTTTTTGTTCCCACGTTGCCAGATGATTTCGGACAAGTTGTTTTCCTAAGCTTTTGAAAATTTCCTTACTCACCTCTTCAATATTTTTTGTACCATCAACGGACACAATTTTCTTTTGGTCTGTGTAATATGCAATGACTGGCTCCGTATGTTTGTGGAAAAGTTCGATTCTCTTGATGACTGCTTTCACGGTATTGTCATTTCTGTTGTCATCTCGATATGCAATCCGCCACAAAGCTTCTTTGTCTGGGATTTCAATATAAACTACCTTATCGACATTGTTTACGAATTTTTTCGCTTGTGTTAACGTGCGGGGAAAACCATCAAGAATATACCCATTTTTGTACTCAGGACGGGAAAGATAACTATTGACAATTTTTATGGTCAGATCGTCTGGTATCAATAATCCCGATGACATTAAAACCTTTACTTGTTTTCCGAGCTTAGTCTTTTCTTTTGCAATGCTTCGAAAAATGTGCCCGGTTGAAAGATATGGAATCTTCAAATGTTTTGAGAGCAAATTTCCCTGCGTCGACTTTCCCGACCCCTGAATGCCAATGAGAACAAGTTTCATAAAGTATGGTTATTATTCTAACTTAATCAAGTTTTTTCTTTTCTTTGTGGTCTGTTTGTTTTTTGCATTTATTGCAAAATTTCCTGAGCTTCAAGGGTTCTTGCGTATTTATCTTACTTCTTACCGTTACGTAATTTTGCTGATTACACTCTTTACAAACAAGTCCCACTAATATTCTGTTTGATTTTGCCATATATATTACTCAATTACTAATAAAATCTGAGTTTCAATTATACACCATGATTACTTATGTTTAAGACATGGTAAATCGATCATAGTTTTTCATCACGAGTTGTGCATCGATTGTTTTGAATGTTTCAAGAACAACCGACACAACAATGAGAATCCCCGTTCCACCGATCACCAGATTGTCTAAGCCCGTAAAGCCAGATACTATTGCAGGAAGGATCGCAATTGATCCTAAAAACAACGCACCAAATGTGGTTATTTTATATACAACATTCTGCAGATACTTCTTCGTAGCTGACCCCGGACGAATACCGGGTACAAATCCTCCATTTTTTTGAATATCTTCAGATATTTTTTGTGGATTAAACACAATGACCGTATAGAAAAAGGTAAATGCTACAACCAGCACAAAATAGATAAAGTTATACAAAAATCCCGAAGGTTGAAAAGATTCAGCTAGAAATCGTCCAGTTCCTGCAAGAAAATCATTTGGCGCATATTGCAAGAAATTCCCAATTATCTGTGGAAACAATACGAATGATACAGCAAAAATTATTGGAATTACGCCTGCCTGATTTAATTTTAACGGTAAATAGTTATTTGCAGCTTGATACATGCGATTTCCTTTTATTCTGCGCGCATAGTAAACGGGTATTCTTCTTACTGCTTCATTGATAAATACGACCGATGCGATGACTAGGACTGAAATCGCCATAAAGATGATAATATTGAGCGCAACTTCTGGGTTGAATGTGGTAATGGTTCGTCCAAGAATAATTGGGATACGACCCACGATACCAGCAAATATCAAGATCGAAATACCATTTCCAATACCAAATTCACTAATGAGTTCTCCGAACCAAACCAGAATAAATGTTCCCGCAAGAAGGGTGAGAACAAATGAAAAGAACTCAATCGGTCCAAGAGTATCGATAATATTTTGATTCCTCAAAAGAACATATATACCAACCGCTTGAATCAAGGTGAGTGGAATCGTCAAAAAACGAGTGTATTGGTTTATCTTAAATCTTCCGTATTCCCCTTCTTTGGTCAGTGCTTCAAGCTGTGGAATGACCATGGTGACAAGCTGCATAATAATCGATGCATTGATATATGGAGTTAAGCCCAGTGCCATTACTGAGAAATTTATTAGTGTTCCTCCAGAGAAAATATCAAGAAGAGATAAAAATTGGCTTTGCGCAAAAAGAGCTCGAAGTTTAGACAAATCAATTGCAGGGACAGGCAAATAGGCAAAAATACGAAATACCAGAATGATACCAAAAGTGATCAGCGTCTTCAGACGAAGTGCAGGATCTTTTACGAGCAGGCTAAATTTGTTGGAAATTTCTTTCATGACGACACAGTTCCTCCGGCATTTTCTATGTGCTTTTGTGCAGATTGAGAAACTAATAACTCAACTGTTAGTGCCGTTTTTAGTTCACCATTTGAGACGACTTTTGCACCGCGTCCAATTTCTTTTTCGGTGATTATTCGCTTTTTCAGCAATGATTCAAGATTGACAACGTCACCCTTTTTATACGAATTGAGTTGAGTCAAAGAAATGAGTACTGGCTTTGGTGCAACTGGTTTATTGCGCCCTTTTCCTCGAAGAAGAGGAAATCTCTTCACCATTCGATTCTGTCCCCCTTCAAAGTGGAGTGGCATCGTAGTACGCGCTGTTTGATGACGAGTTGTCCCTCTTCCCGACTTTGCACCTGCGCGGGATCCAAGACCACGTCCGAGTCGTTTTGCTCGTTTATGAACTATTTTTGTTAAATTTGATAAGGTATTCATTGTCTTAATATTATAGTAACAGGTATTATGCTTTTTTTGCTTTTACTGTCTTCTTTTTGGTAATTTTTTTGACTGGCTTTACAGCTGTTTTAACGTTTGGTTTTTTTACTTCCTTTTTGCTCTTAACTTCTTTTTCTTTAGCAACTACTTCTATTGGTTGTTTTTTTTCTGGCTTCTTTTCATTTTTTTTAACAACTTCTACATCTTCTACCTTTACTTTTGTGGTAGATTTTCCCTTCACAATACGTGGTTTCATTTGCTTAATTGCTTCTATGACCGCGTATGCATTAGTGATTTGATTTCGAGTTCCAATGATCTTCCCTGAAGCATTCTGAATACCAGCAATGTCAAGAACAGCACGTACAACACCACCAAGCTTCAGTCCTGTTCCCGGAGGAGCAGGCTTAAGTAAAAGTCGTGAAGACTTGTATTTTATTTTTATTTCATGAGGAATCGTCTCATTATAAATAGGCAAGGTGACCATTCGTCGCTTTGCTTGAGTAATTCCTTTATTTATAGCAGGGGGAACTTCGCGCCCTCGTCCAAGACCAATCCCAACTTTTCCTTTTCCATCACCTACTGCAACAAGTGCAGAAAAGGTGACGTAATTTCCACCGGTCGTCTTTTTGGATACTCGACGAATGTGCAACACTCGTTCGTCAAACTCCTTATTTTCATTTGATTTTTGTCTTCTTTTTTCCATGAATTCTATATTCTACAATTAATTAATCTTACTTAAACTTTAATGCCACCTTCACGCAATCCTTCAGCAAGCGCCTTCACTCTTCCTGCATATGCAAATCTGCTTCGATCAAATAGGGCAGCAACTATTTTCTTTTTTTTCAAAGCTTCTGCCAAATTTTTTCCAACTTGAGATGCTTGCGCTGTTTTCACCCCTTTTGATTTTTCTTTTAATTCTGTACTACTTGCTGACACAATTGTTTTCGCTGATAAATCGTCAATTGCTTGAGCATATATAAATTTATTTGAACGAAACACACAAACTCGTGGGCGCAAAGCTGTGCCTTGAATGTTTGGACTCACTCGATTTTTTCTTCGCTTATATCTTTGTAATGTTTTGTTTGTCATGATTTTATTTTATTAAGATGTAATTTCTTTATGCTGTTTTTGCCTTTTTACCTGGTTTTAACTTGATATGTTCACCTTCATATCGAATACCTTTTCCTTTGTATGCATCGGTTTTTTTAATTGATTTTATTTGTTGTGCAATTTCTCCAACTTTTTGCTTATTTACCCCAGATACAATGATTAGGTTATTTCCTTCTGTTGCGATTTGTATTCCTTCCGGAGCTGCAAAATTGACCAGATGTGAAAGACCAAGCTTTAATGCAATACCATTTCCTTGTTGTTTTACATTAAATCCCGTGCCGATTACTTCAAGTCGCTTTGACCAACTTTGATCAACACCCCGGACGGCATTTGCAATCAAACTTCTCCAGAGTCCATGAACAGACTTATGTTTTTTTGATTCGGCTTTTCGTTCAATTAATAGCTCTCCATCATTTTGAGTAATTTTAAGCGTTCTCGGCAATTCAAGTGACATCGTTCCCTTTGTACCCTTTACCATAATATTCCTATCGGTAATTTCTACTTGAACTGAAGTCGGTACTGGAATTGATTTTTGACCAATTTTTGACATTTTATATTACCAAACATGAAATAATAATTCTCCCCCAACGCGATCCTTACGAGCTTGTGCACCGGTCACAATTCCCTTTGATGATGAAAGAAGCGCATAGCCCATTCCACCTTTAACTTTCTTCACATCTCGATACGGAGTGTATATTCTCTTTCCTGGCTTCGAATACAGCTTGACATCGGTAAGAGCAGGAACTCCATCTATATATCGAAGTTTAATTTCGATATTTTTGAGTATTTCACCGCTTACTTCAAAGCTGTCGATATATCCGAGCTCTTTTAATTTCAAAAGAACTGCTTCTCGATATTTTGAGTGTGGCGTCGAAACATACTCAATTTTTGCCATGTATCCGTTTTTTATTCTGATTATAAGATCAATAACTGACATATTCTGATTGAATGTTCAATAGTAAATAGATAATAATTAGGTCTTTTCAGCGGTACGCTTGGTAACTTTTCCATGAGTCCTAAATGATCGTGTTGGTGAAAATTCACCAAGTCGATGTCCGACCATAGCTTCTGAAATAAATACTTCAATAAATTTTCGTCCGTTGTGTACTCCAATTCTGTGTCCGACAAAATCAGGATGGATCTGCGAACCTCGTGCCCAGGTCTTAATCGGCTGCCTCTCACTTGATGATTTCTGACCAAGTATTTTTAGATGCAGCTTTTCATCGATATATGGTCCTTTTTTATTTGATCTTGTCATAGCTTTTTACCACGTAACTTTTTTAACTCCGGGTATTTCACCTTGCAATGCTTTCTCTCGAAAACAAATTCGGCACATGCCAAACCTTCTGATATATGCGCGTGATCGTCCGCATAATGGGCATCGATTTATTTCTCTTACTTTAAATTTCTGCTTTTTCTGGAATTTTACTATATCAGATGTTTTTGCCATAGTATCTTCAAATGCGACTAATAATTAGTTTGTATCCTGTTGAAATGGAATTCCTAATAACTCAAAGAGCTTCTTTCCCTTATCATGATCTTTAATACTGGTTACCACTGTTATTTCAAGACCACGAAGTTTGTCAATTTTATCATATTCAATTTCGGGAAAGATTGTCTGTTCGGTAAAGCCAATATTCAGGTTTCCGTGTTGATCAACAGATGTTGCTGTTATTCCGCGAAAATCGCGTCGTCGAGGCAAAATTACTCGAATCAATTTCTCAAGAAAATAATACATTCGCTTTCCCCGAAGTGTTACCTTTACACCGATTGACAAACCTTTTCGTATCTTATATACCGCAATTGATTTTCGCGCTTTGGTGATGACTGTCTTTTGTCCCGCAATCATTTCAATCTGCTCTTTAACTTTTTCTATTGCATTTTTATTTGTTACCGCTTCACCGACTCCCACATTAATCACTGCTTTTATGACTCGTGGCACCGCAAAGTCGTTCTTTATGCCAAACTCTTTTTTGAGCTGCTCCTTAATTATCGTGTTGTATGTGTCTTTTATTCCTATCATGTGTGTTTTGCAATGGTTCCACTGCTTTTTTTAGTAAACTAAACTTCTTTATTACATTTTTTACAAATTCTAACCTTATTTTTTTCAGTAATTTTGTACCCAATTCGTGATATTTTTTTGCACTTTGGACAAACAAACATTGCATTTGAAATCGTTAATGGTCGAGAAAGATCTACCACGCCACCTTTTGGCATCTGTTCGCTTTTCTGTATATGTTTTTTATACATATTGATGTTCTCAATCAAGATTTTTTTTGACTTAGAATACACTCGTTCGACCTTTCCGGTTCTTCCTTTGTCTTTTCCTGCAATTACTTGAATGGTATCTCCTTTTTTAATTTTCATATGGTAAATATCTAAAGGATTAATAAATCTCAGGTGCTAAACTTGCGATCTTTGCATATCCTGCATCTTTTATTTCTTTTGCGATTGGTCCAAATATACGTGTGCCTCTTGGTTCTTGAGTATCGTTTCCTGCAAGAACAACACAGGCATTTTCATCAAATCTGATATAGCTTCCATCCTTGCGTTTTACTTCTTTTTTTGAGCGAACAATAACTGCACGTACAATCTCACCACTTTTTACTTGACTGTGTGGTGCTGCTTGTTTGATTGCTCCGGTAAAAACCTCTCCTAAATAGGCAATTTTTCTATTTCCTTTTTTAGGAATACCTATGAGCTGAATTTTCTTTGCTCCGGTGTTATCAGCAACATTGAGCATGGATCTTGTTTGTAACATAATTTATTATTGTAATGAAACGACTTTGTTAATAACTCTAAAATGAGTGTCTTTTGAAATTGGTCGCGTTTCTTCAATTACTACTTTATCTCCGACTGCAATATCTTTAAGCTCATTATGAGCTTTAAATTTCTTATGTTTAGTAATAACTTTCAAATACAACGGATGACGATATTTTCGCTCTGTTTGGATGACTATCGTCTTTTGCATTGCGGTTGAAACAACAATTCCGGTTATTTGTTTATTCATATAGTGAAATAATTATTCAGATTCTTTTGTTAACTCTTTCTGTCGAACGATTGTCAAAAGTACGGCAAGTCGTTTTTTGAGAATTTTAATGGTATTTGAATTTTTTTCTGGCTTTACTTTTCGCTCAATAAGCTTTTTTGCAATATCTTGACGAATCGACAATGCTTCTTTGGTCAAATCTTTAATCGATTTATTTATAATTTCTTTGGTAATTTTTCTCATGATTTATTATTTTTGAACAATTTTTGTATTCATCGCAAGTTTTGCTGCAACACTTTTCAGAACTTTTCTTGATGCCTCATCACTCAACCCATCGACTTCAAAAAGAACTCTCCCTGGAGAGACAGATGCTACAAAATATGCGACATCTCCTTTTCCGGCTCCCATAGTCACTTCTGGTGGCTTCTTTGTATATGGCTTATCGGGAAAAATTCGTATCCAATATTTTCCTTCTTTTCTTGTTGCTCGTGCCAATACCACCCGTACTGATTCAATCTGACGATCTTTTATCCATCCGGGATCCATCGCTTTTATTCCAAAACTTCCAAAATTAATTTTGTCGCCTTTTGTTGCGATTCTTCGCCATGTTCCCCGAAACTGCTTTCTATGTTTTTGTTTTTTTGGTGCTAACATGGTTTATTTTAAAATATTTCTTAGCTCGACTGACAAACCCAAACTTTTACTCCTACATATCCTGACTTGGTGAGTGCAGGAAACTTTGCAAAAGAAACCGGTTCTCGAATAGTTGATGTTGGGATTGATCCCTGAAAATATTTTTCGATTCGTGAAATTTCAGCTCCCTGAATACGTCCACCAAGTTGGACCTTTACTCCCTTTACTCCTGCTTCCATAACACGTGTCATGGTACTATGTACAACTGCACGATGAGGCAGATTGCGCACGAGCTTCTCAGCAATTGTTTGAGCTACATAATATGCATTGGTATATGGTTTTTTAACTGGTTCTATCTTTAGATCAATTTTTGTTTTCTTATCAGAATTCAATGACTTCATGTGAGAAGTAATAATCGCCTTTACTTCTTCAAGGCCTTTTCCACCGCGACCAATAATCATACCTGGTTTTACGGAGAATATGGTTACCGTTATTTTTTTAATAGCTCGCTCTATGATTACTTCAGTAATACCAGCATAGGTATATTTCTTCATAAGTGACTCTCGAATCTTTATGTCTTCTAAAATCGCATCACGATATGCCTTCTTGTTGGAAAAAAACCAACGAGATGACCAGTTGTAAACTGGACCGAGACGTAAACCGTGTGGATGTACTTTTTGACCCATATATTATTTATTAGTTGATAATGGTATTATTTCAGCTTTTGTAACTTTTTTTTCTTTCTTTGGTGATTCTTTTTTTATTTTTTGATTCTCTGTTTTTTTATCTACTTTTTGATCAATCTTTTTCTCAACAGTTTTTTTTACTGCTTCTGTTCCTTTGACGAGCGCTGGTTTTGCTTCACTTTCAAGTATTATCTTTATATGAGCAAAGTTCTTGAGAATTGGCTTTGCCATTCCTTTGGAACCTGCATGGTGTCGCTTCAAAGTTCTGCCTTTTTCTATCGTCAAAAGCTTGAATTTTAACACATCAGCGTCTACTTTTAAAGCTTGCGTCGCATTAGCAATAGCCGATTTGATTGCTTTATAGTAAATATTTGATGATTTGCTTGTTGCATACATCAAATAATCAAGCGCATTTTGTGGCTTCATCTCTACAATTAAATCTCGAATCATTCTCAGCTTCTTTGGTGTTGATTTGATATTTTTGATATATGTTAGTGATTCCATATTATTTTTTCCTTCGTGCAAGTATTAATGTACTACTCCACTTCTTTTTAGATCGTGTTCTTGTGCCACGTGCTGACTTCCCCCACGGCGTCTTCGGATGCATACCTTCTCCCGATCGTCCTTCTCCTCCACCATGTGGATGAGATCGTGGATTTTGTGCGACTCCTCGAACGGTTGGACGAATACCCATGAGTCTCTTTCGTCCTGCATTTCCGATAACTCGTTCTTTATGTTCAATGTTTCCGATTCGACCTATCGTTGCCCAACAGTTTTTATGAAATTTTCGCACTTCACCAGAGGATAATTTCAGATGAACATAATGTCCATCTTTTGCAACGACCGATGCAAATGTTCCTGCGCCTCGGACCATGATGCCACCTTGGCCAGGATACAATTCAATATTATGAACTTCAATTCCGACGGGAATATTATTGAGAATAAGGGCATTGCCTACTTCAATCTCAGCCTTTTCAGAAGAAATTACTTTACTTCCAACCTTTAACTTTGAGGGATGTAATATATATCTCTTCTCTCCATCTTTGTATTCAATAAGGGCAATATTTGCATTTCTGTTTGGATCGTACTCAACGCGCAATACTTTGGCTTCCATATCTCGTTTGTCTCGAGAAAAATCTACCATGCGATAAAATCTTTTTTGTCGTTTTCCTTGATGACGCACTGAAATCTTTCCACTCGCATCCCGTCCTGAATGTTTTTTCAAAATCACCGTCAGTTTCTTTTCTGGTTTTTGTGATGAATTGAGTTGTACCATAGATTTTCAGTTAATAATTTTTTATGCTTTTGGAAATAAATCAATCTCGCCTTTTGACACAGTCACATAAGCGATTTTTCGATCGGGCATTTGTTTTGTTTTCATTTTTTTACCGACGCGTTTTTCTTTTCCTTTTCGAACGATTACTTTAACTGATTTTACCGTTACCTCATACAATCGTTCAATCGTCTCTGCTACCTGATGTTTATTTGCATCGCGGCTGACATCAAAAAGATACACTCCCTTTGCGGCCTGCTGTGTGGATTTTTCTGTAATGAGTGGGTGTTTGACAATGGTATTAATTTTCATGTTGTTTTCTAAAATGTGTATCAAGTGCTTTCAACGCATCGTCAACAAATACGAGCTCCGGATGATTTAATATTTGATATGGATTAATGGTCGAAGCTTGAATTACATCAACTTTTCCAATATTTTGAGTTGATAGTACAAATGGACTTTTTTCCATTTTTGAAAGAACAAATAAAACTTTTTTATCGACAAGCTCTGTTTCTTTCAAAAACTGAACAACTGTTTTCGTTTGTGGTTTTTTCCCGATCTCAGTAGTATCCAATAATCGAATATTTTTTGATATTGCTTTTTGGCTCAATGAAACAAAGAGCGCTTTCAGTTTTTGCTTTTTATTGAGTGACATTGAAAATTCTCTTGGTTTGGGACCAAATGTGACACCTCCACCGCGGAAAAGATTGGCTTTTGCTGCACCATGTCGAGCTCTACCGGTTCCTTTTTGACGATAAACTTTCTGAGAAGTTCCGGTGACTTCAGAACGTGTTTGTGCTGATACCGTTCCTTGTCGTTGATTGTGTAAATATACTCTCACA
>PFOB01000053.1:1006-6037 GCA_002792315.1 Candidatus Roizmanbacteria bacterium CG_4_10_14_0_2_um_filter_39_13 | reverse complement strand
AATCAAATATGTCCCTCCTATTTTTCTTGATAAACTCTCTGTCGATTTAGGTCCCTGGAGTGGATACCATGTGCTGGCTCAGTACCTAACGGATGGATCCCGGATCTAGTCCGGGATGACAATGTAGGAAGAAGCGAGCTACTCTTTACGTACGATAATAGAACGAGTGGTTAGAGTAATAAGGCTTATAAAAAGTAGTATTAACCCAAGGTATTCAAGGTATTGCGGAATATACATGAGTACAATCATGCTGGATGTTGGATTTTGGAGGTTGGATGTTAGTTGATCATTCAACAACCATCCATTTGACCAGCCATTGACTCGAACATGATCATTGAGCTGTGCTCCAAAAATCATCGGGAAGAAGTTTGAGATTTGACATTTGAGATTTGAACTTTCGCAATTGACTGAATACGCATTCCAACCTTTGTCATGGCTCTGTGAAAGGACGATCATCGTATTGTCAGGAATGGTGTCAGGGAGTTTAAAAGTATATGAAGTGTATGAATTTTTAGTATAATTAATTTCATCAAAAATAGGTCTTTGTACCGTCAAATCAGCTTTATTCAAATGTATTTCCGTGACGATTTCATACGGAATTGGTTGCAATGAACCATGGGTAAATTCATTGATCGTGGGATCGGTGGAAAACGATGGATTTTGCAGTGAGATGCGCAGCCCGGTATCAAATGCATAAATTGGGGGAAGAATCAGATTGGAGCGAGGTTCAAGCTGTGCATAGAGAAAGCGGGTATTTGCATCGAGTGTTTCGACTGAAATGAGCGGCGGAAGTCCTTCGTAATTGGTGTGTTCAAGCTCAATCATGTATGAAATATCGCTCGGAACGCCATCCAAGTTCATCCATTGATTGAGGAGCGCGTCTCGAGCATACAATTGGAGCCTTCGGTCAGCATCTTCCCCAACAAATCGACTATAAATATCACCGGTATGTTGGTCGTCTTTTCCGATATCACCAAGGCGTATCACGCCGGGCATAATGAGCTCATCAAATGTCCATGGCGAACTGAGCTTGGGAACAGACACGATTATTGCGGTTTTTTCAGGAATAGTTACTTGATATAGATCGTCAGAAAGGTCTTTCAGTGGCTCAAGTGAGATTTGAGTGTCACCAACAAGCTCATATCCTCTGACAAGCACGCGGTTTATTTTTATAGACTTTGTAGATTCATAATCTTGTGCGTATCCTAGTCCGGCATCAAGGACCAAACTAAAGGATAGTGTGTCATCTTGGGTTGTCGTAATAGGCACATATGATTTGACCGTATCTGCAATCTGGATCATATCTCCCCGAAGGACATCCTTATTGCTCAAACATTGATCTTGGAGCTTCGAATGAAGGCAGTATCGCGGAAATGCATCAGATTTACTATGGTACTCAATAATGACCTCAGCAAGGCCAAATCGAGGCAGAAAGTCCAACACCTCTTGATACGGTAAACATGCAGGGATACGGCGCGCACTGATGTTTATAGCGCCACCTACTATGTCTGAGCGTACCGTACCATCGGTTGATTCGATACATGAAGTTGCGGGGATAAACTTTGCTGGATCAAGCACTTGTTCAATCACGCGGCTTGCATTGTGAATGTATGCACGCATGGGGATACCAGAATCATGCAGGTACGTGCCGCCAATATCTTTATACTGATCGGACAGCTTATCCAGTGAAAAATATGCCGTATGGTTGATATCGAGGATAAATGAGATTGCGTCAGTAGGCACCGGAATTTCGAGCGTTTCAGAACTGGTCGGTATATTGATCTTTTCTGAACCAATCGAAACCTCAGTCGGAATATACTGAAGCTCTAAATTTAATACATTATTATCTATTCGTGCTCGAATATGCACTGGTACCACATTTGAACTTTGTCCTTTTGGAACGGTCAAAACATAATTTCCTGCCGGGACATTATTCGAGAACGAAATATTCTTTGCATTTGAATCCACCTGAAAGTCCACATCTTCCTGAAACCGATTGGTAAAGAGCGATGGAAAGGGATAATAGAGGTCAGTGAGCATGGAATCTTCCGGCTGATAGTACAGTCCCGTTTTTGCAAATAGTTGATCGCGTTGTACAAATCGTTCACCTTTACTTGCGGTGACGCCTCCTGTTGCAAGATATGCAAATCCTTCCGGCGCTTTGAGATTGGTTTTATAAATATGAATAGACCCATAAGATGCGACAAGAGAGATATTCGGATTATTTTTCAAGAAATCCTCCTGCTTATACAATGCTTTTGGATTAGATGATTCTGATGGGATATATGACTCATCAAACAAAATGTATGAAATATGGTACTTTTCAATGATTTGATCAAACTGAGCTTGATCTCGGCTTTTTAAGGCGTATGTAAGCTCCCAGTAATACTGCTCAAGCTCATCACTCCACACATCAAATGCGCGGTCCATGATAGGTTGTTCGATCCCGTACCATAGAAATCCCGATCCGGTAGATCCCCATCGATATGAACCCCATCCCCAGAATGAAGTCTGGGGAAGGTTCATGATACGACTATCGGGGTTTTGTGCCTTGAAATAGTCAAATGTTTGAAAATATTCTTTGGGAATCTGTATACGAAGTCCGGTATAAATATACTGACCAGTAAATGCAGGGTATCCTATAAATAGTACACAGAGAGCGATACCAAGAACTCCATATTGAAAAGCTAAGAAAAAGCGCTTTGAGAGGAAATTAAATATATAAGCTGTTCCAACAGCTATTCCGACGCTCATTGTGAGGACAAGAGGCACAATAAACTTGGAAAAGGGATTGCGAAAAATCTGACTGAAAAATGGCACAATGCGAAATATCGAGCTTGCTGAGTCAAAAAAGATGGTATCGGAGAGAAATACGATTCCTCCAAGGACAAAGAGCCCAAAAAATGGTCCACGATACCGAAATTTGCGTGTAATACCATAGAGCATGAGTACAAACAAAATTATGTTTATGCTGATGATCGGCCATGAATCATAGTGGGTGTGCCACGCATTCATCGCAAACTCAGATTCGCCGGAGGGACCGGTGACAAGCGTGTCATAATTGAACCCTTTGAGCGTAATAAGGTCGGGGATTGATCCGCGCTGCTTATTCATCTCAAAAAAGCGATCACTGTTGATCTTGTTATTTATCGACTCCTGTGTGACTGATACATCTTGGGTGAAAAAATATGCGTTGGGGAGAAGCCAGAACGAATTGACCATGATGATCGTGAGTGCTGCAGCAAGAATAATTCTGATTGCTTTTGCCCCAAAAGAGGTAATCAGATGATGAATACTGAAAAATGAAAGAATTATAATATAGACAAAGAAAATGGTTTGAACATATGCTTGTCCTGTTGCAATAAGATTTACCAACCCTAAGATCAGGAGTTTTTTTGGTGTTGGTTTGTGAAAATAGGCAAGAAGCACAAAAATCTCCCACGGTAATAATCCCCAGAATGTACTAAATGGTTCAAAGAGAAAAAAGAAATACTGTACCGATCCCAGGTTGAGGAGATAGAATAGCGCTCCGACAAGAGCTGATGAGCGTTTTATAGTGGGTGAAAAAGTATCTGGAATGATGTATTTGACCAATTGATATGCTCCAAGTGTTCCAACCAAAATCATCAGAAAATGATAGAAATACCGAATGAGCTGATCAGGGAGTATAAAACTGATTCCCCATAAAAATAGTGTGCGAAACAGATCGGCAGCGTGGGCCATTCCCGCAAGAAGACCGAGTCCTTGGTACTCTTGCCAGGCTGAGTAGAATGCGCGCTTAAAATTGAGCGCAAAATCAAACTCAGGATGGAGATTGTCCCACCCGGTAAGCCAGGTATTTGGGGTAAAGTTTGCAAAGCAGAGAAGTCCCACGATCAGTGTCAGAAGGGCAGGAATGATATATCGCACCACAACAGGGAAAATTCTGCTGAGAGCGGATGATTTTGAGTTGTTTTGTGCTGAATGGTTATTTTGTTCGTTTTTCATGATTATTTCTTAATTATGCAATAGATTCTGTCCTCGCTTTCCTCCCGCCAGTGCTCATTTCACTGCGCGCTGTCGGGATCCCTCCAGCTCGGACACCTATTGCACCATTTTTACTTAGTAATTGACATAAATTCCTTCCAAAGACCTCTCTTTTGGTAAGTTCCACAGCTCATTTTCTACTTTCGAAGGAACAAATCCACACTGTTCTTGGATCAGATCAGTATCGTAGGACAAGATATATGCTTTTTTACAAAAACCATTGTGCTCATATGAAGCCGAACGTGGTTCTTGTGGGTCGCTATGAAGGCTTCTGTCGATAAAAATCTCTGGTGTAGGGTTGTACAGTTCTGGATAATTATTCAAAACATATTTTGCATAATCATTGTGATAAAGTACCCGCGTAAAGTCAGGGACAAAATAGCCATTCATAGATACAGAATACCACTGAAAAAGCAGTAAAGACAGGCCAAACAACCCTATCTCCATACTCTTAGGAATCTTCTGAAATCCTACAACAACCAGGAAAATGAAAAAGGGAATAAGAAAAACTGCATGCCGTGAGGGGCCAAAACCTGCAGTGCCATAGTGCCATGCGGGATTGGTCTGAAAGGCAAAAGCTGTCAGAATCATTCCAAATGTAAGAAATTGTATACGGCGATCAAATTTGAGCTTCCATAAGACGATGGTTGCAAGAACAACAAGAAGCGGCGCATACCAAAACACTCCCATATTGAGGTCAAAAAGCTGTTCATAGAGCTTCCATGGACTCATATTTTGTATGCCAAATCCGTTCATTTTAGTCCAGCCATCTTCAAAAATTGACCATGGACTTAAGACACCAAAGAAGTACAGGTTGTATACATAGGGGATTACGGCAAGGATTGTCAGGGAAGTCACTATTACAATTGTTTTCCCCGTTGTTATTATTCGAATCGTTTCTTTCAAGAAGTTCATATAAATGTTCGATCGTGCTTCTGCAACAATCCAATATAGTCCATAGAGTGCTGCCATCACAATCAGTGGTTGACTGTGCCACGATGCAAT
>PFOB01000053.1:0-870 GCA_002792315.1 Candidatus Roizmanbacteria bacterium CG_4_10_14_0_2_um_filter_39_13 | reverse complement strand
ATCCAAAAAGCAAGTTTTTGATCTTGATTAAAGGTATTAAATTTTTCTTTTTTCAGTGACTCAAGCTCGTTTAGATAAGAATTCAAGACACCTTCATTTTTCTTAAGTTCATTATACTTAAAATAAACTTGATTTCCCTTTCTAGTAGTATATTGCTTAAGTATCTGATCCCATTTTTCGTGAGTGTGATCAAAATCAGCAAAAGCGTTCCCTGCAAAAAATTTTAAAGATGTAAAAAGGCCAAAAATTAAAAACTTCATTAATAACTCCAAAAACTAAGGTTCTCCGCTTAGTGCCAACACTTCTCAATTTCTTACAAACTTTTTAAAAATATGTAAGAATTTGCACCCTTGAGGCACTAATTTATACTAAGGAGATGTAACCCATGGAAAATACTACTAAATCCGTTCAAGATTACTACGGAAAAGAGCTTAAAAAATCAGCAGATTTGAAGACAAATGCTTGTTGTACGGCTTTTGATTACCCTGTCAAAATTAAAAAAATACTCTCTGAAATTCATGATGAAGTCATGTCAAAATATTATGGCTGCGGTCTTACTATTCCCACCACATTAAATGGTCTCAAAGTGCTAGACCTTGGTTCTGGAAGCGGAAGAGATTGTTATTTAGTCAGCAAACTAGTAGGAGAAAATGGTCATGTGGTGGGTGTGGATATGACAGATGAACAACTTGATGTGGCCAATCGTCACATTTCCTATCATACTGAAAAGTTTGGTTACACTTCTGCAAACATTGAGTTTAAAAAAGGAGAAATCGAAAAACTAAGTGAAATTGAAATTTCAGAAAACTCCTTTGACCTTATAATTTCAAATTGTGTGATAAATCTTTCTACCAATAAGCAAAAAGTTTT
>PFOB01000046.1 GCA_002792315.1 Candidatus Roizmanbacteria bacterium CG_4_10_14_0_2_um_filter_39_13 | reverse complement strand
TTGGATGCGCGTCAGGGAATTTGTCATAGTCAAGATCATGGAGCAGTCCCGTGTCGTACCAAAGTTCTTCACTTTCACCAAATTCTTTTGCATATGCTTTCATAGCGAGTGCGACCATCTTCGCGTGGAGCCTTTGATAGGGTTCTTGGACATGTTCTTCCAAAAGTTTGAGTGCATCTTCCGCTGAGGGGAGTCCAGAAAGATCTGACGCTTTCTTGGGTTCTGTCGCCTTCTTTTTTGTGGGTGCTTCTTGGAAAGAAACCTGTGGATAGATCTCTTTGGTCAGAGTGTCAACCTCTCGTCTGAGTTGGGGGAACAGTGTCCCTTCTCGGGCGCTCACATCTTCCAAAAACCAGAATATGCGTTCACTATGGCCATAGCCACTCACCGGCGGCATGCCGTATTCGAGCATCTCGACGTAGTCAATATCAAGCATCTGTGCTTCGTCATCACCGGATTCTCTCATTTTTTGTTGATCCAAGAATTGATTGAGTTGATACTCGGGATCATTGATCTCGGTGTATCCATTGCCAAGCTCTGATCCCGCGATAACGATATGAAATCGTTCGGTGATCCGCTTGTCATCGTCTTTTGCTTTGGCAAGGGGAGACATAAATGCGGGTTCATTGACGAGAAATGCAGGGCCTGAAATATCTTTTCGAATCACTTTCCACAAATTATCAATCAGTCGATTGCGATTTATGGCACCAGATAGTTCAACCTGTTCCTTTTTCAATGCAGCAAGCATATCTTCTTCGGTTGCGGAGAAGATATCGATCCCAAATCGATCCTTGATAGATCCAGCGTAATCAATCTCTTTCCAGTCACCCGCAAGGTCAAACGAATGACCACGGGTGGTGAATTTTGTTTTTCCATACACTTCTTGCCCGATATATCGAAACATTTCAATCAGCATCTCCATATTATCTTTATAGTTTGCATATGCCCAGTACCATTCGACCTGATAATATTCTTGCAAATGCTCATCGCTTAAGCCTTCATTTCGGAAGTTTGGCCCAATCGTAAAAATTTTTTCAAATCCGGCACCAATGAGTCGTTTCTGATAGAGCTCAGTCGAAATCCGAAGGTAAAAATCTTGATCAAGTGAGTTGTGGTGGGTGATAAACGGGGCAGCATCAGCGCCTCCCGTGACATGCTCAAGTACTGGAGTCTCTACTTCGATAAATCCACGACTCTGCAAAAATTCTCGATTTGCTTTATAAAACAATGCCTTTCGACGGAAGAGTTCTTTGCGATCCGTATTGACGACCAGATCGACATATCGTCTGCGGAATTGCTGTTCTTTGTCATCTAGGCTGGTGGGCATCGGTCGGATACTTTTTGAAAGAAGCTTAATTGTCTGTGCAAATAGAGTGATTTGACCTTGCTGTGTTTTATCAATCTTTCCCGTAACTTGGAGAATATCTCCGATATCAATATATTTAAATTCAGCCCATCCAAGCTCACCCTTTGAAAGATCGCCGTGGAGTTCGTCTTTTTTTAGCGCTATTTGAATAGTGCCTGATTCATCCTGAAGATCGCCAAAGATGAGCTTTCCATGCTCGCGCTTTGAGATCAGGCGTCCGGCAAGGGTGTGTTCTTTTCCGACATATGTATCAAAATGCTCATTGACTTCCTTGTTTTGCGTATCTTTTTTTGATGCGGAAGGATATGGATTCACGCCAAGTTCACGAAGCTTTTTCATGTTTTCAATTCGTTGTTTTCTTTGACCGATGAGGTCGCTTGAAGTTGTACCCATAGAAGTATTATAGCAATGAAGAATCGCAATAATAACGCAATATGCGTTATCTTTTGATTTTAAGGATTTTATATTTCAATTTTCCAGCCGGTACTTCGACAATGACGGTTTCGCCTTCCTTTTTCCCGAGGAACGCTTTGCCGATGGGGGAAGTGGAGGAGAGCTTGTTGTTTAAGGGATTTGCTTCAAATTCGCCAACGATTGAGTAAGATTCTTCTTTGCCATTCTTTTCGACGACGATGTTTGTTCCAACGGTGATGCCACTTGTAGGTGTTGACACCATGATCTCCGCTTTTTTGATGAGTTCTTCAATCTCTTGGATTCGTCCTTCGACAAAAGAGAGCTCTTCCTTTGCCGCTTGGTATTCACTATTTTCTGATAAATCTCCCATAGAACGGGCGAGTGCGAGTCGTTTCACTGCCTTTGCACGACGAGGGCCGATCAAATCCTCATGTTCCAATTTGAGATTGTCAAAGCCTTCTTGTGTAAACTGTATTTTGTCTGACATATTTAGTCCAAAAAAAGCATCCCCTATATAAACCTTTGTATTGCTTCATGTGGGGATGAATGATAGAATAGTACATCATTACGCAGCAATTGTCAAACAAATGACGTACAGTTGGAGCAGTCCAAATACGCAATGAGTGTGTAAAAATTCATCTTATCGGAGACTGATGAAGAATTTGAAATTTTAATTTTGAAATTGTTTTAGGCCCCGTCGTCTAGCGGTTTAGGACGCCAGGTTCTCATCCTGGAGATCACGGGTTCGAATCCCGTCGGGGTCACCATTTTGGAAATCGAAAGCGGATTGGGTTCAGCGCTGGCTGCGCCCACCTCCGCAGAAAGCGCTGCAAAGGCATAATTCAAATTCGCCAAGAGCCGCCGGGGAAAAAGAATGAAGAAAAACGCAAAAATTTTAAAGAGCTTTTATAAATCTCAATATACAAATATTGCACCAACAAAACAAGAGGCGTTACCCTCTTGTTTTGTGAGTTCTACCAGTCTGGGCAATCTTTATTCTACCCCTTCAAACTGGTGGTCAACTGTTGCTCCGTCGGCATCCTGATGGCCGCCGTCCGGCAGATTTTTCTCATTTGCCTCCACACCCTCCTTTCCTTGTGTCTCAACAGCCTCTGATTTTTCTACAGCAACCTGTTGAACTTGAGTTGTCGGAGTTTGGGCATGCACTAAAGACGGACCGAATTTACCTAAACCAACGGTTGCTCCGCCTAATACTGCGAGCGTCAGTGCTGATAGTGCTACGATTTTTTGTTTGTTCATATTTTTTCACCTCCTTTCGTTTATTAATTTATAACTTATCTTCACTATACAAAAGTGACAATGAGAAGAACGTGAGAGGGAAAAGTGCACAATATGAGAAAGTTATTTTGCGGATTTTGCAGAAACTATCGGTAAGGAAACAGTAAATGTACTTCCTTTACCTTCTGCGGAGTGTAAGGTAAGGTTTCCTTGATGGCGCTTGACAATAACTCTGCAAATCGGAAGCCCCAATCCATAACCCTTACTCAATGACCTGGACGAGTCGGCTCGGTAAAATCTTTCAAAGATTTTTTCCTGTATGGCAGGAGAAATGCCGACTCCGGTATCTTTGACCACTATTTCAACAATTTTGTTCTTTTTTACCAAGGAAATGGTTATTATTCCTTTTGCCTGAGTGTATTTTATAGCATTGTCAATAAGATTGAAGAATAACTGTGTTAATAGAGAAGCATTAGCGTACACCGCGATATTTTCCTCCGGCGGCTTAAAAACGATCTCAAGTCTTTTCTTTTTTATTTCTGAATTTAAGTGAGCAATAACTGAACTTACGACATCGGTAATGTCAACCGTTACGAATTGAAGATAGTTTTTATTTTGATCTTCCCGCGCCAAAAACAACAAATTCTCGACTAACAATGATAAACGGTTGAGCTCCTCTTTATTACTTGTAAGTATCTGCCGATAATACTCGTTTGATCTTTGTTTTTGTAATGCGACTCCCATCTCTCCCAACATGATAGTAAGAGGAGTGCGTAGTTCGTGTGAGGCGTCTGAAACAAACTGCTTTTGTTGCTCATGCACCTGTTTTATCGGCGCAAGAGTTCGGCGGGCAAAAAACAATGAGGTGATGGGAATTATCAAAAGTAGTCCGGCGTTAAAAATAACCAAGATATTTGCCAACCGATCCAAAGCCACTTCTCCGGCTATCGTAACAACAGTTACTTTACTATCGTCAAATTCTCCTATATTTTGTCCGGTTTGATCATGCAGTTTTTTTACTTGGCTGATATAACTTTCGCCTAATGAATGTTCTACCCATATATACAACCCAAAACTGAATGACCAAAAAAGAACGAAGAAAAATAATGAGTAGAAAACAGTTAATTTAAGATGCGCTTTGGTAAACATAATTATTCGTCAGTAAAAATATATCCTGCCCCCCGTCTGGTATGAATTAATTCTTTATCTTTGGGTGTTGTTCGCAGTTTTTTTCGTAAATACTTAACATACGTTTCCACAATATTTGACAATCCTTCGTAGTTATAATCCCAAACATGCTCTAAAATTTGCGTCTTTGTCAGCACTACTTTTTGATTTCTCATAAAATATTCCAACAGTTCATATTCCCGAGCAGTCAAAACGATATTTTTATCACCTCTTTTTGCCGTTTTGGTTGCTGGATTTAGGGTAAGCGCATCCAGGGAAAGGATTACCGGATCTGCCAGCTTGCCACGGCGTAAAAGAGCGCGGATACGAGCCACGAGTTCAGAAAAAGAAAAGGGCTTTGTAACATAGTCATCTGCGCCGGCATCAAGACCGATAATTTTATCCTCAACAGCATCTTTTGCGGTAAGCATGAGTATAGGAATAGAAGTGTTTACCTTGCGGATTTTTCTGCATATCTCTATTCCATTTACTTTGGGAATCATCAAATCCAAAAGGATAAAATCGTATTCGTTTATCTCAAACTTATACAATGCCTCCTCACCATCTCTGGCAATATCTACAGCATAGCGTTCTTCCAGTAGACCGCGGCGAAGAAGATGGAGAAGACGAGAAACATAGGTAACAGTAATATATCAAAGGAGGTCAGGTCATATGTCAGGGAGATTAGCTGATTCGGGGAGCTACTCCATTAC
>PFOB01000010.1 GCA_002792315.1 Candidatus Roizmanbacteria bacterium CG_4_10_14_0_2_um_filter_39_13 | reverse complement strand
GCAGATAACCAACAACTCAATAAGCAGTTTAGAAGGACTTTGGGCACATGCTATCGGCCTTGAAAAAGATACTCCAAGTGCTGTTCTAAGTGGAAATACAATTAACAGTTTAGTCGACCATAAAACCCCAATTGATGTTTTTGCAATTTATTTTGAAAGCAATACAAGTAAAAACACTGTTTCGCTTAATGGTGTAGTTTTAGGAGATACAAATAGCGTTGTAGTTGATGATGAATGGGCGGGATACGCTAATAATCCAGTAGTGTCGGTCAATGGTAATGACTATATCTTCGGCGTAAATGCTTTTGCAACCATTCAAAGCGGTATAACCGCGGTTTCAGATGGTGGCACGGTTAATGTTGCAGCAGGAACTTACGCTGGATCCGGTCAAATAATCATTGATAAAAATCTTTCAATAGTAGGTGAAGATAAAGCAACTACTATTATTAAACCAGATACAGATTATGCTGATGGATGGTTTTTGGCCAGTACTGGAATTAATTTTAATTTATCAAAAGTAACCCTTGATGGTACTGGATATGTAATCACAAAAGCAATAATTCACCAAGGTAACGGTACTATTGAGAATAGTAGGTTTACTGAAATTAAGGATAGTTCAGGTGGACATTTATATGCTGGGACTGCGATTGCAATTGATAGCACTGAAAATGTTGATATTACAAATAATGAATTTACACAGATTGGTAGGAATGGAATTCTTGCGGACAGCAATACTGGTACAGTCAGCGGAAATACTTATACGGGTAAAGGGGTTGGAGATTGGATGGATTATTTTATTTTATCCGAATATGGAGATAATATCACAATTTCTAACAATACAATTTCCAACAACAGAGGGGTCGCAGTTACGGACGGCTCAGATTCTGCAGGTATCGCAGTATGGGACGATCCAGACACGCAAGCAACGATAAATGGAAATACGTTTACGAATAACTCGAGTGGCATTGCAATTGCTGTTATAAACGGCGATAGCTCCGAGCCAACGGTTACCATCGGAGCAGGAAATATATTTAATAATGGAGATGTTGGAATAGCCGTTCAAAGTGTTGGAGCATTTGGTTCGCCAACAGTGGACGTTACGGATTCGACTTTCTCAGGCAACGAGAAAGATATTGTTATTGATTCTGGTATGACAGCGAGTAATATCACAGTTCACAACAGCACGTTCTCGGGGAATACCTCAAGTATCGCCAACAATGGAACCGGTATTATTGATGCTAAAAACAACTGGTGGGGGGATCAGAGTGGGCCAAGTGGAGAAGGTACAGGTATTGGTAGCAGCGTAAGCACAAATGTTGACTTTATTCCTTGGTGTTTGACTTCTGATTGTTCCTCGGATTCATCAATCTATTCAATGAGTGGTGGCTTTAATTTATCAGACACACCTCAGGATCTTTCTTTCGGATCTCTCAATATTGAAGGTATAACAGGTACTGGGGATATTTTTGTGGCTGTGTATAACGATACAGACGATGTTCCAAGTGGCGGTTATGCCTTTGGTGTTAATGGTTTTTATTATAGCATTGAATCTACTGATGATGTTGATTTTCCTGTTAACGTAGAAATTAACTATACCGATACTGATCCGTTTGCTTCTGATTATCTTGATGAGGCTCATTTCTCCTCGCTTTTTTATTACGATGGAAGCGAATGGAAAGATTATCAATTAGACGATCCAGCTTCGGATGTTTCAATTGATATATCTGCAAATAAAATTACCGCCTCCTTACAACACTTAACTCCTATCGTACCAGTTCTTGACACAACAGATCCAACCATACCAGTTCTTACTTGGCCGATAAGTGGGATATCTACGAGTAATAACTCTCCACTTATGCAATGGGACGACTCAACGGATGTGGGTGGTAGTGGAGTTGATGGATATCTATATAGAGTTTATTACAATTGTACCGACACTAATAACTCAGCTACCTGTTTGTCAGTATATCCAAATGCCACTGGTCTCTGGCAAACAAGTTCACAATATCAAGCAGGGACAACGGCCGATAATACATTTTATTGGCAGGTAAGAGCTCAGGACAAAGTGGGAAATCAAAGTGGTTGGAGTGGATTAGAAAAAGTAACAATTGATACAGTGTTACCCGCAAAACCAACTGGGCTCAAAAGAGAAACTTCAGACGGGTTAACAGAATATCAATGTGGCGATGTCGCGCAAAGACAGGCACTTATTCCTATTTGGGACGATATGTCCATAGGCGACTCAACTTTTGATCATTATGAATATGCGTCATTCACTCCCAGTGGATCCATAGGAACAGAACAAAACTTAGTCATAAATAGATTCAATCATACTTGGATTCCTACCACTGATGGGACAAATGGATTTGTCGTACGATCAGTTGATAAGGCAGAAAATAAGTCAGGCTGGTCTCTAACAGGAAAGTCATTGGCAGGAAGTTGCCAAATCACCTATGATTCCGTTGCACCAACTGGCACAATCACATATAGTACAACAACTCTTACGAATGGAAATGTTATAGCAACATTTGTTCCCTCTGAAGCGGTAACGGTAACAAATAATAGTGGTTCTACAAACTATACATTTACAACAAATGGATCATTCACGTTTAATTTCAGCGATGCGGCGGGGAATACAGGTTCTGCTACTGCAACAGTAACCAATATTGATAAAACAAATCCAGTTGTAAGTATTACTACACCGATTGCAGGTTTTGTTAAAGGGACAGTTCTAATAAGGGGAACTGTAGTCGACGATAACCCGCACCATTATTGGTTGGCCATATACAAAAAAAGCAATGGTCAAGAAGTTTATTCAACAGTGGTGAATCATTCTGATGAGTTTTCTAATAAGCTACTCTACTCTTGGGATACTTCCGGTCAAAGCGATGGAGAATATCAAATTAAATTTGCGGAAAGAGACGCGGCTGATAATCGTAGTTCAGATTATGTAGTTGATATTACATTAGACAATACGGCTCCAGGTAGCACCATTACCGCCCCCTCAAACTCCGGCACAGGTAGCACGATCTATACCAACGAATGGACTGGTAGTATTGCCGGTACAGCCTCAGACGCAACGAGTGGTGTTGATAGGGTAGATCTCTCGATCTCTAGGATCAGCGATGGTCTGTATTGGAATGGAGCAAACTGGGTTATCGGTAGCGAGTCTACAACTCGTGTCACGGCAACAGGTACTGATCTCTGGACTTACGATCTTTCTGATCCCGCCGAGAATAGCTACACTATTACTTCCCACGCAGTCGATGGCGCTGGCAACGTCGAAAACTCGTATGTTTTAACTATCATCTACGATAAAGCAATTCCAGGAGTAACCATCTCTCTTAATCCTACAGTGGCGGATGCATCAAACGGTTGGTATAAAACCCAACCAGAAGTGACTTTGACTGCGACGGATATGAACATTGATAAAATTGAGTATCAGTGGGACTCCAAGACTGGATCATGGAGTGTCTACTCTGCTCCATTTAAGCCGGCTAGTGAAGGCGCACACATTCTTTACTATCGATCGCATGATTTGGCAGACAATTACTCAGATATTGGGGTAAAAAATATTAAATGGGATAAGACTGAGCTCAGTGAGGGCCCACAAAATGTTTCAGTATCACCTAACCCTACAAATGACGACAAGTCTACTGTGACCTGGGGGGCTGCAAGTGATAATATTGGCATCGATCATTATGAAGTGCAGTGGAAGCGGGGAGATACATCTTATACAGATTCTGTAGGTTCTGATGTTCGTAGCCATGAGTTATCTGATCTAACAGAGGGCGACTGGACCGTGATTGTTCGTGCTTTTGATGCAGCAGGCAACAAGAAGGAAGCTTCAGTGAGTCTAACCGTTGATAGGACTGCTCCACAGGCCCCTACTCTAGCATTAACTGGTACGGCAGCTGGTAGTGCGAGCCTAAGTTGGGGTAGCGTCGATGAGGCCAAGAGCTATATCATTTGGTATGGAACAAATCCTGGATCATACCAATATGGTGCTAATGTCGGCGATACACAAAGTTATACAGTACAAGGATTGGGAGCTGGCTCATACTACTTCATAGTTAAGGCAGTTGATTCATCAGGAAATCAGAGCGGAAACAGTAATGAAGTATCAACAGGTGCAATCACAGGAGCTCCTGGAGTTGTGGAAAATACACCCGCACAAGGCTTTGCTGAAGAAGTGTTAGGAGCTAACACTCTTACCCCCACCCCTACCCCTACCCCTACCCCTACCCCTGTTCCCACTGGTTCAGTGCTCGGTACGGATGATAGTGGTAAAAGAATGCCTTGGTGGCCATGGTTATTCCTTCTCCTACTTCCTCCCGGAGCATGGTTTGGATATAGGCAGTGGAAAAAGAGAAATGGCTTAATCGAATAAAATCCTCCTTTCTTGTGCTGATACCAGAAGCGAGGCCAGTGCGCCTATTCGGAGGGTCCGACGAAACATCCCATACTATAAGCAAGCTTTCCATTATCTAATACTTTAAAATAAGAGTAAGATCTTTTTCCCAAAGAAACTGGCCGTGGATAGTAGTGATAATGCTGATGATGTCAGGCACAGTTTATTATCTCTTTATTAGACGTCGCTAATATTTTAGTTTTGTGCGCTTTTTTGAAAAGAAAATTATTACTTGCAGTTAGTGTGTAGGTATTATATAATTCAGTTCGCATGCATAAATATTGGTTAGTAAGAAACACATGTTTCTAATTTAACCAGATTGAAGAGCTTTTGCAATAAGCCCCAATCTGGGGCTCTTTTTTTTGAAAGGAATATTGAAAAAACATTGCGAAAAATTGAAAAATAGTTATGTCAGGATTCATACTTGCAGAAAAAAAATTCCAGTCACAGATGTT
>PFOB01000028.1 GCA_002792315.1 Candidatus Roizmanbacteria bacterium CG_4_10_14_0_2_um_filter_39_13 | reverse complement strand
TCCTACGATATTGGTATCTCTGGCAATGTATTTCACATTGGCGACACTACTTTTGGCGCATCAGCAACCGACACAATATTTGGCGGGAATGTTACCGTTCCATCGACTCTTTCAGTGGGGGGATATTTGATAAAACAAGAAAATAGTAGTTCTGTAACCGCTGGAAGTTGGTATCGCATTGCTCAAAACAGTGGTAATCGGGCAGATGCAACATTTACGTTACGCGATTATATCAGTGGAGGGGGTCATTCCACACTTCGCTTTATAGCAGGGTCTAGCTATAATGCACGGGGTACTAACGGCGTTACTGTTCTTGATCACACGTATTATAGTACCCCTACATTTACCCAAGTCAGATTAATAACAAACACAACGTATGACGTTCAATATTTAGAAGTTTATCTCAATAGAACTGGGGCAGTAGATTATACCATTTGGGACAACCAACAAGGTAGTGGATGGACACCGATAGATTGGACTGCTGGATCTGTTCCAAGTGGTTATACTGCACAAACCTATAATGTGAATACTCGCTTCATGGTAGGGCAAAATGGCGATGCTGAAAGTTTGAGAATGGGATTTGATGGAAGAGTTGGTATTGGCCAAGCATCACCGTCATATGCGCTCGATGTAACCGGAGATATTCGCTCAACCAGTCAAGTCTATACTCATGGAGGATTTTATCCCGGAAATGGCGCGCTTCAGCTTACCCGTAAATTTGGTGATGATGGGACCTATCTTACGGCAAGCAATCTTAAGTTGGCGGGGACACTTGATATGGGAAATCAGACGCTTCAAGGAACAAGTCAAATTAGGGTTCATCCCAGTTCTACAAATATCAATCTTGCAACAAGTGGCGGAAACTCTAAATTCCGATTCAATATGTCGAGCGGATCATTGAGAATCGATGGTGCAGGCGCAGATAACGATCCTACACAAGTACTTGATGTGAATGGGCGTATCCGCATGGCTACATGGACTGCTGATGGAGATACCGCAGCATATAGAGATACTGCCACAAACAGTATTGCGCTCATCACCTCAGATCGAAGACTCAAAAAAGACATTGTTCCGTTGGGAAAGACGCTTGATATTCTCATGCAACTCAATACGTATAAATATCATGATCTTGATCAAGATAGCACGGAGAAGTTGAAGGTTGGACTCATGTCTCAGGAAGTGCTTCCCCTTATTCCTGAGCTCACTTTTGCCTTTACCAATGAAGGATCGCCAGAAACATATTATGGTGTGCACTATGATAAGCTTCCGGTGCTCATTGTTGGTGCAGTCCAAGAACAACAGATGCAGATCACCAATCAAAACAATAGACTTACCGCAGCTGAAACCAATATTCAGCTCGATCAAGAGACCGGACTCGTATTGAATGAAATGGGTCAAGTTACGGCAAAGTCTGATCCAAATCTCATCATTTTTAACCCGACGGATGTATCTGATCTGACCGATCGACTGAGCGAAATTGAGGCACAAGTTGCGGTCAAGGCAGATCAATCAGATCTTGACACGTTGCGCAATCGCTTTGACGAACTTGAGGCTTTTGTGCAATCTGCCTCGATGTCAGCGGCGCTCATGCAAGATATTGTAAATACCCAAGCGGCATTTGATGAGTTGAGCGCACTGAACGCCTCAGGCTCAGCGACTATTGCCCGGGAGATCACTGACACCGATATCATTATCGCAAAGAATTTGATAGAGGAGGGAAATCTCACGGTACTGGGAGACACTAATCTTTCAAATCTTGCGGTGACCGGAACTATTAGCTCGGGACTTCTCACGATCGACGGATTGTCTTGCATCCCTGGATCGGGAGATCCATATGACGCACTCGGTGGCGGAACAGGAACGGTTGAAGAATGTGGTACAACCATCAGTACCCTTGCGGGGCCGATCCGAATACAGCACAATGGACTTGCAGACGTGACCTTTGTGAATGACTTTATCCGCATGGATATTGGCGGAAATCTTATCGTGTATGCCGGAGATCTAGAGATTGATGAGGGGAGTATCAAAGGAAATGATGGTATTCGCGGCATTGATGTCTCAGTTGCGGAAGGATCAAATCAGATTTTTGTAACATTTCCAAACGTGAATGATACCTTCGATTATGCGGTTGGTATCACACCAAACTGGTATACAGAATTCAAGGTCACCGAAAAGACAGTTGAAGGATTCCGTGTTGAGTTTTATAGTATTGCACCACTTGGCGCAACATTTGACTGGATTATTATTGAATAAAAAGTTGTTTTAGGCTTATACTTACGAGCTCCCTCATCCAATACCTTGATTTTGAACTTCAGTAAGCGATCTTGTCATTCCCAGCTTGACTGGGAATCCATGTCTTTCTGGATCCCCGCATACGCGAGGATGACAAGCTTCCTTTTCATTCATGAGGATGACAAGTTCTCTTGTCATTCCCAGCTTGACTGGGAATCCATGTCTTTCTGGATCCCCGATCGGAGTCGGGGATGACAAACTTCCTTTTCATTCATGGGGATGACAGGGGGCAATCGGGGAGTATCATTTTTTCCCCATACTACATACTTCATACTATATACTACATACTATGAATATACAAAGTGCCAAACTCTCCAATGGTTTAACAACCCTGCTTATTGATACGGGTTCTTTTCCAACGATCACCATGATGGTTTTGGTTGGTGCAGGATCGCGGTATGAAAATAAGAAGAATAATGGTATTGCCCACTTTTTTGAGCATATGGCTTTCAAAGGGTCACAGAAGTATCCGTCATCATATGACATCTCCTCAACAATCGAAGGCTTTGGAGGACAGTTCAATGCATTTACCTCAAAAGATCACACGGGGTATTGGGTAAAAGCGCCAAATGAGTATTTTGAAACTGTTTCATCGGTGCTTTCAGATATGATACTTCATCCACTCTTGGTTCCTGAGGAGATTGAGCGGGAAAAAGGAGTGATTGTGGAGGAGATTAATATGCACCAAGACGTACCTGCACAAAAAGTATCTGATGTTTTTGATGAACTCATATTTGAGGGCCATCCATTGGGCTACGATATTGCCGGTACTCCAAAAACCGTACGATCGTTTACAAAAAAGACCTTTACGGATTATCTTTCATCGTATTACCATCCTTCAAATACCACTATTGTGGTGGCGGGAGGATTAGAAAATATTCAAAAATACACTAATACCATCACAGAGGATTTTGGCAGGTGGGAAGATCATAAGAAGAAAGAAGCATCAAAGTACACCTTTGATCAATCATCTCCACAAATCAGCGTAAAAACAAATAGCGGCGAACAAGCGCATATTTGTGTTGGATATCGAGCATTTGCGTTTACCGATCCACGTCGATATCCATTGTCGGCATTGAGCACGATACTTGGTGGCGGTATGTCTTCCCGTTTATTTCTTGAAGTGCGTGAGCGTCGGGGGCTTTGCTACTATATTTCGACCGGACGAGATCTTTATGATGATACCGGATATTTGGTGACCCAAGCAGGGGTTTCGCCGGACAAAAAGAAAGTAAATGAAGCCATAAAGGTCATTATTGGAGAACATATGCGAATTGCCGATGGACATATTTCTGATACTGATATCGATCGAGCAAAAGCACTTCTTAAGGGTCGACTCTTGTTGTCCTTGGAAGATTCACACGCGGTAGCCGCGCTCTACGGCACGCGAAAACTCTTGTATGGCGATATGCCCGAGATTGCGGAGATTTTATCATCAATTGATGAAGTCTCAAAAGAGCAGATAGTGTCAGTCGCAAAGGATCTCTTTGTAGAAAACGGGATGAATATTGCGGCCGTTGGTCCGATTGAAGAAGGTGACATTCAAATATAACAATTGTATGCCAATTTGTTGTATCATTAGGAAATGATTGAGCTACTTGCAACTGAGACACCCGTCATCATGTATTCCTTTTTATTCTTCATTGGGTTATTTTTCGGATCGTTCCTCAATGTTCTTGCTGATCGATTAAGCAAACGGAAGACAATTCTCGGTCGTTCGATGTGTGACTCCTGCAAGCATGTTCTTTCGTGGAATGATTTAATTCCGATCGTGTCATATCTGATGCTTCATGGGAAATGTCGCTATTGTAAAGCCCCATTCTCAATTCAATACCCACTTGCAGAAATATTCACTGGCGTGATATTTGTACTCACTTGGTATCTATCCACGGAGCGGCTCATTATTTCAGCTGACCTATTTGGTATTCATATCATCCATATTGCGATCGTTGCAGTTCTCATCGTGATGTTTCTTTCGGATATCCGGTATCAGATCATTCCGGACGAAATGCAGATTGCCCTTCTTATGTTAGGGATTTTGAAAGTAGTATCTCTTTCATTATTTTTAAAAGGTACCAGTCTGATCGGCTTATCACAAGATCTGGGTATGCACATTTTGTACGGAGTCGGCGTGATGTCTCCGCTTCTTCTGGTATTTTTGATCACCAAAGGGCGCGGCATGGGGTTTGGCGATGTGAAGCTCGCGTTTGTGATGGGTCTTATCCTTGGGCTTTTATCCGGGTTTCTTGCGTTGTATATCAGTTTTGTCGTCGGAGGAATGGTGGGAGGAGTCTTACTTCTTACCAAAAAAGGGAAGCGAAAAACAAAGATTGCATTCGGACCATTTCTCATTTTGGGGCTGTATCTTATGATGTTTATTGAGGAAGATATTATATTATTCGTCAGTAGAATATATGGTTTTTAGCTTTCATGTATCGAAATGATTTTTTATGTTAGAATGAATATTCATTAGAAATTATTTCAATCAAATAATGGAAAAAACAGTCGTACTTATAAAACCAGATGGAGTTCAGAAAAAATATGTTGGTGAGATCATCTCACGTCTTGAGAAAAAAGGCTTTACGATGGTTTCAGGAAAGCTTGTCATGCTCAACGAGAGCCTTCTCCGCACCTGGTATGCACACCATGTAGATAAGCCCTTTTTCCCTGATATTGTATCCTACATGACATCAGGACCCGTCATGGCTATGATCTGGGAAGGTGACAATGTCGTATCAGTTGTTCGTGAAATGGCTGGAGTTACGGATTCAAGCAAAGCAGACAAGGGTACGATTCGTGGAGATCTCGGTGAAGATATTCAGAGAAACGTGGTGCACATTTCCGATGCAGTGGAATCTGCACAAAAAGAGATCGGACTTTTATTTACTCCCCAGGATATTTTAGAGTAAAATGCATGGTGACTCAGTCCAAATATTCAACATATCTTTCTCAAAAATAGGCTGGGGCTTCATCCGTGAGTTATACTAATCAAATGCACAAACATTTCTCCATTTTCCTTCGCATACTTGGTCAATTTCTCATCTATACCATAATTCCTGGCGTCTTATATCTTATTGGTCTGGGAGTTTTGAGTATATTTGAACGCGGAGAAGTTTCAGAGTCGGTAGCAACTTTGGTAATTGATTTCCTTACCCTAATAGTCGCAGTTCTTGCATTTCGATATTATTCACCGGACGTGCGTAATATAGTATTTAATGCAAGAATTCAAGTTAAGAAAATCCTTCAGCTTATTCCTCTTTCTTTTTTAACTCGTGCTCCTTTAGTTATAATCGTGGTTATTTTGTACCTCATTTTTGGCGACACCATAACCGAAACGCTTGATGCAGGGGTCGAATATCAATGGTCGGTCTTTGATGGGTCGACTCTTCTTTCATCATCGATTGGTTTCCTTTCTTTTGTGATTGTGGGACCGATCCATGAGGAGCTCTTATATCGGGGTGTGATTCAGAGATATTTACGAACTAAATATTCAATACGAACGAGCATTATTGTTTCGAGCATCATTTTTGGTTTGGCGCATATTCATCCCGGGCTCATCTTGAGTAGTTTTGTTTTGGGACTTTTTCTTGGATATATATATCATAAATGGGACAATCTTTGGTATGCAGTCATTTTACATATGCTCATAAACCTTCAGCCATTTTTTTTGCAGGTATTCTCAAAGTAAAAAAATGTGGAGTTATAAGGCTCATCCAATCAGAGTCTCATTCCCCGACCTGCCTGCCGGCAGGCAGGTGCTCTCTCGTCGTTGTCATTCTCGCACAGTTCGCCTTGTCATCCTCGAGAGCGAAGCCAAGTCAGACTTGGCGAAGCGAATCGGGGATCCAGGGACAACAGACATGGATTCCCGTTTTCACGGGAATGACAAGAAAGAAGTCGGAGATGACAGCAAGATTTCCCGACTGCATCGAGGAGTTTTATACGATATACAACATACTACATACAGTTCTCATGCTAAAATAGATATAGCCCTCATAGTTAAATGGATATAACAGTCCCGTCCTAAGGGATAGTTCGAGGTTCGATTCCTCGTGAGGGCACAGAATAGTATGAAGTATATAGTATCTAGTATATTGTATCGAATTTTCCATACTACATACCAAATACTTTATACAATATATACTCAAGTATGAAACATCATAAAGACCGCGATTATTACCGAACTCTTACTTTACGCACGATCGGGAATTTTATGATTCTTTCCTCTTTGTTTATGATTGGAAAGACGTTTTATCAACCAGTTCGTGAAGAAGTTCGATACTTATCTGAAAAACAGTCACAAAAAGAATATATAGTGGCACAGGACGAACAAGAAGCTGCTGAGATTGTTAAACGTGATTTTGGATCAGTTGCAGAAAAAGGTGCTCTGAAAGAATTGCTTAAAAAGGAAAACGTCGGCATACTTATTCCCACTGACCCAAACTTTAGTATCGTGATACCAAAGATTGCTGCAAATGCTCCGGTCGTACCAAATATTAATGCTGGAGATCGTGAAGAGTATCTTGAAGCATTACAAACAGGCGTTGCCCATGCAGAAGGCACCGCGTTTCCCGGAGAAGGAGGACATATTTATATGTTTGCACACTCCACTGACTATGTCTGGAATGTTGGTACGTATAATGCAGTATTCTATTTGTTGTACAAATTAGAAATAGGGGATGAGATAAACTTGTTCTACAAAGGGCAGCGATTTTTGTACAGAGTGACGGGAAAAGAAATCATTGATCCCGATCAAGTGGATTATATTACTCGAAAAACAGATAAAGAATTTCTTACGCTTCAAACGTGTTGGCCACCAGGGACAACACTGAAACGGCAGATGATCTTTGCGGAGCGGGTTGTGGAGTAAACTACTTTGTCATCCTCGCGGATGCGGGGACCCAGTAAGACATGGATTCCCAGTCAAGCTGGGAATGACAAATAAGAATGTCATCCTCGCGTATGCGGGGATCCAAAGTACAAGAGTATGGATTCCCAGTCAAGCTGGGAATGACAGAGGTATTGTCATCCTCGCGCTAGGAATTGTTTGTCATCCCCGTGAAAACGGGGATCCAGATATACAATTAACTTATGAGTAAAACATATTTTGTATATATTCTTACAAGTAAACCTAACGGAACTTTATATATTGGAATGACGTCTGATCTTGTCAAGAGAGTTTGGCAACATAAGGAAAAAATAGTCAGTGGATTCACTGCGAATTACAACGTATCTCTACTTGTGTATTATGAACAATTTAGTTATGTTGAGGATGCAATAAGGCGTGAAAAACAATTAAAAAAATGGAATAGAAGGTGGAAGATAGAGCTCATTGAGGAAAAGAATCCGGAATGGAGAGATTTATATAGTGACATTTGCAAGTAGGTGGATTCCCGATCGGGTCGGGAATGACAGGGTAATAAGCTGGGAATGACAATATATTTTGTCATCCTCGCGCACGCCCCACCAATGTGTCATCCTCGCGGATGCGGGGACCCAGTAAGACATGGATTCCCAGTCAAGCTGGGAATGACAGAGGTATTGTCATCCTCGCGTATGCGGGGATCCAAAGTACAAGAGTATGGATTCCCTTTTTCAAGGGAATGATAAGTGAATAATTACCGTATTCCCACTGAGTACAAATCTCCATATTCATTATTTTGCGGGTTGAGATTGATGATCACCATCAGATTCCAGTCAGGAGAAATGCCAAAGAATGATTGGTCAAATGGTCCTGCATATACCGTTTCTTTATTTGTTCCATCGTATTGAAGAACGGAGATAGTGTCATCTTTTTTGATTGCAATATAATCTGATGTCGGGTACCATCGCACAGAATTGAGCACAGTCGTAGATATTTCATCATCAATTAAACTTTTCGTTTGGTCAAACGCCGTGCTTGATTGATCAACTGTTTTTTGAGCTTCTGTAAAGACAGACTTATCAAGCGCAATTTCAACCGGAATCAAGAAATTCTTATCTTCTTTTTTGTCATAAATATAGAGCTTTCCTTGCTTGATGTCTCGTTGTTCTTTGGTTTGATTTGCTCCAATAAGTGGAGGGTCGAGTACGAGAGGAAGAGTTGCGTCATCTTTTGAAAGGTACATAACTCGTTTTTCATCAGGAGAAACTGAAATGATATGAAATGACTCAGTAGCTATCGGTTGAAATAATTTTGGTAATGTCTCAATTACCTTCACCATCTCTTTGTTTTTTTCTTCATGCCATTTTGCAGTAATGTCTTCAGCTGAATTAGTTACCTCAAAGAGCTCAATATTTTCATCCTCAAGTGAAACAAGATATGAAATGGAATTTTTTGGTTGAGCGATATAAGGAAAGCTTACGATGGCTTGTCGATATTGTGGCCCATAGATAAATGAGGCAGCGGAAAAATCAATGGTACTGGGTACAAGAGATCGAAGCATCAAAAGTTTGAGCGGTGGAAAGAGCGAAACTGGGCTTGTGCTTGGTTCAAAGAGATATATGCCATCTTGTTCGACATCTTCTGTTTCACTTATCAAAATAATCCTGTCAGTATTTCCGACAGCAAATATGCTATTTACCCCAATATTGGTAAGTGGGGTAAGTGATGGATTTTTAGAAAAGAGTACCGCATTGAGACTTACTACTATTTCACCTTTCAATGTGACATGTTTCTTCCAACTCGTATACCCTTCTTTTTTGACCTCAATGTCATATTGTCCAAAGGGAAGGGTGAGATTTGTATCGGTTGCGCCTTTGAGCTCTTCGTTTATGTACACCTTTGCTCCCCGAGGTGTTGAGTTTATGGAAATGATTCCTGTGGAGGAAACGGTTCCTTCCTGAAGGTTGAAACGATATCCGCGTGCATAAGCGATGACTCCGATCAATACCACAATAAATAACCCAAAAATAATCATTTTGGGGAGAATATATTTAGTTGTGTTAATGACAATTTTCATATGCAAATGAATCTAATCAGGGTCTCATTCCCCGACGCTCTCTCGTCGCGGTTGTCATCCTCGCGTATGCGGGGATCCATTAGCATTCTGGATTCCCGTTTTCACGGGAATGACATATACCTCTTTGATATAATTTATATGTATTGTGATATGGTCATTTTATGCATATCTTCCAACCTGAGTGCATATATTATACAATAGTATCCATGTCATTATTGGGGAATGGTTGTTGAACCATTCTCATGTAATTACAAATATTCTATGTGGTTTAAAAAAAAAGTTGGCATCGACTTAGGAACTGCAAATACGCTCGTATATGTGGTGAAAGAAGGCATACTTCTCAATGAGCCGACGGTTGTGGCGTATTCCGTAGGTGACAAGCAAGTGCTTGCGGTTGGAAATGATGCGCGCGAAATGATTGGTCGCACCCCAAACTCAATTGTCGCATCGCGGCCAATGAAAGAAGGGGTTATCGCAGACTACACAACAACCTCTGCCATGATCACCTATTACCTGCGTAAAGCATTGAAGGGTCATGTTTTTTGGCCTGAAGTTATGATCTCAATTCCCGGAGGATCTTCCCAAGTAGAAAAGCGAGCGGTGGTTGCCGCGTGTAAACAAGCAGGGGCATCGGATGTCTATCTGATTGAAGAGCCACTTGCCGCAGCAATTGGCGCACGAATTCCAATCTCTCAACCATCGGGACATATGATCGTCAATATTGGGGGAGGAACTGCAGAGATCGGCATACTGTCACTTGGCCAGCTGGTAGTTTTCAAAACAGTCCGAACCGCAGGAACCAAACTTGATGAAGCAGTTCTTGAGCATATGCGAAAGAAGCACAACCTCCATATCGGAGAGCGCACATCAGAAGACATTAAGATGCAGATTGGAAATGCCCATGTCAAAGACTTGGAGGAGAATAAAGATCTGAAAGAGGCCACGCTCGAAGTTAAGGGGCGAGATACTCAATCTGGCCTTCCACGTGTGATGGAAGTAGGGGAGATCAGTGTCAACGAAGCATTACAACTGCCACTCAAACAAATAATTGATGGAATAAAAGAGGTATTATCCGAAAGCCCTCCTGAACTTGCTGCTGACATAATCGAAAAAGGAATCGTGTTATCAGGGGGAAGTGCGCTTCTCAAAAATCTGGATAAGTACGTAACGTATTACACCGGCGTTCCTGCCTTTGTGGTAGAGGAGCCGCTTTTTTGTGTGATTCGTGGCATAGGTATGGCGATTGAAAATTTAGATAGTTACAAGAAGGCAATTCGATAAAAGCGTCTGAACAAGTCGATCATAAATATAATCAATAACTCATAATAATAAAATAACGATGAGCTATATCTATGAAATCACAAGTTGCATATAAAAGGTGTTGTCACATGCAAATATAGTATTGAATATACATAGTTACAATAAATCAAAATATAACATAGTTTATATCTACAGAACGGTAACAATATAAGTATAAACTATTTATACAAACAAGCAGTATTAAGAATATTTAATAAGCTTATAATCCTGACTCAATATGGACAATCAAAAACTACTTGGAACAACGATAAAAAATCAGTCAAAAGAGCATATCCTAGAGAAAATACAAAAGTATCTACACAAGCCATACGCATTTTTTCACATTGTGTCCTTGAATCCTGAAAATATTATGTTAGCAAAGACAGATCAAGAGTTTCAAAATATCCTTTCACAAGGAGATATTCAACTCATCGATGGTGTTGGTGTCGCTCTGGGATGCGCTTTCTTGAATATTGATCGAGGAGAGCGAATGACAGGTGCTGATTTTATGGAAATCATGCTAAAAAACATCAAGAAGGAAGGTCTCCGTGTAGTACTATTGGGTGGTCAGGCAAATTTAGCAAAAGAACTAGCTGACTGCTATCATAGAAAATACCCTGAAATCAGCTTTCTTGGTGAAGAGGGTTTTGAGGATGTTAGAAACCCTTCCAAAGAAGAAATAGATCATATTTTTGAGGTTATTGCTGACTACAAGCCACAAATCGTCTTTGCTGCATTTGGTTCTCCTGACCAGGAGAAGTTTTTTGCCCGTCACAAAAGGGAGTTTGCAGGTATTATTTGCATGGGAGTTGGGGGGGGATTTGATTTTGCAGCAGGAAAAATATCGAGAGCGCCTGTCCTGATAAGACGAATGGGATTGGAGTGGCTCTATCGATTGATCTTGCAGCCGTGGCGGTGGCGGAGACAGATACGGTTAATTCAGTTTATGAGAGAAGTATTGAAGCAGAAATTAAAACAATAAAGTTAATCTTTTAAATTATTATTCCCAGTCACTCCAATGTTGTCCCGCTTCTTTTAAGTCTGTTTGTAATGGGGTATTTAAATAACTGCTATGATGTTCATCAATCAGTGCATGAGCTAAAAGCTCTAAGTCAGTTCCTTGCTCAATGTGACGTTGAATTTCATCAGGAGTTACCCCAAGTCTTTCCAGTTGAATCATTGGATCAGCCAATCCCTGTTCTTGGTGAAAAGTACGCTCATTAATTGTATGTCTTTCCATAATTATTAGAATTTCATATACTATCATACTTATTGTAAAATTACACTTACATCCAATAGTAAAGTAGAATATATCAATGGAAAGATCGATACTGAAGGTTCTCACATACTTTTCCCCATTTTCATATCCGCCCACAGAACAAGAAGTCCATATGTTTATATCCAAAAAAATCAAGAGCGCATCGTTATCGCACTATTTAAAGATTCTTGAGGAAAGTAATAAAATTACCAGTAAGAAGATGATTGGTGAGACGCGGTATGCTCTTTCAATAAACGTCTTTCGAGGTGCTTCATCAAAATTGAAATATGGGAAATCTCTCTTTGCTGAAGCACAGTCATATCTGCAGATGCTCCGTTTCATTCCTTCAGTCAAATACCTTGGTATATCTGGTTCTCTCAGTATGAAATATATCTCAGGGGAGAGTGATATAGATATCTTTGTTATAACTGCGCCGCAGACCATTTGGCAGACGAGATTTGCATTATTGGTATACAAACACCTGTTGAAGGTATTTTTCCCTCATATTGGCAAAAAACTGTGCTTCAATCTTTTTTTTGCCGAAGATGGGCTATGTCTTCGAAAGAATAAACAAACAGAATATATTGGACATGAATTATTGCAATTAAAAACCATTATCAATAAACAACTGACGTATGAATCATTAAAATCTGAAAATCGCTGGATCGTGAAATTTTTCCAGAATGTTCACATAAATACTGATAGGGAAAAAGCCTCGATTAAACAGTCACAAAAGTCATATTCAGAATCAATAATTGAGAATATGGCAAAAAAAGTTCAAAAATGGTGGTTGAAACATAAAAAACTGAAGTTTGATGACTTTGGGGCTCAAGTCTGGTTTATCCAAGATGATTTTGAGCTGAAAATGCATAAGAACGATGCGGAATCATGAGGCGTAAATAATATGCTAAAATATCAGCTGATAGCCGGAGTGGCGAAATGGCAGACGCGCACGCTTCAGAAGCGTGTGATAGCAATATCTTGGAGGTTCAAGTCCTCTCTCCGGCACGTACGAACGAATGGAGGTGTCGCCTAGTGGCCCATGGCACAGGTTTGCTAAACCTGCGGGTGGTAAAACACCCACGTGGGTTCAAATCCCACCACCTCCGCATCATTTCATTGGAGAGATAAACCCTTTTCAAGATGTTTGCTATCTATAATTGAAATATTTTCAAGAGAAATGAGCTTGCAATATATATCTGCTCGTTTCCCTGTCCGACTAAGCCATCCCAAACTGAAAAATTCTTTTTCACCTTTAATCGGGAAATAATCTGAGAAGCGACATTCACCTTCAATATCAAGCGGTGAGCCATGCACCATCTCTATTACGAACTGATAATCATCTTTGTTTCCAAGTACGAAATGCTTACCTCGAAATGTAAGATTCTTTTTTCTTCCAATATGAATATCTTTGACTTCCTTTGCCCAGAATGTGTAATTGTCTGAGTAATACACTTCTTGGTCGGCCATCATGATGAGCATATATGAATCATCAGTGAATCTGATTTTCCAGTACTCACAATCAGGGAGTTTTATAGATGTTAGTCGTACAAATGCTTTAATTTCTTTCGATCGGTTATTGATTTTAAGTCGGACATCGCTAGGATAAGATAATAGTTTATTTGTAAATGTTTTAAATTGCATATAGTCAATTTTAGCCTGATCCATCAGGAAAATCAATTATTGTCACAAATGTTGACAGAATCGACAACACCCGTCATAATGAAATTACTCATGGATAAACTAAAACAAGATCTGCAAACGTTCGGACTATCGGAAGAAGAAGTTGTGGTATATATCACGGCGCTTGAGCAGGGGAGTACGACCGTTCTTGAACTTGCCAGATCGACCAAAATTCCTCGAACAACCGTATATCTTCTTATTGATTCGTTGACAGAGAAAGGATTACTAACACTCACGGCTCAAGGAAAGAAAAAGCTGTACGTTCCAGCTTCGCCTGAAGATCTCATTACTCTGGCAAAAGCAAAACATGCGCAATTAGAACATACTATTGGTTCATTGAGTGAGGAGTTGCCACAACTGCAAGCACTTTTCAATATGTCCCATCAAAAACCAAAAATCAGATACTATGAAGGTGTTGAAGAAGTAAAAAGGGTGTATGAAGATACTCTTTTGTCAGAAAAGATACTGGTGCACTGTATGAGCCAAGATGCAAAAATGATCATGGGGGAGTATCTTGAAAAATACTTTATTCGTGTTGCGCGGAAGATGATTCATACCAAAGAACTGGTGAGCGATAGTGAAGAAGATAAGAAATATCAACAGGAGTACTCAACATCTCGGAATCAGATCATATGTATTCCTTCTAAATATCAAACTAATACTGATTATATGATCTATAAAGATTGTGTTGCATTCATAACCTACAAGGATCAAGTTCCCGTGGGTGTGGTTATCTCCGATACAGAAATTACGCGCTTTGAGAAAATTCGTTTTATGATGGTGTGGGAACGGTTTGTATCAAAAAACGATGAAGCGAAGATCGCTAAGATATGAGGTTTGAAGGCGAACCTGAGATAAACGCGCGAATATTTTCGACCGTTGTATTATCAATCCGTTTGAGCGCCTCGATGCTGTTAAATGCATTGTGAGGAGTTATGAGGACTTTCGGGTTTGCCATAAGGTAATGATTGATCACGAGTGTTTCCATATCGGCCTCTTTTCGAAATTGAGGAGTAAGTATCTCTGCTTCTTCAGTCATTTCTTTTTCTTCTTCAAGTACATCAAGCGCTACTCCAGCAAGTTTGTTGTTGGTGAGTCCTGCGAGCAACGCTTTGGTATCGATAAGCCCACCGCGCGCGGTATTGATGAGGAATACCCCATCCTTCATTTTGGAAATAGACTCTTGATTGATGATATGTTTCGTTTCTGGTGTGAATGGGACATGAAGTGATATGAAGTCTGAAGTCTCAAAGAGCTTTTCCAAGGGAACGTACGTAAATCCAAGAGTTGACTCAAGCTTTGCATCTCGGGTCCGAGTTGATATCAAGACGTTCATCCCAAATCCTTGTGCGATTCTCAAAACATTGACCCCAATTTTGCCAAGTCCAATGATACCAAGAGTCTTTCCAAACAGATCTGAGCCGCGGATTTGAGAGTGGTCAAAGTTGAGCTGTTTTGCTTGGTTTACGGACTGATATATTTTGCGGGATAGGCTCAAAATGAGGGCGAACGTGTGTTCAGCGACAGTATTACTACCGTATTCAGGCACATTAGAAACGAGGATGTTGTGCTTGGTACAATAGGGCACATCTATATGGTCAAATCCTGTTGATCGCGTTGCGATGTATTTGAGGTTGGGGAGATTGGATAAAATATCTGCATTAATGTTTGAGTAAATAAACGAAGATATCACCTTTGCATGAAGTGCAAGTTTTATTGTATCTATACTCAATTTTTCTGTAGAGAACTCTGCTTGAGGAAAGGCCGTCAGGAGTATGTTTTTTTCCCAATCTTGTACTTCAAAAAATATAATAGTACTTTGCATATGTATCAATATACTACAGCATTTGAATGATAAGTTACGTTCAATTTATATTGTATACTAATTGATAATGCTTATACTCTATTTGGTTGGTCTTATCCTCATTTTCTATCTTCTTGCGAAAATTTGCGATCAGTACTTTGTCGAAAGCTTAGATGTTATTGCCAAAAAATGGAAACTTTCAGATGATGTGGCAGGGGCTACTTTGATGGCAATCGGGAGCAGTGCTCCCGAATTTTTCACGGCACTTATTGCGCTGACTAAAGTTGGATCGGAACAGGTAGGTGCAGGGACGATAGTTGGTTCTGCAATATTCAATATTCTGGTGATTGTCGGTATGTCATCAATTGTTGCAACTGCATATTTGAATTGGAAGCCAGTGATACGGGATCTCCTCTTTTATCTCATTTCAATTCTTATACTTTTGTGGACATTTGCAGATGGCATAATTACATGGCAAGAATCACTTATGTATTTAGTGGGGTATGCGGGTTACGTATTGATTTTGTCACGTTGGTCGGGATGGTTTCCGGATGAAAAACAACTCAATATTTTGGAGGAAGATATCGAAGTTTTTGAAAAAGAAGAAAAAAGGCACGAACGGAGTAAATATTTTGGAAAAGTTCTTTCGTTGATCGATCACATGGTAGCAATGACATTTTCTCAAAAGGCTCAGTTGAACGATTCTTACTGGAAGGTATTTTTCATCTCCATTGTTTGGATTGCAGTCCTGAGCTGGGGACTTGTAGAGATTGCTGTTTTAGCTGCACATGATCTTGGCATACCGCAGGTCATTATCGCGCTCACCATACTTGCAGCTGGTACTTCGATCCCTGATCTTTTGAGTTCGCTTATCGTTGCAAAAAAAGGGAGAGGAGATATGGCAGTCTCAAATGCAGTAGGAAGCAACGTGTTTGATATTCTTATCGGACTTGGATTTCCTTGGTTTTTGTATGTTGTGGTGACCGGAGGAAGTGTGACGGTTGGTACAGAAAATTTATTTTCTTCAATACTCCTTTTATTTTTTACTGTCGTGACATTATTGTTTCTTTTGATTACGCAAAAATTCAAGATGGGATTTCGTTCAGGGTATTTCTTGGTCGGGTTGTACGTCCTTTATGTTTGTTATTCAATATATGGTGCTTATTATCCCGAGGCATGGACCTTGGGCGATCTGTTGGCCTATGGTGGGCAGGTGTTGGGAGTGATTCAGTGAGATTACTGGAATGCAATGATTATGAAACCGGTATCAATCATTTGTTGAGAAATTTGAACATGAATGGTTTTGAACGGTACATACGACCCAGTCTCTTGATCAAACTGTGAAGTATAAACCGTAATCGCATATTCTCCTGGATACAGTAAGGTACGAAAGATTGATTTTCCATCAAATGATCCCTGAAGAATTACCTGATTGGTTGTAGTTGACCGCAATTCAAAATTTTCCTGTAAAAGCTCTTCGGGGACATATTTTAGTTCAATAGTCGTAAGTGGTTTTTGAACAACGGTAGGGTTTGCATTTGATGCAGATTCCATGGCATCGATATTGTTATGAGAGCGCATCATGAGCATATTGAGTATTTCATTCGTTGCTTCTTGTATCTTGTCAACAGTATCTCCTTTTACTCGAACAGCAAATCGATACTCACTCAGATTGAAGTGGCGCCAATCAAACCGATCATCTTCGGAGAAATATTTCTCAACCATATTTTGAGATCTGAATGATATCACTCTTGCTGAATTTTCATAATTATTGAGGGTGTTCCACTGCACACTATTATTTGCTTCATTATCCAAGGAATTCATATTTTCTTTGACCGTATCTCGTATTTGAAACGCGAGCTTTTCATAAGAGCTTGAGTCGTATGTGTAATGTGCCATATAGGAGTAGTCAATTCCTTCTGGAGTAGACACCTTATTGGCATTGACGATCAGTTCATCAAAATTGACGATATTGATCGAAGTGATGATAACGCCGATCAATATCACCGCTAACTTTACAAAAAGAGCAGCTGAGGTGCGTCGTACATATTTATACGTAAATAATCCAAATAGTCCAACAATCCATACAACAAAAGCAAGTCCATAAAGTCGTTTATGGGTAAATCCCCAGCTGGCAATATATGAGTAGTCGCTAAAAAATGCCATCGCAGTCAAGAAAAATCCTTGTACGATCAAGATATATGTGGTGAGCTTACTTTTGTATGTTTCGTGTTTATCATTGTAGATGAGGATAAAAACGATCAAAGCAACAACTGCAAGTTGTGCAAAAACTTCCCGTGTTTGCATGGAGTTGGTATATCCAAGCTCAATGAGTCGCTCGTCGGTCGCAAAATAGAGCTGAATCTGTGTAACAAAAAATGTCAAAAGCACGCTAATTACAGCAAACTTTGGTATGGTGAGTGCCTTAAAGAGAGAAGGAAACGATGAAAAGACTTCTTTTTTAGATGGTGGAGCATTTATTACGGTGACGAACCTCGGAAGAAAGAATACCAATAGTCCAAAGATCACGGCACGGAATATTACAAGAAAATAGTTCGTGTTAAATATCCAAGTGATGATGTTTTCAATATAAAGCATTTGCATGACTGATCGAACGAGATTTTCAAATATAAGATTGACCTCTGAAAGCAGAGGTACCATGATGAAAAGAATGATAAATGTTATGATAAGCGAAGTTATAAACTGTTCAGGAAGATGTATTTGTTTGATTTTTTTTGGAGCATAATCACTATTTGACTGAAGGGTGGCAAGTCCCGTAATTATTGGTGAAAATATTACGTTCGTGAGAGATATATCTCCTAATGCAACTACAGATATCAGAAAGATTGACGTTGCAATATTCAAAAATATTGAGAATGGATTTGCTAGTATACATATATATGCTGACGTGCAGACACTGAGAAGGAATAGTGATGTAGAAAACCAATCCCTTTTTTCACGAGTTATGAATGTCAGTGTTGCAAGTGTAAATAGAGAAAGCGCTATCCCGGCAGAAGGAAAGTATGCGGGATTCCCTGAGAACACAGATACAACAACAATAAACGCAGCAAGAACTGAGATATACCAAACATGTTTGTGCTCAACAAATGACAGGATTTTTTGCATATACCGCTGTTAATTATATCAAATTGAAGAAACATCTATCATTTATCAGACATTTCTTTTATCACTTTCTCCACCTCACGCGTATTGATTGCATGGTAGCGACCTCGATGAGAAAGGAGTGCGCCTGAGAAAGTCTTTGGGATATGCATGAGTTCATGGACTAAGGTATGGAGCTTTTCATGTTCTGACTGCTTGTCAAATCGTTTTGCATTAACCTCAATGATATACGTCGGCTTGATGCCTGCCACTTCCGAAAATAGTTTTGCCATGCCCCAAATACGCGCAATTGCTCTGGTTTTTGCATCAAAACTGCGGATGCAGTGTATCTGATCAATCTTAATATGATCCATTTTGAGCGCGGGCACGAGCTTGACAATCTGTTCTTTGATTTCCGGAGCAAGGGCGTATTTCATAGATAAAAGTGTATCACAGTGACTAAAATATACGAATCAAATAAACTTCATTTGTGAAAATAAAAGCCTATAATATTGATTATTATGTGTATTTAATATATAATATTCGCATTAATTATATATATAGTATTTTTCTACTTATATATTATTAAGCACTTTAAAATTACTAGGTTTAATTCACTCTTTTCAAACGAATAAGCTTCGTTGGTTTTTGACTGTGGCATTTTGTTGATAATCTCAAATATCAATAGAATGCCACAGTTATCTTCACCGGAAAGGAGTGAAAGTATAGGTGAACGAACATTGGTTCGACTGAATGGCAATATGAAGAGAAGTACTGTCAAACTAACCAGTTCAATTTCAAGGAGGATAAACCATGATTACGTTTTTGAAAGTAGCTAGTTTCTTGATTGTATGTGCCACAATCTCAGTCACGATATGGTTGTTTTACGAAGCCAAACGTGAGGTGAAGGCGTATGATGATGAAAGATTTCCTGTTAAGAGGTGGATGTATTTAACCTCGTTGGCAATCTTTTTCTTGGGAACAATTCTGAGCATCATTCTTACCGGTGCCACTCAGGTGCCGGCTACCCGTATTGCGGTCGTCGAAAATACATGGACTGGGAGATTCTACACGCTTGGTCCAGGCACTCACTTTTGGCCTGTGGCGCGGAATTTGACGCCTTTGGTCAGTCGAGTATTTCAGTACGATTTACGGCGACAGGTCATCGAGATTGGTGAATCCCCGGTCCAGGAAAATGGGGTTCAGGCCGACAGCAATAGTCCCGGGAGGCCTGTGGTCTTCTTTCATGCTCGCGGCTGGGCCAACCCCAATCCAGAAACGATCATTGAGCTTCATAAGCGCTATGGGGAGGGATATCTCGACAATTGGGTAGAACGTGTATGGGTGAGCGCTCTGAAAGGCGTTCAGGGTCAAGCTCAGTATGACGAGGTCGGCAGCAATCGGGTTGTTTTCCAAGATTTGGTCGAAACGACCTTGCAGATGCAACTCCTCGACGAAAATGAGACGCCACTGGTCTTTGTAAGTCAACTCGCGATCGTTGATTTTGACTTCGAGGACAGTATTAATACCTACCTCAATACTGTCGCGGAGAAGGAATTCAGTCGTCAACAGGCGGAGATCCAGATCGGAATCAACACCGCAATTCAAGAGGCGCAGACGATTGATGCTCAGACGAATTACATCACTACCAAGCGCAAGGCCGAGGCAGAAAAAGAGAAGCGGATCGCCGAAGCCGATGGTGCGGCTCAAGCAGTTGTTCTTGCTGCTGATGCAGCGGCCTATGAAATTACGGCCAGATACCAAGCTGAAGCTGGCGGTATTACCGCCGTTCAGACTGCTCTTGCAGCGTCACCTGACGCTTATCTTGAATATGTCCGCAACACACGGTGGGACGGCGTCCTGCCGCAGTACATGCTTGGAGGGGCACCCGTGCCCTTCATCTCACTGCCCAATACCTCGCCGACTCCGTCGGCTACGGAGACAGGGCAGTAATACTCTGTTCATTCACAACCTCGAAAGGAGGCAATAAAAACCTAGCTAATAGAGAGCTAGGGGTGGTAACCCCACCCCTAGCCTCTTTTCCTCTATTGTTAACAACAATTAACAGTTGAGTAAAAGATAATTGTCATACCGTTCTTCTTTACAATCTATGATATTCGTCGTGCTTGATATACAATAAGTATATGAAGAGGTTCTTCGTCATTACATCGTGGTTGATTCTATTTGGAGTACTTGTGGTATTTCCTCGAATATCACCAATATACGCATCAGAATCAATCACAAACTTCCAACAATCCACCATTATCAATACCGATGGAACAATAGAGGTAACGGAGAAAATCGCCTATGATTTTGGCGGAAACCAGAAGCATGGGATTTTTCGAACGATTCCCTATACGAAGCTCAACCAGGAAGGAAAAAAATACAAAATGGCTCTCATGAATTTCTCAGTTGTAGATGAGTCGGGCTCTTCCTATTCATTTACCGAAACAGATGAGAGTGGTGAAATTACCTTGAAAATTGGTGACCCCGATACAACGATTACGGGAAAGCATATCTACGAAATTCGATATTCTGTCTCTGGTGCATTGACTTATTTTTCAGATCACGACGAACTCTATTGGAATGTGACCGGCAATGAATGGGATGTACCGATTGCGCACGTACAAAGTTCAGTACAAATACCACGTTCGGTAATTATTTCCAACACAACCTCACTTTGTTATCGGGGAAAAAAGGGATCATCCGACCAATGCATTGCAGGAAAAGCAGGAAGCAATCTTATTTTTGAAGATTCTGATTTAGGCACAAGCTCCGGAATGAGTATCGTTATTGGATTTCCTAAGGGTCATGTTGCCGTACTTGAGTCAACGCTCATTACTGATTTTTTTGAGACATTCCTGGGGAGATTGTTCCTTATGGGAATAATGATAGTTGGATTTTTATGGTACATAGCATATCCTCTCTGGCTTCCTATTAAGTGGTGGAGAGAGGGAAGAGATCCAAAACAAGTATCGACCGGCGTGGTGAGTGCGTGGTTTGATCCACCTCGGCTAAAAGCCGATCGTCCTTTGGGCGAAAAAAATAATCGACTCCTATCACCTGCAGAAACCGGAACACTTATTGATGAACAGGTAAATATAAAAGAATTGGCTGCCCTGATAATACACCTTGCACAACGTGGTTATCTTAAGATTGTTGAGAAAAAGAAAAAAGAATTTGATTTAATCAAACAAGATATGACTGGTAAATCAGACGAACTACTCGCATTCGAGAAACATTTTTTAACAAAGTTATTTAAGGATAAAACTCACGTCAGTTTAAAAAAATCATCATCTTTTATTTCTTTAGTAACTTCAACAACTGATGAAATTTATGAGCAAACGGTAAAGGATGGATTTTTTCCTGAACACCCCGATAAGATCCGGAAAAAATATACTATCATCGCAGGTATTGCTGCTTTTACCTTTAACATATTCCTTGCGATATCAGCTTCTGTATTTGGAAGAATTATGCCACGAAAAACCCTCGAAGGTGTTCATGCGGCAAATACGGCACGATCGCTCAAAAATTTCCTACAATCACAAGAACGTCAGCTTGAGTTTCAGGCAGACAAACAAATGATGTTTGAAAAGTTGTTGCCATACGCAGTATCATTTGGGGTTGAGAAAATATGGGCAGAACGATTCAAGGATATCACATTAAACGAGGTTGACTGGTATCAGAGTAGTACTCATGATGCCCTGACCGCAGGAGCGCTCACCAATAGTTTGAATAAATCATTTGCGCCATCATTTCAATCTGCGGCGACTCCAACAACTTCAAGCTCTGGTCATTCATCTGGTTTCAGCGGAGGATCTTCAGGTGGTGGTGGTGGCGGAGGGGGCGGAGGAAGTTGGTGAGGAATATGATAAAATAGAGCCTAGCATACCTTGTCCTCGTAGCTTAATTGGATAGAGCATCAGATTGCGGATCTGAAGGTTGGTGGTTCGAGTCCACTCGAGGACGCCAGGGCCCGTAGTTTAACGGTAGAATAGAGGTCTCCAAAACCTTTGATAGGGGTTCGACTCCCTTCGGGCCTGCACGCATTGCTCTTCTCTTGCATCCAACCAAGCGATCTGGAATACTGATATATATGACTGAAAAACCAACAGATTACTCTCCAGCCGCGAATCACACGCCGCTTCCCGATCACCTCATTGAAAAACGTCATTCAAATGTAAAGATGCTCGTAGTGTTCTTTTTTATTCTTGTTGTGCTTGTCGTAGTAGGCGTAGGTGGATGGTATTTATATTATTTTTACACAACACCACTCATTCAGGTAAATTCACATAATGAAGATGGCATTACGGTACTTCCTTCAAAAAATGCAGTAGCAAGTCCATCAGCCTCACTTGATGGAGATGCAGATATTCCATCGGACTGGGAACGTGATAAAAGTCTTGTTTGCAATACTACGTTTCGCGTGCCTCCTGCCGAAGAACCGTATATGATCCCACGAGATCCAAATACGCCGCCATCTTCTCTTGATGATGAAGGAAAATATTGGATTTTTGAAGATTCAGATGCACAGCTATTCACTCTGAATCATATGACACGGGTTATTTTCAAAAATCCTGAGCTTCCCGCAAGTGGTTATGTCTCATCAGCAGTTGAAGTGTATTGTGGAGTTAATGATAAAGACCTGACAACAGAATCGTTCTTTGTGCAGATTCAAAATGATTTGCTTGAAAATTATTCAGTCATCAAACTAAAAACGGTTGGAGGGGCAGAATTATGGGGGAAAGAAGTTCGGACTGCTACGTTTGAAGGGGGTACCTTTGACGGAAATGATATATATTATGTGTTTGCAACAAATACAAATGTATATATGATTCGAACATTTGGAGAAACGGCAAATACGGATATTCAGGCAGTGCGTGATCAGATTCTTCTCGGGCTGAAATTTGAGTAGTTTGCATGAAGCAATATTTATGCGTACGTATCACCATACAATACATATTCTTCGTTCGTACGGAATAAAGCACGCACTCATGTATCGAGCTTTTTCCATGATATTTTTTTGGTCGATCTTTGATGGAATTTTGACATATATTCTCCCCATATTAATTTCAAATCAAGGTTTTTCAAAATCAGAGATGGGAGTAATTCTGGGTAGCTCTTCATTTGTCGGGGCGATCTTTGATATTGTAGCAAGCAAATATCTCAAAGTTCCTCATTATCGAAAGCTTTACGGGAGTATGTTTTTGCTTTCGTTTTCGTTTCTCATGCTCTTGTATTTTGCTTCCACGGTATGGATATTTGTCCTTGCGATGGCCCTGTGGGGGATATACTGGGATTTATTACATTTTGCAAATTTTGACTTTATCAGCCGAACACTTCCTGAAAAAGAGCACACCTCAGCATTTGGTATTCAAGGAGTATTTCAGTCACTTGGTATTTTGATCGCACCGATTCTTGCCGGTCTTCTCATCGAGACCACTATTAGCCACAATGTATTTGTCATTGCAGGAGTAATGCTTCTTTTGAGCATCATTATTTATATCGGTTTGTTTCATAAATCAGAGGAGAGGAGCAATCTCTTGGAAGTTTCAAAAAATCGAAATATCAATTGGCCCCGAGAATTAACGTTGTGGATTGTCATTGGAAAGCAGTTATTTCCTGTTTTGATTTTGACATTTTTAATCTATATTACTGACGCATTTTTTTGGACGATTGGCCCATTGATTGCAGAAAATGGTAATTTTGGCAGGTTTGGCGGTCTTCTTATGGCGGCATATAGCTTTCCATCGCTTGTCATTGGTTGGTTTGTTGGGTCAATTGCAGTGCGATTTGGAAAAAAAAGAACAGCCCTCTATTCATTTTTTTTGGGATCGTGTTTTCTTTCTCTGTTTGCGTTTTTGACAAATCCTATTCATATCATTTTCTTGGTCAGTCTTTCCTCAATGTGTATCGGCTTATCTTATCCGGCACTCAATGGTGCCTATACAGATTACATCTCCGAAACACAAAGCTATGAAAAAGAAATTCAAAGCATTATTGATTTGTTTTATAACATAGGTTGGATGCTTGGGCCGATGATTGCCGGAATTCTTGCACAAGGATTTGGAAATGCCCAAAGCTTTAGTATTTTGGGAGTATTTTGTGCACTGACGTGTGTGATCCTTATTTTCAAAATGCCAAAGAAGATACATCTAAAAATTAAAGAAGTTTAAATTACTTCACTGGGTAGTACATCCGTAACCTAGGGATTATAAAAGCATCTGATGAAATAGAAGTGTTAGAATATAGATAATGAATCTCATTGATCTCACTCACACCTTCACAAACGATATGCCGGTCTATCCCGGCGATCCATTGCCAAAACTCCATCAGATTACGACCCTCGAAAAGGACGGATATAACGATCATGAGCTTACGAGCGTGATGCACGTGGGTACTCACATGGATGCCCCGCTTCACATGATTCAAAATGGGAAAACGATGGACGAAATACCCGTTGATCATTTTTTTGGAAAAGGGGTACTTCTTGATGCTCGAGGAAAAGAGAAAATCGAACCAGAATTATTAACGGGGAAAACAATTGAGCCGGGTTCCATTGTATTAATTTATACGGGTTTTGGTGCGCGTTATCGAGAAGCAAGCTATTATGAAAAAAATCCGAACGTGACGGAAGCGTTTGCAGAAGTAATGGTAAAGGCGCAAGTGAAAATTGTAGGTATGGATATTCTCGGACCTGATGTGCCCCCGTTTCAAACGCACAAGATACTCCTTGGTAATGGTATTCTGACCATTGAGAATCTTGTAAACTTGGAGAAGTTGTTGGATATTCCCCACTTTGAGGTCATAGCACTTCCCATGAAGTTACAATCAGATGCAGCGTGGGTCAGGGTTGTGGCGAGATATTAACACCGACACGCGCGCGTCGACGTTTTTTTCAGGATCTAGCACAAACAATTCCCTCGGTTCAAGTTTATACATTCGATAAAAAGCTTTTCCTTGAAACATTGCGGTAACTACTTTGAAAAACGAGGTATGATAGTGTTTTAAACCTTCGAGTAAATCACCGTTTGCAAGTTCATGGACGACTCCACTTCCCTGAATTCCGTTTCCTGTTCCTTCCGGTTGGTGAGAGTCAAAAATAGCAAATGATGCACGATTGGTATGCTTCAAATTCCGTATATGACGACTTTTCGGACTTGAGATGAAATAGAAATTACAGTTTTCATCCATGCAATAATAAACCGGAGATGCCCAAGGCACTCCATTTTTGTCTACTGTTGCCAAAGTCATATAGATATTTGATTGCAATATTTTTTTTGCAATAGTATCCAATTTCATTTTCATGATCAGTATTGTAAAATAGCCTGTCTTTATAGTAAAATTGTTGTGCATAAAGTGCACACTATGAAAAAAAACGCGAACGAGAAATATTTGGTTGTCTCTCAGTTTCTTTCAGATCTTGGATTTGACGAAGAGTCGATTCGTATCTATTTTGAGCTCTGTAAGGCGGGACCGATCACCATTTCAGAGCTTTCAAAAAATGCAAAAATTGAACGAACGAAAATATATCGCAGAATTGAAGAGTTGACAGAACGCAATTTGATAGAAGAAATCCAGGAATTTAATCGAAAACTTATTCGAGCGGGAGATATTTCGAAGATTGAAAGGATAATGCATGACAAGGCAATAACAATTGAGAACCTCACTCGATCGCTACCGTCATTTTCACAAACGGTGAACTCACTTGCCTCTGGGGTTCCATCCTCAAAAGTACTGTATTATCGGGGAAAAGAAGGGATAAAACAGATGTTGTGGAATGAACTTTCAGCAAAAGGGGAGAGCCTCTGTTTTATTTATAAACTCTTTGATACGTTTGTTGGATCAAGCTTTTTTGACCATTGGGCGGAGGAATTCAGTATACGAAATATGAAGTCCAGAGAAATTCGGACCGACATTTTTCTGGAAAGTTATGAAGAACAGCCTAATGAGATCTGCTATCATATGAAAAATGTGCAAATTCGCTATTTGCCCTCAAAAGTATTTTCCATGACCCATGCGATGTCAATTTACAACAATGTTGTTGCGATATACAACTGGTGGCACGATGAAATATTTGGTGTTGAGATGTACAATACTCAGGTTGCGGACATGCAGCGGATTTTTTTTGAGGAGTTTTGGAAAAAAGCTGAGCCGTATCGGCACCAAAAACACGATGGAACGATAAAAATTCTTTAGGACTTTATCATGAAAAACTTTGGGAGCTTCAGAGTAATGTTCGTTATGGGGTTGAGTATCATAGTATTTTCCCTTCTGGGGATGGTGATGTTTTGGCGGAGGAAGTGATTATTTTTTATACACCTCGTCATGTGTTCCAAACAAAAAGAAGAGAAATGTTTTTCCCTCACGATACAACATAGGATGATTTCTATCGATAGATATACTCCATGAATCTTTGAGGTCGCCAGTCAGCTTATGAGTTTGCAGTGAGGGGTGATGGGGATTTTGCTGAAAAAGAGATAATTGCTTTTTGATCTTTTTGTAAAGGGGAGAGTTACCCGAACGAATTTTGTTTATGGATTTGATTAAGTCAATATCAAATTCGATTTTCTTCATTGTGAATAAAGAAAATCCTCCATATGAGATTACTAACCTCAGAGGTTAGTAAGGTTAGTAATTAGTAATAGTAAATACTTGTAATATGTAATTGAATCAATTAGATTCATTACATATGCCCAGAAGAGATATTAGCTTCAACAATAAAGGTATCTATCATGTATTTACTAAGTCAATAGAAGGGAAAAAGATATTTGATATTAATCGTTATTGTAGGACTTTTTATGAAATTGCTTGTTATTATCGCTCAGTGGAATCAAAAGTGAGTCTTTCAGCATTTAAGCGCTTGGATAAGAAAATACAGTTAGAACTTCTCAATAAGATGGGAGATCCATCTACATACAAGGTGAGCATACTCGCATACTGCTTCATGCCAAATCATTTTCACTTTCTCATTGAGCAAAACATTAGTAATGGAATTTCAAGCTATGTTTCAAATGTGCTTAATTCATTTACGCGCTACTATAATATTGCAAACAATCGAGTTGGCCCTTTATTTCTCCCTAAGTTCAAAGCGGTACCAGTAACGCATGAAGATCAGTTGATACATGTATCTCGGTATATTCATCTCAACCCTTATTCGAGTAGGGTTATTAAAGAGCAAGAATTACTTGGATCATATAGATACTCTTCATATCCTTTTTATGTTTCCAGTATTCCTGATAAACTCGTGGATAATAAAAGGGTGATAGAGCTCTTTAATTATGATAAAGAGAGATATCGGAAATTTATTATGGATAATGCTCAACATCAACAGATGCTGGAGGCTTGTAAACATGCGTATAAATGGAGATAATTTTACTAACCTCGGAGGTTAGTAAATGCTGGGGCCAATGATTGCAGGAATTCTTGCACAAGGTTTTGGAAATGCCCAAAGCTTTAGTATTTTGGGAGTATTTTGTGCACTGACGTGTGTGATCCTTATTTTCAAAATGCCCAAAAGTATACGGTTGGAAGTTCAGAGCTAACGTGTTACATTAGATAATATATATCACACTTGATTGTATACTGATTGAAGAGAGCGTATAGAAATTTTAAGCATAAATTAAATGAACAAAAGATGGAATCTGGGCGGATTTACGCTTGTTGAACTCATTGTGGTCATCGGAATCATTGGTATTTTGGCGACCTTAGGGATAGGATCTTATACAAATATTCAAAAAAAAGCACGAGAAACAAAAATATTATCAGATCTAGGAGAAATTAAAAAGGCGATTGAAAGTGCCAGAATTACGTCCGGAAAGACCCTGGGGCAAATTACGGGGAATTATTGTAGCGCGTGCTCTGCGTGTTGGGGAGCAGGAGATTTGAGAAATGTCCCCAACTCACATCTTTGTGCGGTGCGATGGTTGAATGCGGTGACAAAGATATCCGCACAAGGATTTATTGGTATTGAAGATATACGGAGAGACTCATGGGGAAGTCCGTATTGGCTCGATGAAAATGATGGAGAATGGGTGGCAAATATATGTCGAATCGATAATATTGCATCGGCAGGTCCCGATGGAATTGCAAGTACCGCAGATGACATATATATTCGACTCAAGCCAATTTCTTCCGGGTGTTAAGACAATTGAAAAATGCTTCTTCAATCAAAAGATTACTTCAGAGGTGGGGAATGATTCGGTAGCTCAAGATTTGAATGTAATTTTGTCCCACGAATATTCTCCTCGTGGATCAACGCTAGGGATAATTTCCTGCATTTGATCAATTAATCCGGCAGTAATTACCATGATCGCATCAGCAACAGTCACAGCTTCTCTTGACTGATCCACCCAATGAAGTTGCTCTGCAAGTTCTTCTGCCTCAGCATACCCGATTAACGGTCCTACAGTGACGGAAGTGGGCACTGTAAGGTTGAGTCCTGAAAGTCCACTACGGTCTGGTTTCTGGACTGCATGAGTGCCTTGAGTAAGGAGGGTCCATATTTTAATATTTCTGTTTTTTGATGGTTTACCAATGGCTCGAACCGCGGGCTCTGCATTTTGCATCCCTCCTGATTTTCCACGGTGTCCCTCAAAGCTTATTGCAAGCATGCTCGGCTCAGTTTCCAAAAACTTCCGTGATCTACGAAGAGATGAAACGCTCACAGAACTTGCTTCTCCATGAAGATCTGGGGGGATGGGATAATCATTATTAGGATCAAACATGTATGGTTGAAATACGGGGAAACGATTGAGTACCGCATTGACTGGATTTATACGAACTATTTCAGGCATCATTTAATAGTAATTACTATATTATTTGATTATTATACTATAGCATTTATAATATATACTATAAGTTATGAAAGAGTTGAATCCATCAAATCATGAGCATGAATGGCTCGCCATGTGTGATTCTTCACTGCCATTTGATGAAAAGCTTGAAACAGTGTCTCGATGGTTTTTTCAGCATCCCTCCCTTGATCCAAGATTTGTTGATAAGAGAGGGCAGAGAGTATATAACCAAATGACAGGACAATTAGAACCAAGAATTGCAGGGTATATTGGTGACGCTGTTTTGCCAACGGGAGCATTAATTATCTCAAAAGCTCCATTTCAAGTACGGATTTTAGCAAAGGGAGTAGTTGGTATGGAGATGATTAGAGAAATTAATATATATGATCTTTTGCCGACAGAAAGCTGGGACTTTGTTGGAGTTAGAACACGAAAACTGATTCCATTCCGAGGAAGTCCTTATTTTGAACCTCCAATCCCGATTCAAATACAACCGGAGCTGGTACTTGAACAGCTCATGAGTGCTTACAGTAATTTTTCTGTATGGTTTGGTACAGAGGCTCATTAGACCTTCTCAAAAGCCCTCTTAAGATCATCTATGATGTCTTCTGCGTCCTCAAGTCCGACAGAAAGTCGGATGAGTGAGTCATTTATCCCGGACTTTTTACGTTCTTCAGGGGATAGCTCAGAATGAGTCATCGAAGCAGGGTGCTCGATCAAACTCTCAACGCATCCGAGCGATACGGCAAGAGTGACAAGCTCGACATTATTTACCATTGTTTCGCCTGCGGCATATCCTCCTTTGATGACAAATGACAAGACGCTTCCTGTCCCATGCATCTGTTTTTTGACCAGATCACGTTGTGGATGAGAATCAAGTCCAGGGAAATATACTCGCTCGACCTTGGGATGATTTTCGAGAAATTGCGCAACCTTCAATGCATTTTTTTCTTGCTGTCTGATGCGTATCTCAAGGGTTGAAATTCCACGAATGATCAAGTAAGCAGTAAACGGCGACATAGTAGGTCCATAGAAAATATAGCTTTG
>PFOB01000055.1 GCA_002792315.1 Candidatus Roizmanbacteria bacterium CG_4_10_14_0_2_um_filter_39_13 | reverse complement strand
CTGCGGTTCCACCGATTCCCACATTGTTTGAAGAATCAATATTGAGTGATGTTCCGACTGTTGCATTGTCTACGAGCGTCCTATTTTCTATCCCTGTTCCTAAGGAGTTAAATCGTGCAAGATAATTATCTGTTCCTGATCCTGAGATGATACCTGCTGATGCTAAGGTATTCCATGATGTTCCAGTTCCGGTTGAAGTAAGGACATATCCTGTTGATCCTGCTGCATTGGTACTATCATAATATGCACCGGTTACTCTGATGTCTCCGGAGACATGAAGTTTTGAGGTAGGATTTGTGATCCCGATGCCGACGTTGCCGTTTTCTTGAACCCTAAACAATTCCGCTGAAGTGGCTCTTGATGTATTGTCTTTCCTAATTGAGAAATAGCCATCAGTAGTGTTGTTATTGGAGTCAATTATAACGTGTGCATTACCACCTGTGATGTAGAGCGGAGTTAAATCAACAGGGTCCATAACAAATGCATTATAGAGACTGCCCCATTTCAAACCATAATTAGCTGTTTGAGCAATATTTATGCTGCCACCAGCAATATCTAATTTCTCTGTCGGAGCCGTGGTCCCGATACCCACATTCCCATTTGCCCCAATATACAGACTTGGTCTGGTACTTGCTGCGGTTCCTCCTATACCGACATTGTTTGAAGAATCAATATTGAGTGAGGTTCCGACCGTTGCATTGTCTACGAGCGTCCCATTTTCTATTCCTGTTCCTAAAGTATTCCAACGGGACAGATAATTGTCTGTGCCTGTTCCTGAGACTATTCCAGCTGAAGCTAAGGTATTCCAGCTGGTTCCGGTTCCGGTACTGGTAAGGACATATCCTGTTGATCCTGCACCACTTGTTGAATCATACAGTGCTCCAGTGAGCCTGAGATCTCCCGTGAACCTTCCTGTTCCGGAAACATCTAGTTTATAGGAAGGGGTTGTATTTCCTATCCCTACATTTCCACCATCAAGAACGCTAAATATCTCTGTCGTACCGTCAAAAAGATTGAGAATGTCACCAACTCCGGATTGATAAACATTTAATGATGTACTTGCAGAATTATTGTAGATTGTCGATCTCGACGCAATGTCAGAATAAGTATTGCTTGCATCATTAACTGTTAGATATGAACTAATAGAACCAGTGATACTCGTATTAGATAGATAAAATAGTCCCTGCATCTGAGGCTCCACCAGAATACGAGGTGACACTTCCATTCACTGTAGCATTAGCAAGATATGCAATCGAGGATGCATTTGTCGTGTACAAGTGGCCATTAATTCTATCCCCATTGAACACTACTGTTCCAGATGTATTACTTACTCTCACATTACCAGCAAAATAATTATTTCTAAACGTAGAAGCGCCGTTAATATTGTCTACAAACGAAATGTAATTATCAATATAGACTCCACCAGTATTCCCCAAACTAGATATCTTATTCCCAATAAAGGTACCTCCCGATGCCTGTATACCATATGCTCCACCCTGAAAATCATTATCTTTATATGTTCCAGCACTTGACTGAATTCGTTGACCATAAATAATATTGTTTATGAAATAGGCATTTGAGCTGTTATTTTGAATACCAAAAAATGCTGTTGCATCAATTAGTTTATTGTTCTGAAGATATATTGTCGGATTCGCATTGGTAAGGTTTACCGCATACCCATTCGTCGTTGTTTCAACAGTCATATTTGAAATAGTTACACCTATAATTGCACTTGCTGAATATATCGTTGCATTGGTCGAATTGTCAGCTGTATACGTCATCTTTGTTGTATCCCTAGTATCGCCGGATAGCGAGATGTACGAAGTATCCAGAGTTAAACGTTCGCTATAAACCCCCGGCATAACCTTAATAAGGATTTGATTTGTTGCACTTGGCGTGAGTGTTTTTGCATAGGTATAAGCTGCATTTATAGTTGTAAAGTCTCCTCCACTTTTTGCGACCGTGATTATTTGTGCGTAGGGAGTTTTGAATGATCCTGCTACGTGTAAATTTCCTGCTATATATAAATCTTCTGATGAGTCGATCAGACTTCCCGCATCTGCTCCGGTTGATGGGGCAGTGGAACCGATTCCTATGCGTGAATATCCCAAAACACTACTTCCTCCACCAAATTGAAATACTCCTGATGACAAAAGGTTTCCAGCAAGTTCAAGCTTCGCCCCTGGCGCAGTCGTCCCTATTCCAACATTCCCATTTGCTCCGACATAAAGCCTTGGGGCTGTGGCTGGCGCTGTTCCACCTATGCCTACACTTCCTGCATTGTCATATACATTTGAATTGGTGATTCCGTTTGCATCCCATTTGGTGAGATAGTTTAATGTTCCAAGGTTATTTGAAAGTACACCGCTCACATTACTTTGTACGACTCCTATCCCCAGTCCCGAGAGCGTAAGTCCGGTAAATGTAGGAGATGCTCCACTGTGAATATTTTGGGGAAGAGATAAGGTAAGCGTCCCATCTCCGTCACTGGTTGCGGTGATTTGATTACTTGTTCCTGCGATCCAACTGGTGAGGTCAGATACTACTGCAGCGTTACTTGATCCGTCAGTAGATAAAAGTCTGCTTGCAGTAAGAGATGAAAGATTCAGAGTGGACGTCACTCTGGCGGTTCCGATGACATCAAGTTTGTATGTTGGATCTGTTGTTCCGATGCCGACAAATCCGTTTGTCCCGACATACAAAAATGAAGCAGTTAGTGGAGCCGTGCCTCCGATTCCGACATATCCAGTAGCCCCAATTGCCATTCTTTCAAATCCTGCAGTATAAAACCTGAGTTGATCATTGTCAGCTCCTGCACTGTTTTCGGCAATGATATACGTATCTTGATCTACATCAATTAAGCCCCCCAGAGAGCCCCAACTACTGGCACTATACCCTTCAAATTGACTGGTTGTGCTATTGTAACGAATCGTCCCTGTATACGGAATACTTGGTCTTTGTGCCGTGGTACCTACGGGGATGATCGCCCCATCGGTGCCAGATATATCCAGCGAAGCACGTGAGTTTGTCGTCCCAATGCCCACGTTCCCACTCACATGAAGAGTGCTGCCAATCGTCGTTGAGCCATCTGAGGCAACATCAAAGTATGAAAGATTGATCGTTGTGTCTGTTCCGGTTATCACTGCACCTGTAGGAAAATTGATAGCAGTAACCGAATCTATTGTTGTTTCGAGAGAAAACACCGTGTCTGAAAGGTCAAGATCTGTTCCAGCAGTAAATTTCGTATCTGTGTAGGAGCTATTTATAGTGATTTTATTGCCTGTCGCTGAGATTGAGACATTGCTTCCTGCCTCAAACTCTACGTTTCCCGTCAAGTCACCAAGGGACAAAACTCCCTTGTTTTCAAGAACGACGTCCTGAGTTCCTGTCAGAGCAAGCCCATCACCTGCGGTAATCGAATAGACTACATTTGAAGCAGTCAACCTTCCCGTTCCAAGGTTCACATTGTACCCATCTGCGTTTATATCTCCTATAAACTCGGAGCTTCCAAATACGGTAATTGCAGGATTGTCTAAAGAACCCCGAAACTCCCATGCAACATTACTCAGGATTTTTTTTCGTAAGGCATCTGACTCTGCAGCAAGCACGTTTGAAAGAGATGTTCTCTTTCCAAAAGATTCACTCCCTATATATTGATTCGTATGGTGAGATGCGTCTGATACCTGTTCTGCATCAGATTTTGTTGTATTGAAAAGAAAACCTGACTTAATGACGATCAATGAAAGTATGACACATATTGTTGCAGCAGTAATATAATGAGTTTTGGTCCACGGAATTCTTGTTCCCGTAATTCCCAAAACATCTGCATCTTCTTTTGTGACCAATTGATCTTTGCCTCTATTGACTTTTTCCTTAAATAGGTTGTTGCTATGCTGTTTAGCAACCTCTATATCTGATGCAGCAAACAGGCGATACCCTGAAGAATTTCGTGTAGATCCTATAATCTTTTCTTTCTCCCATCTCCGAACGGTAGAAGAAGACACTCCAACTCTCTTTGCAAACTCTTTTGGTGATAGGGTGTATTTTTTTTTCATGATCACGGTATCAAAACATTGTCGTATACCTTCATATAAACATAAAACAACCTTGCATGTCAAGTGTATTTTGGCTCAATAGAGCCAAAATACACGATTGATGTCTATTTTTCATATTATAAGTCTATATTGAGTATATTATTTGAACTTAAAATATATTGATGTGACAATGCATAACAAGTTTATTTACAGATTTAGTACTATATATTTCTCGTCTTGATTTCTGGTTTTATGGGAATGACACAAGCATATTGTCATCCCCGTGAAGACGGGGATCCAGATAAGACTTGGATTCCCAAGCAGAATCTGAGAATGACACTGTGTAAGGCAAGAATGATTTTCATCAAACCACACACTGGAGATGAATTATCATCCCCTTCCCCGACGAAGATCGAGGACAGGCTCCGGAGGGGAACCATGCTGTTGACATAGTATAAAGAATGGATTCCCAGTCAAGCTGGGAATGACACAAGCATATTGTCATCCTCGTCCCGATATTCATCGGAATAAACTCCTGCGGGGATCCAGTATAGACATGGATCCGCCAACTGGCGGATGACACCGTGTAAAGAAATGAAGTTGAAACGATCGTTTCAATACTGATTGCTCATTTTAAACTTTCTTTAAAAATATAGCTTATCATATCTTGTTGTATCAACATAAAACAATCCATACTTCTGAAGATTTTATTTATATGGTCAAGATAATATATGAGAGAAATAATGCAAATGCGATCATGATAGTAACAAAGGTGATATTAATGACGATTCCTGAAAGTATTGTCCAACGAGCTAGAGGATTTCTTCCCAGAGATTCGATACCTCTCAGCGCAACTCGTCCAAATAAGACAAATCCAAACAGTATTGTGACAATCAGAAGAAGAATCGACAAAGTGTATCGAAAAATCGGCGGAGTCTGCGCAAGCTTTTCTGGAGCAACCTGAAAAATATCAAGTATCGCTTTAATAATCGGTCCAAAGATACCATATTTCAAAATGAGATCTTCTGCAATAAGTGATTTATCAAGTGTCGAAAATCGTGGGTCTATTGCAACGAGAACCATCGTGGTTGCACTCCCTTCATTAATCACCATGTCTTCAACAGCAATTCCGAGCACAATCCCATCTCGATCTGCCTTCATTCCTTCTCCAGGCCTATCTGATGCGGTTATATAGTCGCCTTTTTTGACGATTCCATTAGTGTCGTTTACCAATACTTTGGCTTCGCCTCCATAAACAATATACCTATCAGTAAAGACTCCCGGTACATCCTCCTCATATTTCATGATCAAATCCGATGTTTCAACCACTACCCCAGTAAGTTGCGTGTCATATTTGACGTTTGTAAGTCTAAATCCATCTTGGTCACGTGAAACAATCGCTCCGATTGAAGGTTTCTTCTCTAAAGAAAATGACAGAGATATGGGTATGAGGTTTGAGGCAGAGGCTTTAGGAACAAACAGCATGCTCGCGAATATGCATGATAAGAATAAAGCAATTAGTATTCGAAGATTCATACTCTCATTAAACCATGAATTCACTTAAGGAGTCAATGAGAAAAAATGAAAAAAGTATACTAAATACCACATACTCAATACTACATTTACTCACTTATTGACCCACTGCCGCTCCGGGAGATGCTTCTTCAGGAAGCTCAATTTTCTTTTCAAGTTGAGTGGCGGGAGCAACGGGTAAGTTTAATTCACCTGCTGGCGCTAAACCCTGCTGCCCTTGATCACCACCTTGAGCTGCCTGTTCTTGTTCAATCTTAGCAAGCTCCTCTTCATAGGTCTTTTTAAATTCATCAAGATTCTTTTGAGCTGCTTTATAGTCTTCTGGTTGCGTACCCGCATCAAGAAGTCCGACCACAATTTGCATCTGGTCTACTGCAGAGCCATATATTTTTTTCTGATAGTACGTCCAGGCAAGATTGTAATGTGCATTTGACCAGTCAGGCTTAAGTGAAACTGCTTGTTCAAACAGTTTTTGTGCCTCATCGTAATTTTCAAAGAGATAATATACGCCACCGAGGTCAAGTCTCAAAAGTGGATTTCGAGGATCTAACACGATCGCTTGTTGATATGCTGATACTGCCCATACCGGCGCATTTTCTGCAACATTGATGATCTGTCGATACACTCCTGCAAGTGCCTGCCAATTTGTTACCTTTTGTGGATTCAGTGCAGTTGCCGCCTTTGCTTCAACGATAGCAGCTTGGATCGCCTGTGTAATGGTCTCCCTATCTTGATCTGTCAACTTGTCAGCCTCAACCGATGCCATATTGTTTGCGACCAACAAATTGGTTTGAGCAAACTGACGATGAAACTCTTCGCTATTGTTATTGTACTGTAAAGCTTTTGCTTGATTTTCATACAGCTTCTGAAGACTATTATCTGCGACTGCATCGAGGGACAGCTTGAAATAATACTCTGCCATGAAATGTCGTCCCATGAAATATCCCGATCCACCAAGAATGAGCGCAATGATTACGATCATCCCGATAAATATTGGGGTAAGGGTTGAAAGATCAATCACATACTCCTCCTGCTCTTTTCTCTTGTGAAAGTCTGCAGCCATCATCGCAAGTGCGACAAAGAAAAGGAAAAAGGTAATGCCAGTTGGGGGAAGTATTGCCAAGATAATAAGAGATGTGATAAACATTCCCGCAGTCTCAAGCTTCACATGTTTCATATTTTTCAAAAACAGTGAAATGAGTAAGCTGAATCCAATGACTCCTAAAATTCCTTGTTCGGTAAAAATATGAAGGAATGTTGATCGAGACGTGTTGAATGAATTCACCTGCCAAAGATCTGAGAGATTGTAATTGACTGTACGAACTTGCGTAAAGAGAGATGAAAAATTGTCTACACCAACACCAAAGATTGCAGTCATCGGATTTTTCAATACCTCGACCGCTGCAAACCACGAAAGTGAAAAGGGAGGAATAATAATTTGAGCACCTTCGGTAAGAATTTGCTGAGAAACGATAAACACATGAAATATCAATGCAAGTAATGTGAAGAGAACAATGACTCCAAGCATGATGAGCATGGTTCTATTTGCTTCATTTACCACTCGGGAACGAGCATACGTTCTCCACATGTACAAGGACGATCCAACTAAAGTAAAGACTAAAAATGCAATGAAATGAACACTTGATCCAATAGTATTAAAAGTCGTATTTGAAAGAAATGACCAATATGCCGGCAGCTCGGTGCCTTGAAATGGATCTACCATGACAATGAGTGCAAGTACTGAAACGAGCAAGCCAGATACTGCAATTGGTAAAATGGGAGATATTTTTGCTCGTGCAAATGCATGTGATGCATATAAATAGAGAAGAACCATCGATGTCAACAGAATCAACCCATATTGTGGATTAAAAACTGCCTGCAATTTATTTGGCGACATTAAAACGATGGAAAGCACGTATGACAACAATATGAGTATCAAAGATTGGGTTGCCAGATTGTGAACCCACGTAAATTTCTTGGTGAGTAAAAACTTTCCGAGTGAAAGTAATAAAACAATAAACAACACGGCGGCAAGAAAATAAAACTTGCTATAAACGAGAAAGTCCCGTGTTATGGGAAGAAAGAAAAGTGGAAATAAAAAGACTAATCCATACACAAAATATTGCGTGATGGTGTTTAAAATTTTAGATTGGTTACTCATAGTTTTGATTCTAGAATCTGAAACAACTCTTGTCAATTGCATTTTTTTGTTCCTCTTCCCAACAGGCTAAGAGGTATCTTTGTCATTCCCGATCTGATCGGGAATCCATGTCTTTTCTGGATCCCCGCAGGAGTTTATCCCGATGAATATCGGGACGAGGATGACAATACACTTTTGTCATTCCCGACCTGATCGGGAATCCATGTCTCATCTGTCATCCCGCTGTGCCCGCCCGTAGCCATAGGCGAAGGAGGGACCGAAGCGGAGGGATCTCTCGACTAACGCTCGAGATGACAGGCTTATTGTCATCCCGACCCCCCGTAACGGGGATGGAGGGATCTCATTTTTGAAATACATTTAATAATACATATATAGAATGTCATGAGCTATTTTGGGCGAAGAAGTATATGAAGCCTGCCACAACGAACTAATGAACCTGAAATAGTTACGACATTTTTATACTCGATTGGACAAAAATTATTTGAAAAAATTAACGCGTCAACATTCATATCTTCAAGAAAATATCCAACCGTTTCAGGATCGCTGATCGCTTTTGCTCCATAACCAGGAATCAAGCTCAACCCCACACGATCCCCTGCTCGAATTGCTCCATTGATGTCTGAAACAAACACTTCTATTTGGCCAATGAGTCCAATTAATATATTATTTTTGTCACGAGTGACATTTCCAATATATCCCGCTGTGTCCGTCACGACACCAATTACAGGTTCTCCCTTCATTCCAGCATGAATGCCGTTTGATGAAAGAGTCATAACCATCCCCGGTTTAAACGATCGGTCTTCTTTTACTGAAAAATATTCTGCAATATCTGCCCCTGATGTTTCGTACACCACATGATTTTTGTTTAAACGAATAGAACCAACTAATTCTCCGGTCGTATCTTTTGTAGCATTTGCATAAAAATTAACGTAGGTTGCATTTGATCCATTAATATCTGTTGCAAGGCCTAAATTAAGCACTGATGTTTGATCCTCGTCAATAAGTGCTATATTTTTAAATGTTGCAATAGCTGAATACGGCTCGACCCCAACAACAGAAAGACGAGTCGGAGGAATTAAGTCACCTATACCAAAATTTCCAGACGTAACAATTGAATTCCCACCAATTCCTGGTTGAAACATAATATCTCCTCCTCCATCTTCGAGCGTTTGAATAGATAATGATTTCCCTTCTATTTTAAAAATTCCGTCCGTAGATTGTATACTTGGAGTCTCTGAATCAATTACTATTGCACCTCTTTCATCAATATACGGAATACTCGAGTTCATCTTTCCTGCCGGAAGGCCTCCCAAAAGGGCAGTGTCCTGAGAATAACCGGACGTAGATATTTTATACCTTGGTTGAATTTCATTATCATTTCCAATTCGCACCCCCAAATAGAGGGCTTTATTTTCATCAAAGAGGGACTTTGAAATTGGTTTCATTCCACAGTCTGTTCCCAGTGTTACGGTAAAACTTCCGTTATATTCCGGTGTGATCCCCCCTTCGCCGACACAAAAACCAGTGAATAGTGGTGTTCCCTCAAATTGACTGTTGTAAAGAGCAAAATACACATCTTGCTTTGTATCAATGGCAGTTCCTTCCGCATTTTTTAATATGCCACGAAATGGCAGAACGCGTTTGTCAGAAGGTTGATTTGAAAAAGTATCTTCAGAAACTTGAAATATACGAGGCCAGTCGATAAGAAAAAAAACAAAATAAAAAACTAGAGATATAATAATCATTAAGATAACGAAAAATACTCCTTTCATCTCCACTTTGATTTTTGGAGAATTCTGCAATTGCTTAGAGCGACTCTCGACATGAAGAACCAATTGACGCTTCAATTGCTTGTACGACCTTTGTGTGATTGAACCATGAGACAAAAGCCAGTCAAGCCATTCTTTTGATTTTGCAAAATAATCATGCAAGAGCTCGAGCGTTGAGGCCCTTCTAATTTTTTCAAGGTACTCATCTATCACCGATTGAGAAAATAATTCATCTTTCATAGTTGCATTGTAATAGATTTTTTTGTTAAATTAAAGTCATGATTCACGTGGAATGATTTAATGTTTTAGACTTCTTTAAAGCCCTGTGTATATATAAATATCTGTCGTAGTTCATTCAGTTTAGCCTGCTATAATAATATAAATACCCATCAATGAATATTAACAAAAAAATATAAATTAATCAGAAGTCTTAATTAACCGCTATATACTGTTTAATAGCCTTAATGTTCATATTCTGCTCTGACGGATATTTATTATTTAAAGAATTGTGTATCAAAAATAGGAGCCAACCTCAGCACGATACGCTTATTTTATATTATTTTATATCTTATATTTCACATTACTTCTCATGAATTTTATTAACGCATATAATTATGAGGCTTTATCAAAGCCTATCTATAATTTATTTACAAATGGATATATTTTACATATATTAACTTATAAAGTTGTATATTTCTATTATTAGTTATTTTCGATATTATTTGCGTATTTTTGGCATATTTATATTGATTTATTTTTCTCTTAATTTTGTACGTCTGATAGAACTTTAGTAGTACATAATTTTTTGACCTTTCAATATGTTCTCCGTATGATCCATTTCTTTTTAGCACTTGAAGATTCATCATGCTGAATAAGATGTTCTTAATGTTGCTCTAAAGGTCCATATATATCAACTATTGACAAGCGTTATTTTTTCTGATAATTTATATCCATGGGAATCAAAGATAGACGAACGAAAATATTAATGACCTTACTTCTCTTGTCGGATGACTCATTTAAAGAGGTGGTTTTTACCCCAACTGTATGCGCGGTATTTGATTTGACCATGAACAGAAAGACTCTGTCAACACTTTCTCAACTTACAAAAGATGAGCTTCTCGATCATATTCCCGGATCTGACCCTGGTACGTATAAGCTTACGGCAAAGGGTTTTTACGATATCGTGCTCACGTTTCCCGTCTTTCGGTTTACTCAAGAAAAATGGGATGGAAAATGGAGAATTCTTTCATATGAAATTCCTGAGAAAAAGCGCGAACTGAGAGACAAACTTCGTCGTGAGGTTGCAAGCTGGGGACTTGGCCCGTGGCATCGGTCATTTTGGTTAACACCTCATCCTATTATTGATTCTTTGAAAGATCTTATCAAGGATACAGAAGAGCAACAGTATGTACAAGCATTTGAAGCTGATCATGTTTTTGGCGCACGTGAAGAATTAATAGAAAAAGTCTGGGGAAAAACCAATCGTGAAAAGGAGTATCGATCACTTTTTAAGAATTGGCATCAAGAACTATCTACAGATAAAGATAAAATGTCAAAAATGAAAGCAGTCATTTCATCATACATTACCATTCTCAAAACGGATCCTGGCCTTCCAAAAGAGCTCATTGGCGATTCGTGGATTGGTTTTGAGGCAATAACACTCTTTCGTGAAATAAAGAACATACTCCTCCAATAATTTCAGAGATCAATCGTAGCATATTCACCCTCCCGTAGCTCAGTTATGATTATATTTGAGTCTATGATATTTTTTTCAATGAGACGTGCAATTACCTCATTTATTTCTGGGACGATAACGGTAGGAGAATTTTTCTCTGCAACATATTCGATAAATTTAAAGGGATTTGAAATTTCTTTCAAAAATACTGCTATCGATGATGCTCCCCCTATTTCAACGGTGTCTCCTGATAAACGGACTGGTATCGTCAATGCAAGCTCTAGCTCATCTTGCTCTTCATTGACCGCATATCGAGCATGTAACACTTCAATAAGGGCGCTCGAGGTATCTTTCGCAATCACATACTCAATTGTCCGGTCATTGAAACTCATTCCCCTCCGTAAACAGTCAAGCGTATCCTTTACGGACGATGCAGGAATAAGAACCGTTACCTCCTCTCTCAGATGAAATACTGCGGTAAGTTGCTGACCATTTGAACAAAGCGTAACCGTTTGATTATTGGAAACATTTTTATAAAGAAATACCCCAATAATGTATAGTTGTGAAAGAAGTACAATCGTGAATATTACGTTTTTTGACGCAATCTGATAGTCCATCAGCTGTCTTTTTTACTGCAAATAGTTGAGAGGGTTGGTAAGGGATCCTCCTGATCGCACTTCAAAATGAAGATGCGTTCCGGTTGATCTTCCGGTCGAGCCCATGACACCAATTCTCTGCCCTTTTGTAACCGCTTGACCCGCACTAACCTCAATAGATGATAAATGACCATACAAGGTCTGAAATCCATTCGCGTGATCAATAATGATGTGACACCCATATCCATATTCCAAACACCCGGTATATGTCACCGTGCCGGTGTCTGCAGCAATAATAGGAGGAGCTGCTCTATTGGCGATATCCAATGCCATATGATACCAAACGGGATAAGTGGTAATATTTCCTGAGGATGGCCAAATGAAATTTGATGTGCCTTGAACACCGGCTTGAATCTTTGCATAGAATTGTTGGCCGCCTTGTTGGGGTTTCTTTTCTTCAATTACTCCATTTGGAACATATAGATTTTGACCAGGAGTCAACTGAAACGTATCAGGATCTGAAAAGTCGTTGAACGGAAAATTTACAATATTTTGAGCGTCAACTTTGTATTTTTTTGCGATCGTATAAATATTGTCTCCCGCTGCAACCTCATGCACCGTTCCTGTCACTGGAGGAATGTTTAAAGTTTGTCCTGACTTGATAATATCTGATTTTAGATCGTTCGCCCATTTTATAGTATCAACCGATATTTGAAATCGCTCTCCAATCGATGCAAGTGTTTCCCCTTCACGAACGGTGTATATTTCAATTCCACTGCGTGGCTTTGCAGAGACAATAGTTGTCACGGGGTTCTCAAACGGATCAAAGGAAAGAGAGGTACTTTGAAAATATCGCGGAGGATTATCAATTGAGTCATCAAATGGATTATTCTCTGCTATCGCAGGACCAGCAACCAAGACGGTTACAATAAGCAAAAAAAATGAAGAGTTAAGAAATGAGCTCGAATACTTTCCCCGTTTTACGACCAACAAAGCAACAACCACATCTTTCATACGTTCAAACTTGTGTCCGTAATAAAATGCTCGTGAAAGTGAATATTTTTTGAGAAATAAAACAAAAGACAGTATATCTTTCATAAAAAATCAAATATTGTACAATCTCATTTTACCTGATTTGAAATAATTCTGTATGGAGCTTACATTGCAGAAATAAGACGCTGTATGGCGACTTCAAACGCTGCAGTTTTCAGATCAAGTGACTCTTTCTTTGAATGATTCCAAATATCAGCAAATGATGTGCTCATAATATCAGTAAGTCTATCCATCACATCCTTTTGAGACCACCATATGCCTTGTCTTCCTTGTACCCATTCAAGATATGAAACGATCACGCCTCCGGCATTTGCGAGCACATCTGGGATGATGACAATGTCTTTTGAACTCAAATATTGACGGGCAGTCTCGGTGATTGGACCATTTGCCATTTCTACAATAATCTTTGCTTTGATATTTTTCATGTTTTTTTCGTTGATCACGTTCTCAAGAGCTGCAGGCACCAATACATCAACAGGAAGTTCGAGAAGATCTCCATTTGATATTATCTTACCTTTTGATGTGTCGCAAACACCACCTGCACAATAACACCCAGAGATTGAGCCTTGTTTTTTCTTACATTCCAAAACCAAAGGAATATCCAAACTATCTGCGGATTCATTTCCCGTAATACCACCTTTTGAATCTGATACAGCAACTATTTTGTGCCCTTCAGCGACTGCGGCTTCAGCAAAGTAATATCCAACATTTCCAAATCCTTGGATAGCAATGGTCATTTTTGACTGCTTATCGGGGTACATCCTCTTTAGTAACTCCTGTAGAGCGATAACACCTCCATACCCCGTGGCTTCAGTGCGTCCCAAGCTTCCCCCATTCAAAACTGATTTACCAGTAAATGCTGCTGGCTCTTTTTTACCATGTATTTGTTCATATTCTTCGAGCATCCATTTCATGATGGTTGGATTTGTATTGACGTCAGGCGCTGGAATGTCAATATCTTGTCCAATCACGTGTGCAAGTTTTGCAGCAAATTTTTTACTCAACTGCTTGAGCTCTGATTCTGACAGTTCTTTTGGGTTCACTCGGATCCCTCCTTTTCCTCCCCCCATGGGAATATTTGCAACAGCAGTTTTGATACTCATCAATGTTGCAAGTGCTTGAACTTCTTCACGAGTCGTATCTTGATGGAAACGAATCCCACCTTTATAGGGGCCACGAACACTACTGTGTTGTGCGCGAAATCCAATAAACATTTCTGAAGTGCCATCGTCTTTATCAATAGGAAGCGCAAACTCATAAATCATCTCTGCAGTAATCAGTTGGTCAATTTTACTTTTGTCATATCCCATTTTTTCACCGACGGTTCGAATAAGATTTTGTGCAGACTCAAGCATTTCTTTTCCTGGATTGTTCATTTTTCCCCCCTTTCGAGCCATCTCTCTGCATCAAGTGCTGCCGCTATACCCATTCCCGCAGCAGTCCCTGCTTGACGATACGTATGATCAACACAGTCTCCCGCAGCAAATACCCCATGAACAGACGTCATATTTTGATACTTCATATCAAACAAATCTATATCTATTTTGGATTTAGGATTTTGGATTTTGAACACTGCCGCAATGGAACTCGTGAGGATATATCCCTTTTCATCTGTTGCAACAGCATTTTTAAATACCTCAGTATCTGGCTTATGACCGATAGCCATAAACACACCATCGAGCGTTAGATTTTTGATTTTAGATGTTGGATTTTGGATTTTTATGGTAATTCCCTCAACCTTTTGTTCACCGAGAATTTCAATGACCGAAGTGTTCCACATTACTTCAGTTTTAGGATTATTCAATACCCGCTCCTGCATAATTTTTGAGGCTCTAAAGCTATCTCGACGATGAATGACAATTACTTTTTTAGCAAACTTCGTCAGCGTCTGCGCTTCTTCCATCGCAGTATCCCCTCCCCCTACCACAGCCACTTTCTTGTCTCGAAAAAAGAACCCATCACAGGTGGCACATGCAGACACTCCTTTTCCCCGTAATCGCGTCTCTGAATCCAATCCCAACCATAATGCTTGAGCGCCTGTTGCAATGACAATTGAACGAAATATGTACGTCTGTTTTGATGTAGTTACACTGGGCTCATTTGAAAAATCTACTGACGTAATATTATCATCGATTATCTTGGTTCCAAAGGCTTCTGCTTGTTTTCGTAATGAGGCAACAAGGTCAGATCCCATAATTTTTTGATATCCAGGAAAGTTTTCGACTTCAGAGGTAAGCATCAATTGTCCTCCGGGAGGAGATCCCGCAAATACCATTGGTGTGAGTCCTGCACGAGCGGTATATATTGCAGTACTTAAGCCTGCTGGTCCACCGCCAATAATCCCAATCATATTTTGACCGTTCATAATATTACATCCAATTGGTAACCAGAAACTACACTATACCATATCCAATGAATATGACGATCTGGTAGTTGACAAAGTGACCGTTAATTTATGATAGTATCATACAAGTACAAATGCAACTCGTATTATTTTTGAAGAGGTGATTACAAGTCTATGATTCGTTGAATGACCGTTTCAACTTCTTTCTTTTTTTCCTCTGGCACCTTCTTTTCAAAATATTGCAACACTATCTCTTTGGAAAGACCATTAATAGCTTTTTTAATTGCCGATATTTGTTGGAGTATTTCTACTTGGTTCCGCTCCTCAGCAACCATTTTCTGGATACCTCGAAGTTGTCCGAGTATTCTGCTTACTCGTCGGTCCAGTGTCGTTGATGTCATATATGTATGATACAAGAGAATCGAGACAATGTATAGAATAGTACTTTTTAAGTATTTATCCTTACCCCTTGTGAAGTTGTTCCAAAAATTCTTTGTTGTTTTTTGTTTTTGGAAGCTTATCAAGCATGGCCATCAAACTCTCTTCTGGTGTCCGTAAAGACATCATTCGACGAAGCGTCGTAACTCGTTTCAGCGTTTCTTCGTCAAACAAGAGCTCTTCATGTCGAGTACCTGACATGGTGATATTCACTGCAGGATATATGCGCTTCTCCGCAAATTTTCTATCAAGATGAATCTCCATATTCCCCGTACCTTTCAATTCCTCATAAATCAGGTCATCCATGCGAGACTCTGTACCAACAAGGGCGGTACCGATAATCGTCAGACTTCCACCCTCTTCACAGTTTCGAGCTGCGCCAAGGAATTTTTTTGCAGGGTATAGGGCTTGGGGATCAAATCCTCCAGATAATGTACGTCCGGAATTACTTATAGATAAATTGAACGCCCGTGCGAGTCGCGTGATTGAATCCAAAAGTATAACGACATCCTTGCCTGTCTCGACGAGTCGCCGAGCTCTTTCAAGCGCAAGGCTTGCAACTTTGGTTTGTTGTTTCGGTGTTTCATCGAAATGTGAAGCGGCGACTTCACCCTTAATAGATCGTTTTATTTCGGTCACTTCCTCTGGTCGCTCCCCGATCAATATTGCGATCATATGTGCTTCTGGATGATTTATGGCTATTGCCTCAGCTATATCTTTCAAAAATGTCGTCTTTCCCGCTTTCGGCTGAGAAACGATAAGAGCTCTCTGACCAAATCCGATTGGTGCCACCAAATCAATGATGCGAGTTGAAAGAATATCCTTATCTGTTTCTAAAATAATTTGTTTTTCAGGATGAAGTGAGGTAAGTTGGTCAAATTTATTGCGTTTTCTACTTTCTTCCTCAGTCATTGCACGTCCGTTCACTTCTTTAATCAATAAAAGACTATGAAAGCGCTCTCCATCTTTTGGAGGCCGAGCAAGACCCTTTACCTCATCGCCTTTGCGAAGCCAAAATCTTCGTATTTGTGATGTTGACACATAAATATCATCATCCGGACTCACCGTGTAATTTTGTCGTAAAAACCCATACCCACCATAGGTTATGTCTAAAATTCCCTCTGCTTCATAGCTTGATTTTAAATCCTCTTTGAGTTTTGGGCTGATAACTTCTGCGCGAGATTTTGGATTGCTCATTGGTGAAGGAGCTGCTGGTTTTTTTTCTGGAGATCGCAGTTGGGAATCTCCTACCTTTTCAATAGGTTTTTCCTCATAGGTTTCTAACATCGAAGATACGTCAAAGGAAGTATCTTGCTCACTGAGTGAGTCGTTCTTATCTGAAGCTGGCATACATACTAAATAATTTGTAATAAATTCTGGAAAAAGTCGAAGGTCTTAGGGATAGATGTGGTACAAACTACTGTTATTATACCGTATCTTTCAATAATTGCAAAAAATTTTATAACTCTATAAATAATCGTATAAAATCTATGGACATCAATTGAGAATATTTATTTACGAAATTGAGTTTGATAAAGATTGATATTCACCAAAGTTATGCAGAATTAATCGAGAACAATTGGGTGGTCTTTAGAAAAAAAATAATCCTCCGTATGAAATTCATTCTAAAATCTTTTTTTCTAGTCTAACGGGTAGGTGCGTCTTATAAGCCTCGGCTTATCCGAACGTCACTTTTTCCTTGATCCTCTCAAGGCCCTAAAAATATGAGTGTTCAAAAAAGATATTATTTAGATATTTCATTTGGAGGATTAAGATCAATATACACCTCCTCAGATTCATTTGTCAAGTCGTGTTTATTCTCTGTTACACCAAAATAGAAATGTCCCCCTCTACCAAAATAGAAACGTCACCCCTGTTTCAAAAGATTTCATAGGAATGGGTAAAAAAGCACTGATACTGTGGACTATTCATTAGTCACAGTATTAACCACATGGCACATAAAATCAACCTCACCAGTGAGGAAGAAACAAAGGGTAGAGTTATCAAGTTAGTGTTGGAGAAAAAGATCACGAATGATGTGGCAGCCAAACAATTAGAGATCAGTGTGAGACAAGTGAAACGGTTGAAGAGCAAAGTAAAGACAGAAGGAATAAAGGCGGTAATTCACGGTCTCAAGGGGCGGATGGGAAACCATCAAATTGAGCCTTTAACAAAAGAAAGAGCCCTCACATTGATCAAAGAAAAATATCACGATTTTAAACCAACGTTTGCTTCTGAGAAGTTAGCAGAACGCGATGGTGTATCGGTACATCCAGAGACATTGAGATTGTGGATGATAGAGGACAATCAGTGGAAGGCACGTAGCCACAAGAAAACAGGACAACATCATAGTTGGAGAGCACGGAAAGAATGTTACGGAGAGATGGAGCAGTTTGATGGATCATACCACTTCTGGCTTGAAGACCGATACAATGATTCTGAAGGGAATCCGATTGAGATGTGTTTACTGGCAGCAATTGACGATGCAACAGGAAAGATTACCAAAGCATACTTTGCTCCACATGAAGGTGTGATATCCGTATTCCAGTTCTGGAAAACATATGTCATTCTCAAGGGGAAACCAGTCTGTATTTACCTCGATAAATTCTCAACCTACAAGATCAATCACAAGGAAGCAGTTGATAACCAAGAACTCCTCACACAGTTTCAGCGTGCCATGAGGCAGTTGGGTGTTAATCCGATTCCTGCCAACTCTCCCCAAGCAAAAGGTCGTATTGAACGTTTGTTTCAAACCTTACAAGATCGTCTCATCAAAGAAATGAGACTGGTAAATATCAAAACTCCTGACGAGGCAAATACCTTTCTTCAAGAAGTATTCATTCCAAAGTTTAACGAGAGATTTACGGTCATACCGGCTAAAGAGGGTGATGCCCACAGAGAACTTACCAAACAAGATATACAGAATCTCAATCGTATATTTTCTGTACAATCAGAACGAGCCATTAACAACGACTTCACGGTACAGTTTAAGACCAAGTGGTATCAGCTCAAAGAAATTCAACCTACCACGGTACGTCCAAAAGAACATCTCACCGTTGAAGAATGGATTGATGGAACATTACATTTCAACTTAAGAGAATATGATCTCTCCGTCTTTCCATTACCCGAAAGACCACAAAAAATGAAAACCTATCCAGTCATTTTAACCAGTCACAAGCTCAACTGGAATGCCCCTGCTAATCATCCATGGAATACATCCATCTCTGACAAGTCAAACCTATCACTTGATACAGTTTGATGGGGGGACATTTCTATTTTGGACTGACAGGACAGAAAGATGAAAAGAATGATACAATAAACATTTCTATGAAACGCGAATTTATTCCATTATTGCTTTTGACGTTTGTAAATACGCTCAATTTTTCAATCCTGATTCCTATCTTGCCCTTTATTATTAAAGCTTATGGCGGAGGCACCGTCATGTATGGGGTGATTCTTTCAACATATCCGTTTTTTCAATTCTTTGCAGCGCCGATTCTCGGAACATTGAGTGATCGATACGGGAGACGGCCAATATTGCTGATCTCACAAACAGGTACAATGTTGAGTTGGGTGATATTTGCTTTGTCCTATTTTGTTCCGCACATTACTATTGGAATGATCTCAATTCCTGTAGTGGTAATTATGCTTGCACGTATCGCAGATGGTATTACTGGTGGCAATAACGCAGTAGCAAATGCATATCTTTCTGATATCACAACACATGAGGAAAAGACAAAAACATTTGGCTTGATGGGTGGAGTGGTCGGTTTGGGACTCATTGTTGGTCCCGTGATCGGTGGGCTTACGATGTCTTCGTCACTTGGCTATTTGGCACCAATACTTCTCACTTTGGCAATTTCTATTGCGACATTGATCATAATGGTGAAATATTTACCCGAATCACTTCCTGTAGAAAAAAGAGCTTCTTTTGTCAAAATGAGTTGGATCAAAGAACTGCAATTTCTTCCGAAGATAAAGAAATATAGCAAGAATCGTCAGATTAAATACCTCTTTTTTCTTCGAGGTATGTTTTTGTTTGTCTTAAATTCGTTTTCTTCAATATTTGTATTATTTCTGATCGATACATTTGCTTTTGATTCAGCAAAAGTCGGCTTGTTGTTTGTAGTTATTGGCGTATTCTTGATCATCAATCAGACGCTTGTCACGAGCTGGCTTTCAAAGCGCATTGGCGATCTAAAAACATTCGTTCTGGGGCAAATGGCTCTTGTTGTATCACAATTACTTTTCGTTTTTGTATCAAACTTTATTCTATTTTTGCCTCTTATTTATTTAAATAATTTTGGAATATCAGTCTCGATGCCGACATTTAAGTCTCTGATCTCAAAAGCAGTTGATAAAAGTAAACAAGGTGAGATCATGGGGATAGATGAATCGTTCTCCTCAGCATCTGCTGCCATCGCACCACTCATTGCTACGTGGTTTTACGCAGTTATCGGAAAATATGTGTTTGTTCTTCAGGCTCTGATGCTTCTTGTATCTATTGTTTTTTTTGAGGCAAAGAGGGGGTGGAAGAAAACCACATATAGTACACCACAGGAATAAAAAAAGAGCTTTATCATACCTGAAAAGAACAACCCAGAGATAATTGCACCTCCCAATCCACGCCACAATGGGTCGGACAGAGTTATGGGAAGGAGCCCAAAAATGGTCGTTAATGAAGTCAGAAGTACTGGCTCAAGTCTACTTCCTGCGGCATCAAGAATTGATTCTTTGAGTTTATTTTAGCAACAACCACAATTGCATTGGTGACAACAATCCCAAAAGGCCAAGTATCGCAACGAGTGCTCCAAAGGGATATTTTTTAGCCAAACGAGCAGCCTTCTTTTGAACTGGGTTGATGGTATTTTTGATATACGAAATTCCGGCGGAAAATCATCCTATAATAGTATAAAACATGAAAAGATAGTATACTAAACTACCTACAAAATAGAAACCTACTAAGAGCGATATTCCTATAGACATACTCACTATGCATTGAGTCATTCATTTGTAAGACCTATAATTGTTGCCTATTTCAGAATGGGGCAATAGAAGCATTTGCCATGTATTTTGGAATACTATTTTCGGTGACATTCATATCCGTTCAAAACAGCATTTGAATGATAAGTGAATGATCGCACTTTGACATATTCGGTTGTTTGAAAATGATAGGGACGTAAGAGGGGATTGAAGGATTCGATACAATTGTCATCCTCGCGAAGGCGGGGATCCATGTCTCAGTCTCTTGTTTCGTCCCTATCACACAGAAAGGAGGATCTTAAAGGGACGCCCAGACCAATGGGAGAATTGGAAAATCACCGTCTCCCCGACGTTATAAAGGGGCCCTTGTGTCGCAGGGGAAATGCGACTACCGTGGCGAGCTCTATTTTTGGAGCTTGCCAGAATTCCGATCCTTGGGAGGATGAGATGAGTAGTCATGAAAATGGAGTTCAAAGATCTTTTGTGAACACAGAGGCAGTTGTATTAGGTATTTTGCTGGGCGGATTGCTCACCGGTTATGCCGGATGGGCATTCTTCACAGAACAACATCTCTTACACTCTGCGGTTGAAGAAACGTTGTGGACAGCTTTCTACTTAACGTTTCTTGTAGGTTACGTAGAATTTTCGTATCCTACTCTGTTCACAAAGCGGCCGCGATTGGCGATATTTACCCTGTGTTTTGTGGCGGGTCATATCAGCCTTTTTTTTGATTCGTTCGCTGTTATTTTGCTCTTTTCGACATTGGTTTTCACATCTTTGTCAAGGAGTAAGAGCCCAGCATACAACGCATTCTCGGTGAAATCTGTTGCTGCATTCAACGCTTTGACTGTAGGGGGCGCCTTTTATCTTGGAGAGTTGTGGGGGCTCCCATACTACATCTCAAGTGGTTTTGACTTTCCAGTAAGTGGACTGCCCTTGCTACTTGTGTTGACGCCGTACTGCATTTTAACTTCTTTATATGCAGCCCGATCTTTTCCGATCAAAGTCGAACCTGTAAAATTTGATCGTGAACAGCTGATAAAAGCTATTGAATTTGCAACGTTTCTCGTGCTTTTGATATGGACACATAGTCCATTCTTATGTATGGGATTGCTCCTTCTCTACAGTGCAGTTCATGGCAAGACGCAAATACTGATGCGTAATGGGTTGCACGAAATCCAGGAAGGTGCGGCTGCTGCGCTCGGCTTGATCCTTGCGGCACTCATCATCCAGCAGATTCCTGGAACTGAGGAGTGGGTTGCAGCGCATGTTCAGGGACCGTGGATTTTGGTCCTTGCAGCAGTGTCGTCGCCATTTGCAGGTGCCATGATCCCAGGAGCAAATAATCCTCACCAATTCTATGTAAATCTTTCATGGATAATGTTGGGGGCCCCCTTGTTTGTGTCTTCTTCGCTGGTGGCAATTGTAGTGTTCAAGGAGCAGCTTGCTTTCAGTGATCTGCCTCGTTGGATGCAACGATTACCATGGATAACAAAAAGAGGATTCGCACAAGAGGCAGAAGCGTACACACTTCTAATGATTCCATTAACGATTGGTCTTGCAGTATTCATGTTTATCGGAAATTACTTCGACATCTTTGCAAAGGGTTTGGTTTGGTTGCAAAGATGAATGGAACCGCAACATGTCTGTGATATTTACTGCATCACATTGTTACTGGGATTGGTTTATTGAGATAGTTCCCAGGCGCGGTCGTACTACGATAGTACGATCCTCTTTTCCATTCCCACAATGGCTGTGGGAGAAGTAAGGAAAAGTGTCCGAGCGCCAACCTGAGTGTGTGAGAGGACAACGATGTCCCCTCACACGACAACCGAATAAAATTGCCCCGTCAGCCACTTTAAAAGTGGAGGGCGGGGCTTTTTCATGGAAAAAAATCATGATATAATTTGCTTATGGCACAGAAAAATGTTCGGATTCTCCAATATGACGTTATTTTTGAAGAAGCGGAAGAGGGCGGATATAGCGCCTATGTACCAACTTTACCTGGGTGTATATCTGAGGGAGACAGTTTTGAAGAAGTAAAGACAAATATTCAAGAGGCCATTACTGCCTACTTAGAAAGTCTCGAAAAAGATGAAATCAAAGATACCTTTGAATCAACAGGAAATACTATGATAGGGAGAGTGGATATCCCATATCCAAAAACGATATAAAGATGACAACTACGCCAGCTTGGAGACAAAAAAAGCTTCTTAAATACCTACTAAAACAAGGATTTTATATTCACCATCAAAAAGGAAGCCATATCGTTCTAAAGCATAAGACGAACACAGTGCTGCGTGTTACTTTACCAATGCACAATAAAGAACTCAAAAAGAAAACTTTGAAGTCAATACTTCGACAATCCGAAATAGACATTCATTCATTATCAATAAAATAACAGTTAAATAATAGGAATCACCCCTCCCTCTTGGCATATTAAACAGAGATGGGGTCGGGGTTTTTTCATGGGAAAAATATGATACCATATATACATGAGTAGATATTTGTGGGATTATGACCGTGCAGAGCTTGAAAAGACCGAGAGCGGACGTATCAAAATCCTTGAGCGTATGATCAATTATGGTCCTGAAAAGGGGGAAAAGATACCCCTTGCAAAGGTAAAGAAGTATTGGGATAACATGCGTCTCTACTTTCGTCCAAAGCAGTTAATGGAATTACTCATATGGGGAAAAATAAAAACACACCAGGCTTCACTGAAGAACAGAGAGCCATATTCACTGCTATAACAAACGAACGGTACTTTCGAGATACGTTTTACTTCACCGGAGGCACCGCACTTAGTGTTTGTTATCTACAACATCGATACTCGGACGATTTGGATTTTTTTACTCAGAATCTATTGGAGCGGGATAAAATACACTCATTCATTTATGAACTCAGTAAAGAACTTGGTATCCTCTTCGAGGAAGAAATACGAGAAGTGACTAGTGTCTATTATTTTACCTTTCAAAACAAATCAAGACTCAAAGTTGATTTTGGGTATTATCCTTACGAGTTGGTGCAAAAAAATAAGATTTATGAAGGATTTGAAATAAACTCCGAGCGTGACATCGCAACAAACAAGATGCTGTGTATCCAGCAACGAAGTGATGTAAAAGACTTTGTCGATTTTTATTATCTCCTTCGAAAATGGAACATCTGGACAATCAGTTATGGCTTTAATCGAAAATTTCGGCAGGAATTTCACCCAACATTATTTTCCTCAGATCTATTGCGCATTGATGATTTTACCGCACTTCCGCGTATGATTAAACCACTCACTCTTGAAGAGCTGCGAGTATTCTATATGGATCTTGCAAAAGAGCTATCAAAAGATTCGGTTGAATAACAACCGGTTGGCGGATTCGGCGGGGTTTTTTTCATGGAAATTTTTCCCAATAATGCCTGATACGGACCAGTATTAAATATAAAAATCAAATTTATATATTCTGCCGGAGTGCTTCTGAAATATCAACTGCAGTGAGTGATCCTCTTTTTCTATAAAAATACATGCTCTGCTGAGTTTCTTCCTCTGCGAATAATTGATACGGATCAACGAGCGGTACCATGCCAATAGCATCAAAATTTCCATTTCTTGGGAGAGCAGTATTGTCAACATCTATTCCACACGTGAGACAATCATAGTCTGGAGCATCTTGAGGATGGAAAGAACTTACAGTACTTCCATATCCAGTAGTAATGAGGACTCCGTCAATAGGAAGTCTCTCTATTATGTGACCCCAGGTTTCTGCAGTGGGAAATGCTCTCCAAACAACCGCAAGCTGTGCTTTATCATGTATATCTTGAAGCCAACTTTCTCCTTTCTGAGGAATAAGTTCGATTTTTCTCTGGGTACCACTCCTCATTCCGGCAATGGTATAGCTCGCTTGATGACTACTCATATCTGGATATTTGATTTTTTTCATCGACCACTGCATAAGTTTTTTCATTTCTTCCCATTCGGCTTTACCTCCAAATACTCCGTAAAGCTCTGGATCTGGATTCATTTGAAAATCCTCGTGATTGTAGTATTTATAGGCAGGATCAACGGCCACAATACGACGCGCATTTCCGAAGACGAGTGCTCGCAATGGATTTCTTGCCGCGCCATAATCAACCGCTAAATCAATATCACCAATTGCCTGCCGAATCATTTCTAAGCCAGTAGGGGAGAGTGCAGACTCAAGATGGGGATCAATAACATGCAGAAGATTCGCAGGTGAAAGTTCACCCGGGGTTCTGTAAAACATTTCTCTTTGAAAGGCATCACGGGTTTCCTGAAATTGATATCTGAGACCACCTTGAATTGTTCGAAGTCTTTCTCTCATAGGGAAAATACAATTAAACTATATATAGGTATTTTACCAAACAGTATTTGTAGTTAGTGAAAGGTATTTTTGTTTAGTGTTTATAACTGCTCTACTTCAAAAACACACTCCACACGAAGAGTGCCGCTGCATAAACAATACCGGTCCAATAGATCCCAAATGCATTTTTCATCCATTTTCCTGAGTCAACATGGAAAGCGCGAGAGATTGCAAAGTTGGGGAGGTTTGCGGGAATCATGAGGAATCCTCCGTAAAGTGCGCCATATACGACTGCAATTGCGAGCAAGTTTGCCGCAGCTTCGCCCATGGTGCTCATGAAAGAAAGTGCGACGACGATAAATACGCGTGAAGCAAGTGCGTTATCTGCAAAATGTGATACCACAGCCGTGATATAAAAGAGGAAGACTGCCGTCAGAAGCAGTGGCCAGCTTTCTGGGATTGATTCCGCGATTATTTCAATAAAGGGTTCGGCGACGTGACCAATGACTTCGAGTGCAAGAAGCAAGAAGGAAAGAAGCATCGGCTGAAACGTCGCTGAAAACGCTTTTTCAGACAGGTGTTCATATTCTGGATTACTTCGTCGTTCTTCATCTGTTTTTAGTTTTTTACTTTTCACCAGATGGGTTAGTTTATCGCCGTACAAGCTTGCCAAAGTAAATGATACGTTGAGTCCGATGATTGCATCAATAAGCCACAAATAGGGTCCATGAATAAAAATATGAGCGAGTACCAATAGCGCCAGAAATCCAAAAGTCATCATGGCAGTGGGAAGATGAGAGGTGGTAAGCTCTTCATCAGGATCTTTGATGTATTTTGTTGCAAAAAGGGAAACGACGAGCGCATGGCTGATGCAACCGAATCCGATAAACATCATGAGATTCACAATACTCCACCCAAAATCATTGGAAAGAATACTCCAAATGATGAGAATTGGTGGTGCGGCAAACGGAAGCCATCCGCCTCCTGAACCGATTGATCCAGCGATTGCGGTTGCAAGTTTTGGTCGATTTTCCGGTGTAACACGATTAACCAAATATTCAGAAAGAAATACGGCAGCGGCAGGTTCGCCAGTCACTGCAGAGAGAAGAGATCCAAAAAATACAACCCCAAATTTACCGGTAAATTTTTCAACAACGGTCATAACCGTCACCATGTGATGCACTGTCCAGTTGGCAAATGACATGATGCCATAGAGCGTGAACGCCTCTCCAATCGGCCAGTGAATATGTTCAAGATCTGAGCTATGGGTGAGTCCGACGACAATCAGTGTGAGAACGCCGACAAATATACCAGCCATCTCTCCTTCAGAATTGATGAAATGAAGGACTTTCAACGTTGGGTGTTTCTTCCACCATACTGGTGTGCGATGGGCAAGTACGAGATCAGTTTTGGCAAGTCCATTCATTGCCATAACAGCTGTGACGATTATGAATAGCCCGGCAAAGGTATATTCATGCGTTGCATAGAAAAATACAAATGCCGAAAATGCAAACCACGCACCCCACGATCTTTGAAGGAGAAACATTACAATCGGAAATCTTCGTTTGAATACTTCCGGTTTAAAGGTATCAAGTAAATAGCTAAACGGTGTTGTGGGTGTTTCCATTCGGTGATAAAAATCTATTTGAGGCTTTCTAACAAATAAAAAAAATCCCACCTCGGGATGTACATTCAATTATAGTACTGAAGTGTGAAGTATCAAGATGCATCTGTTACATATCAGAGCCTGTTTGAAAAGATCTCAAAAGTTTCTTTTTGGTTATTTTTCTTCTTATCGTCGTTATTCATCGCTCATTTAGCTATTGCTAAAATCGCTCTTCATGCCTTGATAATAGAAAAAATTCCTCAAAAATAATTCTCTCGAGACTTTTCAAGCAGGCTCTAAGCTCGTTTTGCCATGTCTTCTTCAATAAGTTTTCTGAGATACACTGACTTGGGGAGTTTTTCCTTTTTGGCGATTGTATCCAGAAACGAGGCGATTTTCGGGGTGATGAAAAAAGTAAATCTGAGGTCAGTTTTCGAATCAATATACCCAATAAAATCCTGAAGAATGTGTGGAAGGGTTTGTGGAGTATATTTTTCACAGAGAAGTTTTTCATCTCGGTGATGCGCGAGAAGACTGGGGGGTTCGCCATCTTTGTACAGGACGAGTACCGGTTTTCCCACCCGAAGAGCAAGGGAGATCTCGTACCCAACGCTGATACTGGGGAATGATGTTTCTGCGATAAGCGCATCACTTGAGTGGATCCACTGCTCAATTTGTGTATGAAATTTGAGTCGTTCTTCGCGCGTTTTGAGACTTACTTCTTTTTCAGAAACACTCAATATATGATCTGCGATAATGGTATGTCCGTTATCTTTTACCAATTGAACGATATTCAGGTAGTTTTTCTGATTGCTCTGAGGAGCGGCTATTGAGCCGGTGAAGTAGAGTTTAAGTTGATGCTTTGCCATGATGTATTATACTATACATACTAAATTCAAGAAGAAGTTTATCGATATATTGGACATGTTTGAAAGAATAAGTAGAAGCAAGAGTGGTATTGGGGTATAATGGATTGATTATTAATTAATTAACAACATATGGGAAAATCTAAATTTGGATTGACACTCGCACTTGGGGCACTTCTCGGAGGTGCAGCAGCATTTTTTCTTACGCCAAAATCAGGCAAAGAAAATCGTGAACTTGCAAAAAAGAAGTGGGCCGAACTTCATCTTGCTCTCAAAACAAAAAGCAAAGAAGAGATTGTGAAAGAAATATTTGGCACCGCTTCAAAAGAGGGAAAAAAGCTCTATGATATTGCTCAAAAAGAGATGAACACCCGTCTTGATCAGCTGAAAGAAAAATATCCCGATATCGACAAAGGAAAATATATGGGAGTTGTCAATGATGTCGTTGGTCGCTTGAAAGAAGAAAAAGAAGCGACAAAAGATCGTTTAACCGATCTTACTGACTTTTTGAAATCTCGATGGGAGTATGTCTCAGAAGAAGGAAAGAAAGATCTGAAGAAGGCAAAAGCACCGGCAAAAAAGAAGCCAGCAAAGAAATAATTCAGGATTCACGATTCGTGAATCATAAATCCTGAATCAATACAGTTAATGTATTCAATCAATATCATATGGATTTACAAAACATTTTTTATCTCTTTGCGATTGTTATGCTTTCATTGGGAATAATATTTTTTGTTGTTGCGATTGCAGTACTCTGGAAGTTGTACGACACCGCACGCTCAATTCCTCAAAAAATTGAAGGAAAGATCGCTGAAATTGTCGAATCAAAAGCAGCAATCTTCATGGGGTCAGTGGGTATACCATTGCTATCGATAATGTTTAAAAAAATGAAAGATCGGTTTAGCAAAGACAACTGACGCGATATCTTCTATCTATCTCTCTCTCGAATATGCTCTCATATGATGCTCATTTGTGGGAATCCATACCAGAGATTATAATATAGTAATTTGTATTTGCTCTTATGATTTCTGAAATATGGCTATAGAAAATATTAAACCACACGATGTTGCTCTTTTATCAGTCTCAGGTAAATATCCTATAACAGAATTTACGCACAATATTGTCTCTTGTGAGTCGGTGCGTGGATGGCCAGTTTATGATGATTCGATTAGCAACTATGATGCACATTTTGGCAGTTGTGAAGTGCCACCATCAGTTGCTCTTGCTGAGATTCAAAGACCACTTGCTGTATTGGACCTTATGGCTGGAACAGGAATGATTCGAGACCTTTCTCAGAGGCAGTTTCCAAATGGCTGCTCATTTGAAAGGGGACTCTCTGTGGGTCTTACTTCATACGGAGCTGATAATTTACCACAAAATCTTGCACACATCTCTGGAGATTTGAGACAGGAACATACATGGGATGAGATCAATGATGCTGCTGGAGATGGATTTAATTGTATATTCCTCAGGGCATATAATGGATGGATAACGATCAGGAAAGAGCGGCCAGACTTAAGCGCACGATTGTTTGCTGAAGTACTCGGGAATTCGATTTCTCTCTGTCAATCAAATGCACACATATTTTTACAAGCTCCTCCGTGGTTTATGCATTGTGCGGATGATTTGATACGATATCTTGCATCATACGAAGGGATTGGTACAAATCCAATGAAACGAGAGCAAAATAGGAGATCAAACTTAGGGAAAGAGCGATTTGGATTGCATATTCAAGGTCGACCACAACTTTCATCAGATTTTGTTGTTGACGTGCTTGAAATATATCATGGAACAATGCAGACTGTTTATCCAGATTGGATAATACAACAGGTTCAGTCATTTGATACGTCTCACTAATCTTTTGCAAGTCGGATTTACATCTTCCGTCCATACCGCTCTTTTGAAAGGCGGATGATTTTCTCTCTATTTGAGTTCTTGAGCGCAGGAGGTGGCAGTGTTTTTGCGGGAAAGGGGAGCGAGGTCATCTCATCAATAGACATTTTTATAACCGTTTCATATTTTCCAAGCGTTACCAAATCGTTTTGAGAATACATTTCCGAATACTCTTTGCTCAAAAATTCGGCATCGCGCGCTCCTACGACAAATGAGATAAGACTGCCGACATTACCAAAAATAGCCGTCATCACATCTTCTTCAATCTGTTCAATGTATTGATTGGCAAGAGTAAGCGCGAGTCGATATTTCCGTGCTTCAGATAGGATTTTTATAAAAGAGGACGTTGCGAAATTTTGAAACTCATCTACATACAGGAAAAAATCTCGGCGGTCTTTCTCTTTTTGAAATGAACGGTTCATCGCGGCAAGTTGGATCTGAGTGATGATCATAGCGCCGAGAAGTGCTGCGTTATCTTCTCCCAGCTTTCCTTGTGAGAGATTCATGATCAAAATTTTCCCTGAATTCATGATGTCTTCAAGATCTATCGTGGACTTGGGATGACCAATAATATTTCGAATCATTTTACTAGAGACAAACTGTCCGACCTTGTTTTGAATAGGAGAGATCGCCTCGACACGAAGTCGATCGGTCATCATATCAAATTCTCGGGTCCAGAAGTTTGAAAGAACTTGATCTTTGACATGATGCATGTTTGCTTTTCGATACTTTGGATCCGCAAGAAGGGGAAGTGCGTCAGCGAGGGTCGAATTTGGTATTTCCAAAAGGGTCAATATCGTATTTCTCAAAATATATTCAAGTCGTGGCCCCCAAGAATCGCCGTAGATTTTATAAAAAATACCAACAATTCCCGATGCCACAAGGTCCCGATGAGTCTGATCTTTGATCTCAAGGACGTTTAATGCAAATGGGCGCTCAGTATCAAATGGCTCAAGATACACGACATCATTCATGCGACGCTTGGGAATATAGTCCAAGATTGCTTCAGAAAGATCTCCATGAGGATCGATGATTCCGACGCCGCGACCACGTCTGATGTCATCGATTGCCATATTGGCAATAAGGGTCGATTTTCCGGCTCCCGTTTTTCCGATGATATAAATGTGTTTGCGACGGTCGGCCGACTTTATACCAAAAATTGAATCTTTATTTTTGTATTCGGCTTTCCCAAAAAAATTAACATCATTTTTCTCATCCTCGCTGACGTTGTCAGTGGTGGGGAGATTTTCGGGTGGTTCGCCGGCGAGCGTTTTTCCCCACGCAATATTTTTGATTCCTTTGAGTTGTAATCCGGGGGGGTGCCAGAGTGTTGCAAGCTCTTGCGCGTTTAAGATCTGTGTTCGATGTTCAAGCCAGGTAAGCGAACGACGCTTCATGCGATCAATATAGTCATTCACGCCAAACAGCTTAATCCGAAGATCAAATTTATTTCCTTCTCCCAGTGAAAACGCTCCAAAGGTGCCACCGACATTTTGAAGAAGTGCTTTTGGACTCTGTGCTTTTTCTTTTGATGCCGCAAGAATCCGAATTGCCGTGCGCCCGCCTTGAAACAATACTTTTTTGGCTAAGTATGAGCTATTGTCACTCGATTTTTCAGTTTTTGACTCACCGGTCATCGGATCAACTTTTTCTTTTTCTCGAGAACTCAACGTGTCTCCTTGCCAGTAAAAAGATGGGGAAGTGACGAGTATTTGAATAGCCAGTCGATACCATGGTTTTTGTTTTGAAAGGAGCCCAATGAGGGACGAGAGCGGGTCAACATCAGTAAATTCGGTATACGTTTTGATGGGAAGTTTATATGAGTATTGCAACCTGAGATCAGCAACGGCTTGATAGGGATTTTGCAAAACCATTTCCATCGGATCGCTCGTTCTTTGTATAAATGATTGGGGATATGAAGCTGAAATCAAGCTGTGGACCAATGATTCTCGCGGAGTGGGAACGGTCACATAATAGTAAATTGATTGGCCGGTGAGGAAAAGTTCAAATGAAAAACAGTCTACTTCTTTGAAAAGGCGGACAAAAACGCTGTGCTTATTCGACAAAAGTGAAGAAAAAATCTGTGTCGCTGCTTCTGGTGCGGTTTCATCATCTTTTGGATTGCGAATTTGAAGGTGGGAAAGTGTCGGCATGGATTTATTATACAGGAATTATATTCCTCAAGAAATCTATCGTTGCGGGTACTCCAGTGCATCGTTTGGAAAGGGAAGCTTGATGGGTGGCAAATTTTCTGCACCATCTCTGAAGAGTTTTCGAACGTAGGTAACGCCTCGGCCTTCCGGATGAGTTGATCTTTTTTGTTGATCTATAGCTGCAAGATCTCGCCCTTGTTCAAGAAAATAATTGCTGGCTGCATATGAAGAAAAATGATGATTTGCCGATGGAAGGTTGCGGAAATGTCCACATCGCGCAAGCATTTCTCCAGTGAGAATACCAAGATTTTCATTGTTTTCCTCTGGTTCGTCGCAGAGAATTGGTCGCAAGATTCGAAGAAATGTCAATAGGAGAAGGTCTCCATATTCGGGATTACTTAGGGTTTTTCCTTCAAGATCAAGCTGAAAATCTGTCGAAAAGTGCAGTGAGAATGGGTTTTGAATATGTCTCATTTTTAACTCGACGGCTATTCGCTCACCATCTTTGCGAAAGACGATGTGCTCGTAGCCTCGCGACTCCAACTCTGGAATATCCAATGGAATTTGTACGCCGCGCTCAAACAAAAAGCGACGTTGATTTTCCATGATTTCTCTAGATAATCTTCGTGACTCAGTATATGGCGTTGAGCCCTCAGGAATGTTTGGCTCTGGAAGTCCATAAAGTTGTAGCGAATCCACAGGATGCGGGTTTTCTAGCGGAGATTGAGTTCGATACCAAAACTCTATCGGATGATCTTGGAAATCAACATAATGCAATGCAACAAATGAATGTGCATGCGCCCCATATGATTCGGTGTCTGCTGTTTGGACGATTTCACCCGATTGTGTTTCTGTGATGGCTTGCATAATTTCAGGAATTTGGGACATCAAGTCAGGGGTTGGAATACAAAATTCAAGCACGTGACCTTCTGAATCGGTGAATGTAAAAAATTGTGGATTTGTATACTGAGGGTACTCTTCTTTGAAAATATTGAGAAACGTAGTCTTGAGTTGATCGGAAGAGAGGAGCGGGCCAGCAGTTTCAAGGTATTTTTTATATAAATCATTATTTGAAAATGCACTTAGGGGCCATTGTGAAACAGCCTTTTCAAATGTTGCGGGCGTAAATGATATTTCGCTCGATTGAGAATAGAACTTATGGAGTGTATCTAGTTTCCGAATATATTCATGCGCAGGGATAAGTGGCGTCATGCGCCTTCCTTCGGCTACCATATTATCGAGCCATTTTTGAGAGCTGAAAAATCCCTCATTTCTTTTTAGAATTTCTTGCGTAGGGAGTCGGGTGAGTCGCATCATATTTATAAGAACCATATCTGCCGCAATTGCTTCTCCAAACTGTATATCAATATCGTCTTTCCATGATTGTAGCTCCGCAGCTCGATTGACAACAGACAATTTTGGAGCATCAAATGCGTGCGCTCGGATTACTGAATATATATTCATGTTAAAGTCAGAGTCACGAGCAAGGATCTCGGTTTCGCAGTTTCCAATAAGAAGTGCGCGCTCGAGAACTTGTGGTTCAAGAGCAAGATCGAGCACCGCATGAGCATATCGAGATCGAGCTTGTATGGTATCTGATTTTGTTTTTGGACCTTGAAAATATCCACGCAAAGCTGCATCTGCAATATCTGAACCGATCCCGTCGATGGAGGAGAGTCGAAGAAGAGATTGAAGTTGTTCTGAGCTGACTGTTTGCCACTCGCGTCTGGTAATCCCAGTTATGGAATCAAACGCTGACCCGCGTTGAAGTGCGAGAATTCTTTCGTCATCGATGTTCTGGCTCATGCGACCTTGCCAGACAGACCAAGAAAGTCGAAGTGCAGTTGGATTTTGGATTGAGCGAAGCAAAAAGCGACCAAAAAACTGCTTTTTAGCGTTCTTTTGGTCTTTTGTTCTTGTGGGGAGTTGTTCAAATTGGTCAAATGCCCTATGCGTTTCAAGAATTATTTCCTGTTCCGGGGTCATTTCACCAGTAATGCTTTCTTCAAGATCTTGGGTGGTGACATGAGATTGTTCGACTTGAAAATCAACATTTTCCGTTGGGGAAATCAATTCTTGTACAAACGAACTCTGATCTTTTGGAGGAAGAGATATGAGAGAAGGATGAGTCAATGCGTCCGAAAGAAGGTCTTCCAATAGCCCAAGATCACCCAGAGCACGAGCTTCTGAAATTGTAGCACGAATAGTTTCTAAATCTGGATGTGTTGGCCGAGCTGTCTCTGACATGAGGATATTATACTATAGGTTACTATAGAAGTCTAGGAGGCTTCGAGCTTATAAGTTCAATCTCAATTCAGTAAATAATCCGTGCATCATGTGGATTTTATCCCCGAAAATATCAAGTTCCTCTTTGGATTCTGGCGCACCATACATCGGTCGCTCGTCATGATCGATGACCCTTTCACGACAAACTGCAAGACTTCTTTCAATTCGTTCAACGAGATACTGTCGAAATCGACCAAACCCTGGGATGGATTTTGATTCATTGACTCCACCGACAACATGCGTTGTCATCCACTGTCTGACCGGAAGCTCCATTTCTTTGAGGGCACCGTTCCAGTTGCCAAGCGAGAGATACATATATGGTGTCAATATTTCTGGATTCCATCCATACCCATCCCTTTCAAAAGGCGATTTTCCTGAGCGGAGCTTGGCATCAATGCCGAGCCACAATGTATTTTCTTCATCTGAGATGAGCAAATCAACGCCTTGATGATTAGTTGAACTCCTCTCCAATGATTGAGGTGCAAGTTGTGTGCAAAAACTCGTATTTTCAAGAACTGGTTGCAGGGCAATATGAATGAGATATTCAGATAAGAATGCCTCTGCCATCGAGTGTTTTGGATTTCCTTCAAGAAGAGTACTCATAAGCGTCTGACGAGATGTGCGAAATGCTGGGGTACACGATGTACCGACAGTGTACAATCGTGATTGAGGAGCGTACTGAGGTACTGCTCCATACAGTGCTGACGGAGGAAATTGGTTGAGATAATTGCTGACAAATCGCTGGTTTCCAAGTGGACCATCTATTGCCATAGGTTAGAGAGCAATCGGCATACACAATTTGTGATGGGGGAGGTTGAAAAGTATGCGTTTCATTCGAGCTAAGAATAGGATACGAGCAAACTCATGTCAAGCGGGGATTTTCATTAAACTATTCCTGTTTGTTGTGATCGATTGATACGTATATTTGAAATGGCAGTCGATGGATCCATTCTCATAGTTTGACCAGGTGAATCATAAGGAGGCTTAACATGAATAGGTACCGTAAAACCTTCTTGTTTACCAGTAATGACATTGGTCCAGAGAATCTGCATTGTATCTCCCGTTTCTACAGGGGGTCGGTTCTCACCAGATCCGAGGGCGAAATCAAGTTCGGGAAAAATATTTCCTTCGTAAACAGGGTTCGTCCAAAAGGGCGGATCTGCCAGAATGGTATCTCCACGCATTATTATTGCTTTAAATCTTCCATTCCCATTCATTATCTGTGGCACAGATTTTATTTCACCATTATCATTGTGCAAAGTCATGATACGAGCAATCGGCCAGTCGGGACTTTGGTATGGGTCATAGGTGATAATAGAAGCCGTTTTACCCTCTTGGAGAGGTTCGCTCTCATTCATATGTGGAATGATTCCATCTTGTGCCATATCAAACATAGCCCGATAGAGTTGATTGTTTGATTTGGCTTCAGTAAATACGCTCATTACATCTGCAAGTGATCGATTTCCCTTCCAATTATCCAGCACCTTTACTGCTGCGACTTTTGCAAGATGTTCTCTGAGGTACAACATACTCATATCTCCATTATCAAATTCTTGAATATGGTAGACAAATGGCTTGATATTTTGAGCAGGAACAAATTCGTTATACCCTTTATTATCAATCATTTCTTGCCACGACCAAATCTCCTCTGCTGAGGGGTAAAATGTCCATCTCGGATCACCCCGATGAGCATTATTGAGTACTACTGAAGTCAGAATATCACTTTGCGCCTCAAGCATGATTCTTTTCCAGCAATTTGGAATCAGGGGATTTCCTTCGTTTTCATGCAGAAGTACATGAGTCATTTCATTTGATGCAATGGTGGCCAACACATCTTTTGAGCTCGAGTATATATCAAGTGCATTTTCTGATGGGGAATACGCTCCTCCGACATGTCCTACGTCTTCTGCTTTGAATACATTGATGTTCAGTCCTTGAGAATACTCTCCATGAATATCATCCGAAAGATCAAATTCCTTTTTTAGTTTAAAAATTACTTCAGCTGTTTTGAGCATCGAGCGAAACAGGACGTCTTGCATGTCTGCATCATACAAATGAAGGTTTCCGAATGTCATACCCTCACAAAGGAGCCTTGCTTTTTCCCCATCCATATTTCGAAATGCAAGATTAACAAAATGCTCAACAAATTGTTCTACACCAATATTTTCATGGGGTTTCGCAGCTTCGACTGGTGCGGCCTCTGCAGGTATACCAGCACCGAACGCAGTTGCTGCAGGTATAAAAGGTGCTAAGGCAGCTGCTGTGAGTGCGGCGCCTCCACCGACTAATAATTGACGTCTTGAAAGGAATTCGCTCATATAAGGGGAATTATACTATAAGATAGTAAATATTTCTATAGTTTGAGTTTAATTATGAGATTAAACAAAAGCTATAAGTATATTTAAAAGAGTTTCCTCCTGCGGTCAGTTTTGAAGCTGCCCGCAGGAGGCCTAAATACGACAGGAAAAAACTCTCTCTACAGCGCGCCGGTTTGGCGCAAAGGACTCGAGGCGATGCCGCCCCGGCGCGCTGAGAACTACCGCTGGACTTGGGGAATAAAAATCTCATTCGCCCAATGGAATGTGACCTGTTTACTCTCTGTGCCGGTGGGTTTGTAGAATACCCATTGGCGACCTACCAATTTTTCTATCCAAACAAGCAATTGGTATTCGCCAGGTGCCTGGTAGTCAAGGGTATCCTGGACGGTCATTTCGGCTTGGAGTGGTGAGATGGTGCATTTGGGATCGTGACCCCAAGCGCCAATCTGCCCACAAAGCCGGTAACCTTCGATTTCATTGGGTTGTCCGACCCAACGGAAGGTGACTGTACTTTGATCGCCTTGGATGACCGAATCGGGCGCCTCAATGCTGATTGTACCGCTCGGGTTGTCCGGATTCTGCAGGTCGCCCCGCAAGAACCACTGCCCGTCGACGCGCCACCCCGGAAGGGTGGTGGTCAATGGATACGTGGCATCCGGAATCCGAAGGCCTTGAAGAATGCCTCCATCGTACTGAGCATTTTCGGCCGGAGTCCACGAAAATCCACACAAGCCGATCTCCCAACAGGGGGTCTCGTCGGTCGTAATGATGACCGATGGGAAATCCCAAGTGGAAAACATGACTTTTGTGGAGGAATCGAACGGGTACTCATTCGTTGTCCCCGGATCAAAAAACAAGGCAACCTTGTCGCCCTGCTCTCCCCACGGGATCAATTCATAGTACGGTTCAATCGGCTCTACAGTCGGGCTTGCGGTCGGCGTCGCCGTTGGCTCAGGAGAGTTAGTAGGTGTTGGCGTCGCGCTTGCCGTCGGCGTAACACTCGGTGTCACCGTCGGGGTAAGAGTGACTGTCGCGGTGACCGTGGGCGTATCACAAAGGATGGGTGGGCACGGCAAAGCCGTGTCCGTCGGGATGGGCTCCGTCACCAGAGGTGATTTCACCCAAAAGGTTACGCCATCCGTCATGATCGTTGCGCCCTGGTGGGCACACACTACTCGACGGGTTTCGCCTTGAGTGGTGACGTCGCAGTCGCCTGGATTCTCAGGTTCGGCATGGCCGACCCAGTAATCCAATTGACTCGGCCATCCAGACTTCAGCATTCCAGGGTGCCAGAATTCAATGACAATAATCCCTTTTGGATAGACCTGAACCAGAAACTGTTGGTCGTCAATTAACTCCTGACAAGTGATCGAATAGCCATCAGGAAGATCGTACCGATCCCAAACCAGCAAATCAATAGCCAGGTCACAATTCGTGGGCGGGTCCCAGGTGGGAGCGGCTTTCACCGTCCCGGTACTGACTGAGACAATAATCCCCAACAACAGCCCGAGGACCAAACTGGCGATCACAAAAGCGGTACTTCTGTTCGATTTTTGCATAATTTTACCTCCGTGGGTAGTATGGGCGTGCCCGCCCGTGAGATGAAACAAAAAAACAAGTAGTAGTTCTATAGAAACACAGTCCGCTCAAGCGTACAAGTACGCGAGCTGGACTGATAATTTTCCTGCCGTATTGTAAACGTGCGACTTTATCTTGTTCTCGTATTTCTCAAGCATTCGAGAGACGAGGTAAGAAAAGTATCCTATAGTATATACCCAATATGTATTTTTGTCAAGGGGTAACGGATGGATCCCTGTAGGGAGGTCAGCACATGGTATACACTTTTC
>PFOB01000036.1 GCA_002792315.1 Candidatus Roizmanbacteria bacterium CG_4_10_14_0_2_um_filter_39_13 | reverse complement strand
ATTGGCAGACGCGCAGTCTTGAGGAGGCTGTATCGTAAGATGTGGAGGTTCAAGTCCTCTCCCGGGCACCATACAGAACTTTTTAGATAATTATCTAAATTAGATTGATCTGACACTACATTTTCAGGTACGAGCGTACCAATTTTTTCATTTGTCTTTTTGATGCCTTCTTTATAGTAAAAAAACGGGTATTTGGCTTTAAATCGCAGTTTTTTCTCTTTTAAGGTCGGGTTCGAGCCGATTGTTCTAAAGATCACTTTTTTATCATCTGAACCGCCATTTTCAAACCGTTCAGCGGCCAGCAGTCCAAACTCGAAACTCTCTCGAGCTAACGCTGCCCACTCTGTATTTTCTGGATCAGTTTGAGACAGCTTTTTCATTACTTTCTCCTTTTCCATAAGTAAAGCTCGTTTTCTGTCACCGAACTCTTCATCAGAAAGCAGACTACCGTCTGAATTATCAGGTGAAATCTTGAGGGATACAAGGTTATTAATACGCTTATTCACGTTCTCCAGCGTCTTTTGTAGTGCTTCATGACTGTTTTTATTTACGCTGTCGTCCTTTTTCTTTACCTCCTCCAAAGCTTCCAGCGCCCACTCAGCAAACTCGGGCATGAGTTCAAAATGAGTCAGATCTTCTTTATATTGACCTTCAAGCTTACCTGTAGCAAGGTACGGCTGACTGCATTTATTTTTCTTATTCTTTTTCGTGCATCGATAATAGGCAAACACCTGTGAATTGCCGTTTTTATAGTGCTTTGTATGCGTCTCAACGGTAATACAGTATCCGCATTCTCCACATACAATCATTCCATTGAGTGCTGAATCATGTTTCTGAGACTTTCCCTTTGATCTTCCTTCTACAATATCCTGAAGGAGATTAAATTCCTCATCGGAAAGCAGTGCGGGGTGATTGCCTTGATAGAGTCTACCGCAATAGATAAATTTTCCCGTATAGAATGGGTCACGCAACAAACGGTGCATCCAACTTTTACATATAGGTTTCCCGCTTTTTGAGCTTCGAATACCCAAGTTTTCAGCCTCATCTATTAATCGTTCAATACTGTAATTGCCGGTAAGTGCAAGATCGAATAGCTTTCTCATAAGAGGGAAATAGACTGGATCGGCTGAAATATCCCGTAACCCTTGAGGTTTATCGTGATTATTTTTATATCCGGGTCTGGCTTTGCCAGGAAAAACACCTCGTTCTGCTTTCAGTTGCAATGATTCCCGCACATTCACACTTTTATTATCATTTTCTAACTTTGCCTGCGTGCATAGTAGATTAAGCATGAACTTGTCGTATGGATTATTTTTGAAAGTTTGATACGGCGTGACAACTTCGTGTAGTTTTCCTTGATCCATGAGATAGATAATTCTTCCCGTATCAACAGTATTTCGTGATAAACGTGAGGGATTAAGTAAAATAATCCCATTAGCATTGCCATCTTCAATCATTTGAACAAGCTGATCAAAAATCGGTCGCCCCGGAACCTTTGCGGATCTGGATTCCTGAAGCGGTTCTCCGGTAAGCTGTATTCCTTTTGACATCACAAAGGACATGAGAGTATGTATTTGATCAGGCAATGATTGAATCTGTCGTTCGTCTGACTCACTACTCTTTCGACAATAGACAGCGTATCTGCTTATTACTGGAGTTTGATCTTGTTGGTTAAGTATACTGTTGTGTTGTGATAGTCGCATATTCGCTCCTTTCTTGTGCATGACTTATCGATATATTCTGCTTGTCTGGCTTAAGTAGAACCTTCATTAAATTGACGAGATCGGTTGATATCTTTGTTGCTTCTTCATCGGTAAGACGTATGTTAAATTTCTCGAAATACAGTTTTTTAAACTTTTCTCTTAATTCGTTATTCATATCTTATTTAATCGTCTGTAACTATAGTTATAGTATATACAACTATAGTTGTAGTTGTCAAGTGTAAATAGAATAAATTTGAGGCTAATAAATTCTTACTTTATACAACGTAAAAAATTTGAGATATACTATAGTAATGAAAGTGACTATAGATCCTAAAAGCCAAGAAGAATTTGGCAAAAATCTGCGTGAGATAAGAGAACAAAATAAGCTATCTCAAGAGGAAGTGGCGAAAGCGATAGGAATATCTGTTACTTATTATGCTGGAATTGAACGCGGAGAAGAGAATCCTACTTTTGCTGTAATTAGACATATCTGTAAGGCATTGAAGGTTAAATCTTCAGATGTTCTTCCTTTTTAGTTAGAACTCGACGTATATGGATTTACAAAGCTTCTATAAGAATATCAAAATTATCGCAATTGTCGGACTATCGGACAAAATAGATAGGCCAAGCTATGAAGTTGCCTCTTATTTGCAATCTCAAGGATATAGAATAATTCCGGTAAATCCAAATATTTCAGAAGTCCTCGGTGAGAAAGCATATCCAAATCTTTTATCAATCCCCAAGGAAGTAAATATTGATGTCGCTGATATATTCCGAAAAAGTGAAGATGTTTTGCCTCATATAAAAGAGGCAGTTGAAAGAGGTGATGTTAAAACAATCTGGATGCAAGAAGGGATAAGCAATTCTGAAGCTGAAAGTTACGCAAAATCGCATGGTCTTGACGTTGTTATGAATTTCTGTCTGATGAAAGCTCATAAGAAACTTCAAAATGATGAATAATATTCCAGAAATAACGATTGAGCAGGTGAGTGAAGTAGAAAGTTATTTATTACTATGAGAAATAATACAGAATTAGTATTTGTTTATAATGCGGACTCAGGAATTTTTTCCAGTATCAAAGATAGTATTCATAAATCTATTTCACCCAAAACGTATGGGTGCAATCTCTGCGGTCTTACCTATGGCAAACTTTCAATGAAAGATGAATGGAAAACCTTTATCAAAGGTCTAACATTTAAGACAGAATTTCTTCACAAAGATGAATTTAAAAAAAAATATCCAAAGTATGCCATGACGTTTTATCCTGCTGTTTTCAAAAAAGAAGGTGCTCAGCTTTTTCCATTTATTTCTGCAGATGAGATAAATAAACAGAAAAGCTTAGAAGAGTTAAAACAACTTATTCAAAATAAGATCCAAACGCTTCAAGCTATTATCTAAATTTCCCTCTCGTTTAACAACTACAATGGACTTCAGCCTCATTGCAATCTGTACATTTTGGCATACAGTGGCGATCTGATGGAGGTTCTCCATGTTTGTGACTTTGGTCATGATTGGCCGATTCTTCACCACAGATGGCACATTTCCAACCTTTTGCATCCATATTACATTTTGCGCATTTCATATTTCTTAACCTCCTTTCTTTTATAAACTATTAACTATTGATCTAAACTTTTTTCTCCAGCTTTTATAGCAACCGGCAAGATATTTTCTTTTGGAGTAATTGGACAATCCCAATTGTCGTTGTATGAACTATACGGATTGTATGCATAGTTAAAATCTATAATTAATGTATCTCCCTTTTTTGGAATCTGCAACATCCTGCCATTTTTATATGTTTCTTTACCGGTCGTTTGATCTCTGAAAAGTAGATAATACTGAAATTGCTCTTGTTCGGGATCTTCAAAAATGAGTGCCTCAATCTCACTTCCTTCAATAGAAAATCTAACTTTCCCAGCTTTAAGATAGATTTGTTCATCACCACCGGTAGTTTTAATTACTACTTGAGAACCAACGTTTGGTATATTCCTATCAAGACTTAGTTCAAAAGAGAGATTGGGACTTGGAGGAAAATAATTCAAACCCTTAAAACTTTTCTTCTGCTCCTCAGTTAAAGGTGAGCTCGCAGCATTTTTCCAAGCGTCATCTTTTTGTTTTCTAAAATGTAATAGTTTAGTTGTATCGTACATAATTTATTTAATAGCAAAAAATGCTCTTTGCAACCATTCTGGTAAGGCCGGGTGGATATATACAGAGTTTGTAATTGCACTAACTGTTCCATTTGCTTTCATAGCAACTATTGCTTCATGGATTAAAACTGAAGCTTCTGGCCCAACAATATGAACTCCTAAAATTTTTTGGCCAGTATCATCTGCTAATACTTTGACTAACCCATTCTCCTGTAGAGCTCCACCCATACCAGTGTCTTTAAGTTCCGCTCTTCCAACTTTATATGTAATACCTTCTTTTTTTAGCTGTTGTTCTGTTTTCCCCACTCCTGCAACTTGTGGAGAAGAAAAAACAGCATGGCCAATCGCGAATGGGTCAAAGGGCACCTTTTTATCCGTAAATGCATTTCTAAGGGAAAATCCTACTTGGTCGTTTGCCGTATGTCTAAAAGGCAAGATACCAAGTATGTCCCCAAACGCCCAAATACCCTTAACATTAGTCTCAAGATATTCATTAACCTTAATATATCCTTTGTCATCTACTTCAACTCCTGTTGTCTTAACATCTAAGATGTCAGTATTTGGGACTCTACCGGTAACAACAAGCAATTGATCGCTCTCCAGTTTTTTCTCACTATCTTTTATGGTAATTGTAAATTTGTCGTTTTGGTAGGAAACTGATTCTGCTTGCGTGTTAAATAGAAGTTCATATTTTTTAGAGAATTCGTTCGTGAACCATTGCACTATTTCTTCATCCTCGTTACTTAACATGAGATTACCCCTGACTAAAATTGTAACTCTAGTTCCTAAGGCTCCATAAAAATGAGCAAGCTCTGCCGCAATATACCCACCACCTATAACTATTAAATGTTCTGGCTGTTCCTCTAGTCTTAGAGCTTTTGTGCTATCAAGATATGGTGTAGTCTCTAAACCTGGAATTGGTGGGGTAGAAGGTCTAGTACCACCGACAATAAATACTTTTTCTGCCTCAATTTGTTCCTTACCAACTTGCATTCGTTTAGGAGCAATGAACTTACCTCGCATTTTATAAAGCATAGGATTTCCGTTTTCTCTAACGGATTTTTCAATATTGCTCGAATCAGTATCAACCACTTCAGAAACTCTTTTAACTATTGAAGCGAAGTCAATCTCCTCTATTTTACTTTTAATACCAAACTTCTCACTAGCTCTAATA
>PFOB01000054.1 GCA_002792315.1 Candidatus Roizmanbacteria bacterium CG_4_10_14_0_2_um_filter_39_13 | reverse complement strand
CAATCTAAAGGAGTAATTACAGCCGTATATTTTGGCAATTAAGTCTATATTTATTATTTATATATTGGTAACGTAATGCTTTACAATTTCTTCAACGTCGTTTAATATATATTAATATATGACCATTTCTGAATCTATTCAAGAGTTTTTGGATTACTGTGAACTTGAGAAAAATCTATCTCAAAAAACAGTTCGTATGTATTCATACTACCTTCGTTTCTTTCTGGACTGGATATACGAGGTAAAAAAGAATAAAGAAGTAGATGTCATTGATTTGAAGGAAAAAGATATTCGTGAATTTCGACTCTATTTGTCAAGAAAATATTTAAACCCACACAAAGGTCAACTGAAACGGCAAACACAAAATTACTTTTTAGTCGCTTTGCGAAGTCTTCTTCGTCACTTGACCAAAAAAGGGCACACGGTGATATCTCCCGATATGATTGAGCTGGGGAAGCAAAAAGATCGAACGATCAAGTATCTATCTGAGGATGAGTTGAAACGACTGTTTGATGCAGTTGATACCGTCGATGAAATGGGCCTCAGAGATGCGGCAATTCTTGATGTCCTCTTTTCCACCGGACTTCGTGTTTCCGAACTTGCTGCCTTGAATAAGGACAAGGTAAATTTAAAGGCGGGAGAGTTTGGAGTAATTGGAAAAGGGGGCAAAGCTCGAGTAGTTTTCCTTTCGACCAATGCTACCAATGCATTAAAACGGTATCTTGATAAACGTAAAGATCCATTTGCTCCGCTTTTTATACGATATTCTGGACCCAAAGAAACCGATGATTTGACCGATGAAAAGAAACGACTTTCGGTGCGATCAATTGAACGTATGATTGATAAGTATCGTAAAAAAGCGAATATTTTATTCCGTATTGGTCCGCATATCCTTCGCCACTCATATGCAACAGATCTTCTGTCCCATGGCGCAGACCTTCGTTCGGTGCAGGAAATGCTTGGACATAAAAATATTGCAACAACTCAAATATATACTCATGTGACCGATTTGAGACTCAAAGAAGTCCACGCAAAATTCCATAGTGGAAATAAGTAGATTGAGTTGAGAATGGTTATATGTATAATACATATATGGTATCGTACCTTCGGAACAATCTTCCATTTCTTTTTCTTACGGTTGGGGTCATGGCGTACATACTGTATTTTTCACTGTTTAGTATATTGCGATATGAAAAATTCTACGCTCATTACTTTGATCTGGGGATCATGCATCAGACGGTATACAATAGCTATCAAGGTATTAAAACAGGAGATCTGTCGCGCATTTTGGAGCACACTGATCCTCAGTCAGGAACTGAGCAAGTGAAGCGAATGGCAGTACACAATGATATCTTCTTAGTATTTCTTGCGCCATTTTATTTTATTCACGATGGCCCAGCGACATTGTTGGTGATTCAATCGATCGTAGTAGGGCTCGGCGCATATTTTGTATTTCTGATCGCTCAACTGGTTTTTAGAGAAATTAAGTATGCTCATGTGCTTGCTTTATTGCTGGCGTATGGCTACCTACTCTATCCCCCACTTGAGAAGGCAAATAACTTTGATTTTCATGCGGTAACGTTAGCCACGACATTCTTGCTTGCAATGTATTATTTTTGGCTAAAAAAACAGCCGATAGTATCGCTTGTTTTTGCGGTCATAAGCATGCTCACAAAGGAGCAAGTTGGACTTACGGTTGCATTTTTTGGCGTATACACGTTCTTCCACGCATCTCATTACTCTTTTCCACTCACCAGACTCATTAAAAATTATATTTTTCATCGATCTGCCTTTCAAAACGGTATTGCCTTTTTGTATAAAAAGGAACATCGATTTGGCATCATTTTGATCATTTCAGGGATATTTTGGGTATTATTCTCATTGAATGTGATCATTCCCTATTTCCGCGGCGGTGAACACTTTGGATCAAAATATTTCACGTATCTCAAAGATACTCCCTGGAAAATAGTTCCAATAGTATTTCGACTTGAATCAGCGCGGTACATCTCGCTTTTATTAATTCCAGTCGGGTTAGTTTCGCTTTTTGCTCCGCTCCCATTATTGATCGCAACTCCGGAAATTGCAATGAATCTGCTATCTATAAATAGTAATATGCGCAATATTTACTTTCACTATGATTCGGTGATAACCCCATTTGTATTCATTTCAGCTATTTATGGTGTGCACTTCCTTTTGACATCAAAGTTTGAAAAGACCCGAACTTTTATAAAGATGATGACTAATCGTTTTGGATTATCAAAGAAAAAAATGAAATATACTTCTTTGATCACGCAGAATCCTGAAAGGTCTTTGATTGTTTTTCTTGCTACAGCAATTGCCGCATCATCTCTTTACATGAGTCCTCTTCCCTGGGGGCATCATCGTGATATATTTCCCTGGCAAGCATATCCAGAAAAGTATGCAGATGTGCAACTGTGGAAATTGTTTCTGAAAGATGACTCGGTGAAGGTTTCTGCAACTGGCCATCTTGCACCACATTTTGCCTCACGGAGATATTTTTATAATTTTGCAGAAGGATATAATAAAGCTGATTATGTGGTGATTGATCGGTTCGAGATCACTCGTGGTTTTCAGACAGAGCTCAAATATGATGAATACCAACACATTCTTCGTGACTTCAGATTTGTCAAAATATATGATGTTCATGGCATAGAGGTGTTCAAGCGATTATTATTTTAAACATTTTTGTGAAATCAATACAAAAAATATCGGTTGTCATACCGTTTCATAACGAGAAAGAAAATTTACTGACCTTGGTTGATGGTTTGGAAAAAGTAGTTTCAAGAGGCTCATATGATTATGAGATTCTTCTTGTTGATGATGGATCCTACGATGGATATGAATCATTCCTTCCGCAACTTACCGAAAAGAAAACAGTGACGTTGATCAAACTCAATAGACAAATGGGAAAAGGAAAAGCACTGAGCGAGGGTCTCGAACGTGCCTTGGGAGACGCTATTTTATTCATGGATGCAGACCTTCAAGATGATCCAGAAGATATTCCATTGTTTATTGAAAAACTTGAATCAGGATACGACTTTGTAAATGGACATCGATTCACGAGAAAAGATAATGGTATTATCAAAATATATTCAACGATTGCGCGATGGTTTTTGCGGAATTATCTGAATTCGCCGTTTACCGACATAAACTGTGGGTTTAAAATGTTTCGAAAAAAAATACTAAGCGATGTCGTTTTGTATGGCAACAATTTTCGATTCCTTCCTTTGGCAGCGTTTTATGAAGGGTATCGTGTTGGAGAGGTAAATGTGCACAATAAACCACGCATTTATGGTAAGTCAAAATATGGCATCAGCAAACTATTTGTCGGATTAATAGACATGCTTTCAGCATACTTTTTGTACAAATTTGCAGAAAAACCGCTTCATTTTTTTGGTGGAATTGGAGCGATTTTGTTTGGCATTGGTGGACTTGCCTTGGCGTGGGTCACCTACGAGCGAATAGTTATGGGAGTGCTTCTTTATCGAAGGCCAGCACTTCTGTATGCGATATTTCTGGTTATTTTAGGAATTCAAATCATTATGACGGGGATCATTGGCGAACTCATTGTATATTTGCATAAAAAGAATGCATAACAGATTGGAAAGTTCAGCTTGAATTATTGTATAGTTAAGGGATGTCGGGAATACTTGCAATTATTATCGCTGAGATCATTTGGGGTGCCGCCCCACCAATTTTTAAGTTTTCGCTGCAAGGAGTTCCGCCGTTTACTCTCGCATTTGTCCGATTCTTTACCGCCTCATTCATTTTCATGCCGTTTGCTTATATGCGCTGGAAACGGCTCACGACAACTCAACTCGTATATATTTTGTTGGGGAGTTTGGTTGGAGTCGTGATCAATGTTTCGGCTTTTTTTGTCGGACTGGAGCTTGCGCCGAGCATCAATGTCCATATGATTAGTGCTGCAGGACCACTTGTTTTATACGCACTGTCTATTATTGTCCTTCATGAGAAGCCACATGCTCAAGTACTCCGGGGAATGATATTTGCGTTGGTTGGCGTGTTGGTAATTTTTCTTGCTCCTCTATTTCGAGATGGATTAAATGGAGAAAATGGAATAAGTGCGGGGTCCATAATTCTTGGAAATTTCTTGTTTGTTATTGCGATGCTGGGAGGCGTCTTTTATTCAGTCATTAATAAAAAGATAATCAAATCAGTAGATTCCTCTGTCATAATGTCAATTCAGTTTTTTGTTGGGTCGGTGGCGTTTATCCCCATGATGGTTCGCGAACTTCAGATATGGTCATTTTCTTCTTTAAATAGTCAGGGATGGGTCGGAATTATTTATGGTATTTTCTTTTCTTCAGCTCTTGCCTATTTCCTTTTAAATTATGCATTAAAGCGAATATCTGCTCAGGAGATTGGTATATTCGAATATATGAAACCAGTTGTTGCCGTATTGGTCGCAATACCCCTTCTTGCAGAATTTCCAGACATATACTTTATTATTGGCAGTGTCCTCATATTTATCGGTGTTTATGTGAGCGAGAGACATCCACATTTCCAACGAGTACATACAAAAATTGGCGGGAGAGGATAAAGTTCGGGCTTTAATTTTAGTTGTGGCGCAAATTTTCACTATCAAATTCCAGCTCTTTTATCGCAGAAGTCATTAATTGGGCTGGAAAAGAAGTCCCGCGATTTGTGAAATTTATCATACCTTCTTGTAAATAATGCTTCCATATTGTTCCCATTGGTGGGCTGGGTTCGGGGACGTAATATGGGTATTTACCAAATCTTTGCCTATATCGTGGTATTAATACAGCTCTTTCTCTCAATGCGATTTCTGCTTTTTGACTTGGATTTAATAGCTCGTACCTTCTTAAGTCTTCAGGATCATTTGTACTGAAATTTGAATAAGGAGCTCTGTGTAAACCTGTCTCTGGATAATCGAGTTCTTGTCTTTTGAAATGTTGATCATACATCATTTGATGGTTTGACGGTCTATCATTGTGGGCAAAAAATTTAATAGTAGGATCTGTATAAGGGACCGCTTCAAGGTAAGAAATCGTCACATTACTTTCATCAGTTATGACCTCTCTTCGTTTAAGGTCGGACAAAAGTATTCCAAGAGTGAAATGAGAATGGCGAGATGATTTTACATGAACGCCTCTTCTGATAACAGAATCTATATCTCTATCTTGCTCCTGCAGTTGTCTAATTTGAATTTCAGTTTTTCCATCTGCGTCTTGCAATAAGAACCAATCTACAATTGAAATTATTGAGGTACCTATTTGTTCGTTCATTATGTGGAAGAATGTGGAACAAAATGGATCATCGAGGGGAAAAGGATCATGAACTATTCTCAGAATTCCGGCAGGGCTTATATACTTTGCACTTATTATCGGAGAAAATTGGGCACGATGAATCAGATCATTTCCTCTTAAAACATTTTTCATGAATTGTGATCGCTCCTCCTGGTCCATCGTAAGATGATAGATAGTAGATATTTCAGGCGGATTTAGCGGTGACAGACATTCTTTATGAGACATAGTAAAGAAATAATATGAGTTTAGAATTTGTTACTTCTAAATCAGTAAGTGGTTTTGTTAAACCTTTCTATATTATAGGATATTATATCAAAGTTACAGATTTTTGCGACTTTCTTTGATAAAATGAGGTCATATGAAAAATATATTGATAACAGGAGCCGGTGGATATATTGGATCTGTTGCAACTTCTTTGCTTTTGGAAAAAGGATACGCAGTCGTTGCAGTGGACAACTTCTCTACTGGCTATAAAACACCACTTGATAAGCTCAAAGAAACATATGGTGAATTACTTAAAATATATGAAGTTGATCTCAAAGGATTTTTCTCCCATGTCTTTAAAGAAAATAATATTGACTTGGTCCTCCACTATGCAGCAAGTTGTAGCGTGAACGAATCTATGGAAAAACCGGAAAAATATTTTTCCAATAATACCTGTGGAACGCAAAGACTTTTGCACACAATGCTTGATCATAATGTCAAGAATATTGTTTTCTCCTCTACCTGTGCGGTTTATGGCGAAGCGGAGTATGTACCCATTGATGAAAAACATCCGACGCGTCCTGCAAACCCCTATGGCGCTTCAAAACTCATGTCTGAGAATATCATTCGGTGGTATGGAAAACTGAAAGGACTAAATTACGTCATCCTTCGATACTTCAATGTATGTGGAGCTACTGATGATGGTACGATTGGAGATAGTAAAAAGCCTTCGCCTCACCTCATGCAAAATGCAGTTCGCGGAGCTCTTGGTGTCGAAGCATTCAATCTTACCTGTGGGAAGTTTGATACTCCTGATGGCACGCCAATCAGAGACTATGTCAATGTGGTAGATCTAAATGTTGCACATATCCTGGCACTTGAATACCTCATGAGTGGTGGAAAATCCGAAACAATAAATCTTGGAACCGGTGATGGAAATTCAGTTATGGAAATAGTTCAGAAAGTGAAAGATATAACGGGGAAAGATATTCCTGTCGCTCAAGGTCAGGTCCGTGCGGGAGAATATGCAAAAATGATTGCATCAATTGAAAAAGCTCAAAGCATTCTAAAATGGAAGCCAACTCATTCAATGAAAGATTCCGTTCAAACGTTGGTTGACTGGTACAAAAAACACCCCGAAGGATGGGAGAAATAAGAGGAATTTGGTATAATAATGCTTCAAGCGGAGTTAGTTCAGTTGGTAGAACGTCTCTTTTCCAAAGAGAAGGTCACGGGTTCAAGTCCCGTACTCCGCTCCATTTGCTATATCACTCCACCTTCGCGAATATAGCAATTACCACACAGAGAGTCATAGGTGACCTTGTCACCATCAATTGCAACTTGTTTGCCCTTGAACGTATATCTTCCATTAATTTTTCTGGTATTAAACTCTGCTTGCGCTCCGCAAAAACACATAGTGGGAAGTTTCTCAAGGTTGTCTGCAATTTCAAATAAGCGCATGCTTCCCGGGAACATGCTTGCTTGAAAATCAGCACGTAACCCAAAACAGATGACAGAAATATTATCAATTTTTGCAATCTGATACAGCTCACTTATCTGCTTTTCCGTGAGAAACTGTGCCTCATCAACCAATATACAAGAAATATTTTTATAGGTTCGTATTTCAGTTGAAAGGTCGGTGTCGACACCTGCCAGAATATCTACGGCACAGGTATGGCCACCACGTGCCACTACCGTGCGCTCACTTTTCGTATCGGTTTTTGGTTTTATTACTAAAACGTTCAAGTTCCGCTCTTTGTAGTTATATGCGGTCTTGATCAGAGTGTCACTCTTACCACTGTTCATTGCGCCGTATTTAAAATGTAGCTTTGCCATCTGAAGACATTAAACACAATATTGAGTAAAAAATCAACTCAATACAATAATTTATTGTATTTTTGATCAGATAGATGCATCTCTCAAATAAACCATTCTGACTATGGTGATGTGACGGTCACACTGAATGGGTAAGATACATCAGGAGACCACGGTTGGCTATCAGTAGTTTCTGCAGGGACAACTGATAATTTGCATTCGTGAATTTTTTCTAATTCCATATCAGGATATTTGGTTTTTACTACAGCTCCATCCAAAGTTATGACTTCAAACGTATCCCCTTTTTTTGTTATCGTTTCAGGTATTTGACCAATGCACGCCGTAGGAGTTGCGGTCGGATATTGAATAGTAATTATTGAGCCTGAATTCTGGATAACTGTTCCACCACAGGAAGCAAGAAACAGCAGAGCAGGTATGATTGCTGAGAAAAAAATACGCGACCGTTGCTCTTTGATGTATCGGGATGAGCGTTCATACATAGATGGTAAGGATTATTATACTCTTTGATGCATTAAAATACTATATGATACATTTTAAAATTATTTCAATAGTACCCGTTGATATCAGTCGTATAATGGAGATATGAGTTTTGTCAGAAAGTATCGAACTTTCATTCTTTTTTTAATGGCTTTTGTCGTGCGGTTAATTTCTCTTAATCAATCTCTCTGGCTTGATGAGGCGACAACTGCAATGGCGGTCAAAACATATTCGTATATTGATATTATTACTCAATTCTCCCCTGCAGATTTTCATCCCCCTCTTTATTATCTTGTCATAAAACTCTGGGCCGAAATATTTGGCTACTCTGAAATGGCACTCAGAATGCCATCGATATTATTTTCTTTGGCAACGGGATGGATGATATATAAGGTTGGTTTGTTCATGAAAGATAAAACAATTGGTTTTTGGGCCACGGCATTTTTTCTTTTCAATCCTTTGATTGTTTATTATTCCCAAGAAGCGAGGATGTACTCAATGGTTACATTCACTGTTGCTGCCTCTTTTTATTATTTTCTTAGAATAATTCATACAAAAGAAAAGAATGTGAACACAAAAGATTTTTGGCTCATGAACCTTTTCTTAGTTGTCAGTTTTTATACCTTCTATGCATCGGCTTATTATATTGGATCTATTTGGCTCTATTTATTCACTCAAAAAAAATTCAAGCTCGCAATTTACTCAATATTTGTATTTATTCTTCCCCTTATATTGATCTCTCCCCTACTTTATGAACAACTTCAAAACTCTCGTGTTGCTTTGACGCAGGTGACAAACTGGTCATCAGTTTTGGGAAATGTTTCATTAAAAAATATCGTCCTGATTCCCATCAAATTTACCAGCGGCAGAATCAGTTTTGAGCCAAAAATTATATATTATGCGTTGGCTGGAGGGTGGATGATGATGGTATGTGGAGTTACATTCATTGGATTTTTTGTGCAGATGGTCAAAGAACGTTTACAAATTATAAATGACCAACGATTTCGGCTGGTCTATTTTTTTGTCACCCCTCTTATCATTGGATTGATTTTCTCATTTTTTTCGCCAATGCTCCAATATTTTCGATTCCAATATCTGATTATTTTTATGAGTTTACTTCTCTCTTATAGTTTGAGCTCGATACCATTTTTTGACACGTCAACATTCAGAGGTGCCCACGACATTGTTCGAAAAAAGATATCTTTGCTCATTACCCCAATAGTTCTCTCAGTTGTCATATTTTTAGGCTTTTGTACATGGTCCCTTGTTTATGTATTAAATCCTTCTTTTCATCGTGAAGATTGGAAATCGCTCGCCGTACAGATTGAAAAAGAGCAGGCACCGATATATATGATTCTCTCTTCATCAGATCCTCTCAAATATTATGCACCAAATAAAGAGGTTCATTCACTTAAAACATTTGACGTCAATCGTCTTTCTAAAGAAATAATTGTTATCCCCTATACTGCAGATATTCATGGGATAAATTATAGTATAATATTACAAGATAAATATTATATGAGTGAATCCATCTCATTTCGTCAGCTGACTTATGAAAGATGGGATTTTAATTTGACTAATGAAAATTGAATATAATGCTTCTGGACCTTTCTCAACAGCTCTTGAAGTAAATAGAAATGAGCTTAAATTTGGTGGAGATCATTTCAATAGATTTATGGAGACAAGGGGTGCGGCAGGAGCCGTACTTGACAATCTTAGGGAAAGATCAAGAGACCCAAAACAAATTGGGCGGGGCGTATACAGAATAGAAAGTGTTGCCGTTGCAAGGTTTAAGGGAATGTCTGCTCAATGCTATTATCTCCCCTTTCAGTGTTCGGATAGACTCATTATGGTTGCAGATACAGTGTTTGGATATGAAATGGCTAATTTTCAGAATGGTGGTGGTGACAAGGTATTTGTTTGGGAAGGCTTACCAAATCCATACAATTATGTTGGATTTCGACGAGCGTCAAAATTATTGCGAGTGGAATGTTCTCAATTTGGTTCGGCGGGCAACGAAAATCATCTTGCAACAGATTGGGGTCTCAATATGCTCAGCGGTATTTGTCATGCTCAATTTGATGATCCAAAGACGGGCGGAACAACGGATTTTATTATAGGCGAATCTCCTTTTGCTCTTTCACAAATGCCACAACCTGAATCAAGATTGCGACAACAAACGCGAAGAATATGGCAATCGGTGGCCCAAGCATTCCCTTTTCAGGGATAAGAAGAAACGAACCGCCGGATACAATAATGAAAAATGCAATATTTGAAATCAATATGTATATTGGTTTTTTTACGGTGTAGAGCAAGAAGAGCATAATGACCGTACCTCCCGCACTCAGCATAAATGGTATCGCAAGAATTTTTGTAATTATTATTGCTTCATCAAAGTTGTCAGTGAATATGAACTTAAAAAATGAATTTGGGGTAAGAATGAGTGCAATAAAAATGCCAATAGGAATGAGCATGTAGGTAAAGCCCTTTTTCAGTAACTTATTGATTTCGAGTCGCGATTTTGCAGCGGCAAACTGTGGGGAAAGAACTTGTGAAATACTGACGATGGTCGCAATTATGGAGAGAATAATTTTTTGAGCAGAAGCATAGTATCCTACTTGTTCTCTCAGTCCGAAAAACGAAAGTAGAAATAAGTCCATGCGAAGACCAACATTGTAAAACTGTGAAGCGGCAAAATACGTCAATGTATAGTTAACTTTTATTTCGCTTCGATTGAAGTTTGCGCGCTTGATTGGGGCGATTCGATCGTAATTTTTGAAAAGAACCATGAGAAAAAATACCACCGGTCCGATCAATCCATAGGTCATGATGACTGATGCGACTGTGATATTATCAGTAAGCATTAATATGGCGAGTATTATTGCCTTTACGAGATTTGAAGTATTTAAATATACATTTGCATGGAAAAATCGCTTTGCAGCAAATAATACATTGGTCAAGAAGTTTTGCCATACAAATAAAATGATGGTAAATGCCGTCATGGTCAGGATCCACGGGGCTACTCCTGTTTTGAAAAAAATCTTGTCAAGGTATGGAAAACTTATGATAAGCGATCCGATAACAATGACAGATAATGTGGTTTGATAAAACAACGTACTTTTGATAAAGGAGTAAAGACGATCATCATCGTCTTGGAATAAGGCAGGAACTGTTGAGTAAATGGAGGCAGTAGTGCCGAATTCGAGAATATTTGACATGACGTATGCAAGACCGATGAGAACACTAAACATACCATATTCGACCGGTGTCATTGATCGAAATAAAATGAGTGCGAAAAAAGCCGTAAATACGACATTCAAGTAATTACCTGATGTATTAATGATAATATTTTTACTCGTTGGTTCTTTTATGAAGCGGATGAGTCGTGCGATCATCCTATCATTTTAACAAATTAAGCTGATAAAGTTGGGATAGACTGGAGAGTGTGCAACGATAAAAGAATTAGATTAAATCAGTATGCACTGAGGTGTTTGGATGATTGAGAAGGAAGCTTGCTGGAATCTCAGGTGTTGGCTTTTCAAGTTTGATAAGTTTCTGAAATACTTCTTTTTTTGACTTGCCCGTCGCAATCAGTACGATTTCTCGTGCCTCTAATATCGTTCCTATTCCCATCGTGATACCGAATTCAGGAATAGTGCCATATGTTTTTTCAAGCGCTATTTTGGATGATTTTGCAATGGTGATTTTTCGAGTTCTACTTGTTACTTCTGAATCTGGTTCATTGAATCCAATATGTCCATTTGGGCCAAGGCCTAAAATCTGTAAATCGATTCTGCCGAGTTCTTTAATAAGCTTTTCATATCGAGTGCATTCTTCAATATCATTCTTTTCTCCATTGAGAATATGTCCATGAGCAAAGTTAAATGTTTGATTTCCATCATACAGTGGTTGCCAAAATTCATGAAACATTTCCTGAAAAAAACTACGATCTTCAGTCTGTAATACGGGATAAAATTCATCAAGATTAAAGGTGTGAAAGTTTGAAAGATCAAGATGCGACACACTGAGAAGTCGGAGCAGATGGGTATACATTTCTTTTGGGGAATTGCCGGTTGCTAGTCCCAAGTTATATGTGCCCGTATCACGTATCTGAGGTTTTATTTTGCCATAAATATATTGTGCAGCCTCGAGTGAGAGATCATGATATGAAGAGTAGTTTTTTATATTGAGCATGACTTTATTATATCAAGAATAGCACCTCATGACAAGCTTTCGCAAGTCGATTATTGAGATTCAACGTGTGCCTTGATATACATTGCCATGTTCCATGATTGATAGGGCACTCCCATTGGGGTTCCATGCTGCCCATGCAGATATTCGTTAAACTCCCAGTCATTTAGTTCGTTTGCTGCCGCGAGTTTCTCCAGCTGAGATGCTGCAATATTTTTGTCATATGTTGAAAGCCACCACACCCAGAAGCCGCCGATATATGGCCAGATTCCCCCATTGTGATACTGCCATGGATAGTTTTGCCTCCCCTTTGCCATATATGGACGCCAATCAGCTTCGCCCGGATATATCGGTGGATACATGGCTTTAATTGGATACGGCAAATTCACTCCTGCTCGAATTATTTCTTGTGTGATAAGTCCGGCTTTTTTTTCATCAGCAAGTCCAGTGAGACAGGCCAAAATATTCCCATAAGTTTCAAGTCTCATTTCAAAACTTCGATGTGAAGAAAAACCGAGGTAATATGGTACATAGACTGCTTGTGTATTTGACCATTCGATCATGGTTTGTGCATACACCATTGATTTCGTATACTCATTTTCCGGAACATAATTTTGTCCACGATCATCAGATTTGTGAACCCAGAGAAGCGTATTTACTCCTTCATAAATGCGATCTTTTAACTCATTCAAATCACTCCGCTTCTCGACTTCAATTCGAAGTTTTACCAACCAATACCAGAGCGCATTGGGGTACAGCACTGTCCCTTGTCGTGGCATTTCGTCATCCCACCCCGCACATTCTCCCTGCTCGAGTAAATAGTCATTATTCGTATCTTGATACGTGAGCCAGGTAAATGCCTTGTCTAAATTACTCTGATAATTTTTGTAAAATTCTTGATCGTTTGTTTTCTTAACATATTCTAAAAATGTAATACTCCACCAGAGCGTCCCGTCAATTGTTCCGGGCATCCACCAGTGAACGAGCTTTTTTCCCGGTTCATAGTTTTGGGGAAATTGACCGCGATCAGACTGTGCGGGTATAAGATTTTCTATAGACTTTTTTGCAAGCGCGATAAGTTCATCATTCTCAGAAGCAAGCATGCCAAGAGTAGACACGCCAATATCACGAGGGAAAAGTGATGCATAGGTCCCCTTCTCCATATCTTTTCCCGGGCGGGCGGCAGACAAACCAAAGTCGGTCTGATTTTGAAGGAGAAAATCTATTGAAAGTTCATATGCTTTTTGGGTATTTGACATAGGTAAAATAAATATGTATGTACTTTGATAGTACCATACCTCACTCACATTTATAAATATATAAAAATCTATTTATATATTTCTTTCGGTCTTGAAATTTCGGGATCATAAAAATGCCTGATATCAATATTGGTTTGATTAGCATAGTCTCGAACGCGATCAATATTACTTTGTGACCATAATCTGACATCATCCATCGTGCGAATGCTCATCGTACCATCCTCAATGCCGCTGCGTGGTATTATTTTGAGTGCCGTTTCGAAGGCTGCTTGAGCAACGGCAATCATCATATGAGATTGATATATTTCAGGATTTGATCCATTGGGGAACGGGGAACGTTCAGCGATAATTGCCGTCATATGATCGCCATTCCCAGTAAGAAATCCCCGTTCATTTTCCTCATTAGTCAGTTGAAATGCTGGTACGTCAATTTTGGGACCATTTTGAAAATGTATTGAAGCGCCATGCATGCCATCAGTGACCACAATGGTTTTCGCGGATTGTTCTAGAAATCTTTGTGTTTGAAGCGGAGAAAATCCTTCCATATCCTCGCGACTGATCGTCACCAGTTGACAAAACGTAAGTGCATTGAGGTAATCGTCATCAAACGGAACATGATAAACTTTTCCATTCTCACCCCATCTTCGAAGACTTCCTTGGGGTGCAGTGATGATATTTGCGTTGACTTCTCGCAATTGTGAAAACATCTGAGAAGGCACCTCATTTGCAACGGGAAGTATCATCACCTTTTGTCGACCAAAGGATGCGTTAGTCAGTTGATTAATTTGATCTTGGTCAAAAGGTCGTGCCACAGCTTGAACATGTTGTTCTCTGTTGCCATGTGAATCATACCGATTTACAAATGTAGTAACCACTTCATCTGTTCTTCCAAAATTAATTACCTCAATTCCATAACTACGGAGTTCATCAAGCAATGGACTTTCTGGGTCTGCAATTGTTACAACGGTTACCGAATGATGTCTTTTTGCAAGCGTTATACCCGCAAAAGATACCGGTCCACCTAGTACCTCAAGTCCCTCAGTAGTAATATCTTTTGTAATATGTCCGGCTAATAAAACATGCATAATTAAGTAAGTGAATTATAAATGAAGAGGGCACGAAGGATATACGAAGAGATATATTTGATGTGTACTATTCTATTTACCCCACGAGTTTTGCCGCACCATACAGATCGCTATGTTCGATTTGTTTGAACGTTGCGTGATGACTTGGCGTGAGTTCTTTGACAAGTTCTGCGACGGTTTCTTTATACTGGTATCCTTTCCAAAACAAGCTGCCTTGCATGATAAACGTCAGATCGCGATTGCAAAACTCGAGAATTCCTGCAATCTGAATTGCCGTAAATGCTGCAGAATGTCGAAGGGTTTTTTTTGCAAGGAGCGAAAGTTCATGATTTGCATTTTTTGCATAATCATCGATTTCTTTGGTAGAGGTAATTTTTTCAACATTGAAATGAAGTTTATCTGCGGCAATGTTAAAGTGATGATAAAGGTATGCGCCTGACACCTCCTTTTCAATAAGAGCTGATCCGGGAGCAACCGATGCTTGGTCAATAATTTTACCCGCATCAGATTGCTCAAATTTGTTAAATTCAGCTGCTTCAAGATTTATCGCAGTAAACTCATCTAGAAAGAGAGCAAAGTTTAAACCGGTGCCCACTACACCCGCTGCAAGATTTTCCCATGGTTGTGTCATCAATCCAGACAAGAGGAGGCAAATCGTATCATTTGCGGCAGAAACATTGACCTTCCGAGCACATTTTTTTTCAAAGAACTCCTCAATCTGCCTCCCTACTACCTGTCCCACCAGTCCTTCAAAGGTGTTTTCTTTTGATCCGGAAACAAGTTTTCCGTCAAGTCTCCCCTCACGATTTATCGGCATCATGGGATACGCGAAATTGAGCGCAATGGTTTTTACCTGTGGGTCAACGTGCTCATATAAAAAATCCATCAGAGCTTGCTCGGAGAGAAACGGTGGCTGGGTGCCTTCATTGTGCGAGATCATCTCAATTGCCTCAGTGGTTTTTTTCATCAGAGCCTTTTGATAAAAACTTCCGCCAACAACCATCACTTGAAATAGTTCATCAGTATCTGTGATGGAGTGCTCTGAAAGTTGATGTCTGATAAATGGCAGGCAGGTTTTTTGACTCTGCTTCCCATGAAAGAGTTCTTGGATAAACCGGAGTTTTATTGATTGGAGGGTGTCTATATCCATTTCAAGCTTAAGTATATCAATTAATCGCGCAATATTATTACAGCATCATACTCGTCTTATGTTACAATATTATTTATGTCAAACACCACCACAATGGTTTTTCTTGACTCAGGCGATCCAGCAGAGACAAGAAGAGCAATAAACCTTCTTGGAAAAATTGATGGTCAAACCACCAATCCGTCGCTTGTTGTTAAAAATCCTGAAGTTTCAAAATTTTTAACTGATGGAAAAAAATTCAGCGAATCAGAACTTTTGGATATTTATAAAAAAATCATCCTTGAAATAAGAGAGGAAATGGATGGACCACTTTCTGTTGAAGTAAATGCAAGTTGGGATTCAACATGGGAGGACTTATTACGGCAGGCAGAAAGTATGTCTGCATGGACTTCAAACATCAACATTAAATTCCCAACAACCAATGCGGGAGTCAAAGCTGCGCAAGAATTTATCGCATGTGGCGGACGAGTAAATATGACCCTTGTCTTTGATCAGACTCAAGCTGCTGCCGTGTATGTTGCAACACAAAAAACTCAAGAGCCGGCTTTTATCTCACCCTTCATGGGGAGATGGGACGATCGTGGATTTGCCGGAGTCGACTTGGTTGGAAATATCCGAAAAATGTATGATGCTTTTAATGCAAAACGAAACGTCGACACCAATCACGTAAAGATTCTTGCCGCATCAATTCGCACCATGGATCACTTGTATGCATCTCTGGCACTTGGCGCAGATATTCTTACCATTCCTCTAACAACTATCGAACAATGGCTTGCCGAGGGAAAGAAAATTCCGGGTGCAGAATATGTTGTTGATAGAAAAGGACTGAAGGCGATCGAATATCAAGAACTGGAATTGAAAGAAAATATCTCAGAATATGACATTGTGAGAACGGAAGGGACACTTCTTGACGAAGGATTAAAGAAATTTGCAGCTGACTGGAATAGTTTATTGGAGTAAGTTTATTACTACTATGAAAATATTCGTTGGACTTGATTGTGGTGGAACGAAAACAGTTGCACTTGCGTCTGATAAGAGCGGAAAAATTATTGGACGAGGTCTTTCGGGTGCCGCAAATCCCCTTTCAGTTGGACCAAATCGCACGGTTGAAAATATTATTTCTGCTATAAACAATGCAGTATTTGATATAAAAAAGCCTGATTTTGGTGGTATTTATATCGGTATGGCTGGGGGGAAACCTGCGATGCTCAAGGAAATTCAAAAACGACTCAAACTTTCTACCTATCTCAAGTCTGCAGACTCAATAGTAGTTGATCATGACCTTCGAATCGCTCTATATTCTGGTCTTCCAAAGGGTGACGGAATTGTAGTAATTGCTGGCACTGGTTCGGCTGCATGGGGTCTTGATCTCGATGGAAATGAAGTCTTGGTAAGTGGCTGGAATCATCTCCTGGGTGAAACGGGCGGTTATGAACTCGGAATACAAGCAATTATCGCCGCAACACGCGCATACGATGGAAGGGGACCCAAAACAGTTCTTCTTGAAAATATAATCGAAGCATATCAACTTGATTCTTTTGAGGATGTATCTTTGGTTATCAGAAATTCTACAGACAGTCCTCGAATTGCGTCTCTTGCCCCCTATGTGATTGATGCAGCCAAAAAAGGTGACAAGGTCGCATTCAGGATACTCAATGAAATGATTGATGAGGTAGATCTTTCCATAAAAACAGCTGCAAAACGATGCAAAATAAAAGGGCTATTAAAAGTAGTGATGGTCGGTGGGATGTTTACTATGGATTTTCCGATGATCGAAGAACTGACAAAGCGTGTGCATAAATGGAATAAAAAAGTGACATTTGTGTCCCCAAGAGAAGAGCCGGTTCGTGCAGCTCTCCGTTTTGCAAAAAGCCAAAATTAAACACTTACCACTAGCTTTGCAGATAATCCATTTTCAGGATGAATAAATCGTCCTCCATTATTAAGCCATGTCTGCACATCTGTTGCTCCTTTTTGACTCATTTCGGAATGATATATTCCTGGATAGTTAAATAACGGTTCAAGCGCATCAGGTCTTTCTTTCAATAGCCATTCGTACCCAGCAGCTGCTGAAATTTCCGCTCGAGGAGCACCGCCATACGAATGAAATTCACGATAGGGCCGTGTCTTCGAGCCTGAATCCTCTGCCACATTTTCTGATACACTTGCTGCCCACCAGACAACCATTCCCTCATCTTTTACAAATGGCTCAATAGTCTCCCTTGGTAAAGCAACGGTAGGAATAACTAAATCGGCCCTGTTCGATCCTGTAGCTTCAGATAAGGCATATGACAAATCGTCATATCCTTCCTTTTCAGCTCTTCCGTCTGTTATAACTGTCCTGATTTGATCGGGGTTCACTCTTTGGATTGCATCAAGCTTTTCACGGTTTTTACCTACTACAACAATGCTAGCATCAGGAGCATACATTTGGTAAAACTGCATCATTAATAATGAGTTTGGTCCATCTCCAATAACGGCAATACTTCCTGGAACTTCACCTCTCTGGAGCAAGGGTCCGTGAGCTTGATATACACACGCAAGCGGTTCGAGACTTGTTGCAAGAATTCCGCGACGAAGCGGATCTGTTAGAATAAATTCTTCAAGATAGTGCGGAATTGGAGTGAGCGAATCTAACATCATTGGCATCTTTCCAGAAGTTGCGGTTCCGATTGCTTCAGTATGTCCGCGAGTAGCTTTGGGTAAGTTTCCATGGGGATGAGTATTTCTATTACATTGTTCTGGCCATCCCGTACTTGGGTCAATATGTTCTGCGCTCGAATGCCAGTCGCACAAATATGCTGGATTAAGAACCGCCATACTTCCTGAGCGAAAACCTGATTGGAAATTCATTGGTACAATTCGGCGCTCAAGATGTACCGGTCCAGAGCCGTTTGTTGGTACATACATTTGTACTGGTACGTTGGGTCGCTGGTGGTCTTCAAGCAGGTCTTCAATGATCCCCCACCCTTCATGAAATGGTGCCCCAACCATGATTCTTTGAATGTCTGCAGGATCACTCGTAAATCCTGCTGCAAGAGTGCGAGGTAAATATTGATGCAGCTTATGTTCATTTGCAGAGTCTTGCATAAACCTCGAAGGTACATCTCCACTCCCCATGTAATAGCCAATTTCGCTTGTGCACGACCCCCATTGTCTCATCTGGACAATTCCTACTCCTGGTGGTGGATTTCTCTGATATTCAACTTCAGTATGAGAAAAGTCTACATGGGCAGATCTTCGTCCATTTTCGTAAATTTGAACGTCTAAAAAACCGATTCGTGATGCTTCAGTTGCCATATTATGATTCATAATCATATACTATCATACTTGACTTTGTCAAGATTATTTGGTACTATAGGTTTTGATATTATTTATATTTCTTTACTATGGATTCACAAACTTTTCAACCTCCTGCTCTTCCATTATATACCGAAAAACCAATGGTAATGGTCGACTGTGATGATACCTTACATGATGCAGAAGATCACATTATGGCACGAACATGGAATGCACTTCTTGCCCCTTGGGGAGTAGTGTGGAAAAAATTTGAAGATTCAAATCTTGATGCGCGATTCATCACCGAACAAGAGCGCCCTGGAGTAGGTATTCGTCCCCTGGAAGTTGTCAAGCATTTTATGCAAAATATCGATGGACTTGAGATGTCTCCGTTTACAGCAGATGAAGCATTGATTTTAAAACTTGGCGTCAAAAAAGAAGATTTTGATAAGATGAAAGGTGATTGGAATTCATTACCACAAGAGGATCAGCTTGATCAATGGGCACGACTTCTTGAAACTTCAAGAAACTCACTTGGGGTAGAAATTGTGAAGGAATATGGCGTGAAGGAAATTCCAGGAGCAGTTGACCTTTTACGACGAATTCATGATGCTGGGTATTCAATAGGGATTGTTACCTCAGGATCTTTGTCTTATGCTCGTGAAGTATTGGGACAGCTTGGACTGGTACATCGTCACCCAGATGGTTCGATCACGGCAGATTACGACATGGTAGTAGCCGGAGATATGGTGAAAAAACCAAAGCCAGATCCAGAACCACTTGAGCATACTGTTGAGCTTATGAGAGGAATGCGAAGAATTAACCCTACGCCAGTTGCAATGTTTGGCGACTCCGGTTCTGATGCAAATTTTGCATTGAATACGGGGATTCCAAAAGTATTTATTCGTCGAAGTGAACATCTTTCTGAAGAGAAAGAGCATGCTTTAGCAACTAATTTAGGTGACAAAATAGCATTTCTCGATGATTGGCATGATTTTGACGTGGAGGCACTCCATGAGATAACTACCTCAATAGAAGGGCCAAGATTTCCGGGAACCGAAAGAAAGTAATTCTCTTCAAAATTGACACGAGACTGATATAATGATTGAGTTACGTAGTTTACACATATCATGAAAAAATCAGCACTCGTCACGGGAATATTAGGCCAAGATGGACCATATCTTGCGAAACTCCTTCTTGAAAAAGACTATAAAGTGTATGGGCTTATCCGCAGATACTCGAATCCTACATTCTCAAACCTTGAATATTTGGGAATCCAGGATCAGATTGAGTATGTGGATGGCGATATGACCGACGAAGCATCACTTATTAATGTAATAAAATCAATTCGACCTGAGGAAGTGTACAATCTTGCGGCGCAGTCATTTGTCGGAGCTTCATGGCAACAAGCAAAGCTTACCACTGAAGTAAACGCGCTTGGCGTGCTTTCACTTTTAAATGCAATCAAATTTTTCTCCCCCACGGCCAAATTTTATCAAGCATCAACTTCTGAGATGTTTGGCCTTTCAAATGATGATGGGTATCAAGATGAAAACACACCATTTCATCCTCGAAGTCCGTATGGAGTCGCCAAAGTGTATGCATACTGGATGACGGTAAACTTCCGCGAATCATACAATATGTTTGCGGCAAACGGGATACTTTTCAATCACGAGTCACCTCTTCGAGGCATAGAGTTTGTCACCCGAAAAATCACCGATGGCATCGCAAAAATAAAGCTTGGACTTGCCGAAGATATTCACCTAGGAAATCTTGATCCAAAACGTGACTGGGGATTTGCCGGAGACTATGTTGAAGCGATGTATCTGATGCTCCAGCAAGATGATCCTGATGATTATGTGGTGGCAACCGGTGAAACTCATAGTGTCCGAGATTTTGTCGAAGCTGCGTTTAAAGCTGCAGGCATCGAAGACTATAAACAATATGTCAAAATTGATCCGCGATATCAGCGACCAGCTGAAGTCCCCCATTTGCGCGGACGACTTGATAAAGTCACCAAGAAGCTCGGATGGAAACCAAAAGTCACCTTTGAAGAACTCGTCAAGATCATGGTTGATGCAGATATCCAGAGATACAAGAAGAAGAGTATGTAGTATGAAGTATATTGTTAGCCCAATTTGATCTATTTTTGGGATTTTTTCTTCTTAAATTATTATGTGAGGTGCAGGTTCAAAAGATGCGTCTCCGGTCAATACTCGATATACGGTTCCTTTTATTTCACCGGTTCGATAGTTTATTGCATCTGGTCCAACCATTGTTGGCATCGCAAATACAATTGCGTGGGTATGTTCTGGTATCATGCCAAATTCATTTGCCATCCGCATACTCCTACCTCCTTGTAGGTTCATCGGGACGATAAATTTTTCACCTTTTGCAAGATTTTTCTTTAGATATGCTCCAAGTTCTTTGGTTTGGTCTACAGTATTGTCTATGTTTTCTGGTGGTAATATATCGATACATTCTCCTGGAATAAATAAATTCTTTTTTTTACGAATTCTTTCCACCACGGCAACTTCATCTTCGCGGCCTGTATACACAATCCGGATTTTATGTTTTGCAACGGCTTGCCTAGCATCTTCCTTTAAATTGTTTAAAATGGGATCATCATTTGTTAGAACATGTTTTTCTAAGAAAAGTAGCAGGTCATGATCAGACCAATTTTCTCTAATTCCAGCTATGACAATTGCTAGTATTGCAGCCTGGTCATCCCTCAATCGGTCTGCAGCAACCATGGCAGGATCATTCTGATATCTATCCTTTTTTCTGTCATGGTAATAATCTCCTGGTGCAGAATACACAACTACGAGGTCAGTATCATGTGCGATTAGTCTGATTTTTCTCAACCGTTCTTCAGGTGGTTCTCTAGAAATCGTCTCGTATGTATCCATTTCATCGATGCAATCGTCTACTAGTTTTTCGATTTCAAGATTCGCCAATCCAATAAATTTTTTATGGTCACTTTTCGCTCGTTCTATTTCACCTGGTTTAATATTTTTGTCTAGCTCTTCTTTTTGATAGAGAGCCCTGAGAATTACATCTGCTTTGGGTAATGTATCTCTGGTATAAAATTCTTTTCGACGATCCGGGATTAAGGACAACTTTTCGTGAGTTATCGAACTGTATGGAATGGGTTCAGAGTCTGTCATGGAGTAGATTATACTGCAAATCTTTTGTAAAATTGGAGCCACATATGAAAGCTGATAAAGATCTCAATTCACAGCAAGAGCACCTCTCCTCGACCTCGTATGATCTCAGGATCACGAATCTGGCTCGGTTTATTTATCGTAAAATTACATTTTGTCATCCTGAATTCATTTCAGGATCTAAAAAAAAGACGCCGAAACAAGTTCGGCATGACGACACTTCCCCTTTGGATTCGCAGGACAAGCGATTTCTTGATGTTGGGGCGGGTAATGGACTTTTCCTGAAGTTTTTTAAGGCAAAAGGGTTTAAAGTTGCTGGATTTGAGCTGGAAAAACAGAACGTTCAGAATATGAAGCGTGACCCGATATTAACACATGAAAATATTACACAAGGAGATATAACCAAACTCACTGGAAAACAAGAGTACGACGTGGTGATGGCAAGTGATGTTATTGAACATATCAGAGACGATGTGCTGGCGATCAAAAACCTGTGGTCGTTTGTCAAGCCTGATGGATTGATGATTATTACCGTACCGGCACATTCATTTCTCTACGGAAAACGTGATGAAAAATGGGGGCATTATAGGAGATATGATATGAAGGTATTACTTGAGAAAATTGAGAATGCAATTTGTTCTTCTGTCATTCCCGACCTTGATCGGGAATCCATGGATCCCCGCATTCGCGAGGATGACAGCGTCGGATACCACGTCGTCTTTGCCACACAATGGAATATTGTCGGATTTTATCTGTACTTTCTGTTTGAAAAAATCCTCCATAAGCCCATTAATGAAAATATGAGATACAGCAATTCTCTTTTAAGTAGATCAATTCGTACTATTCTCGACAAGATACTTCGACTTGAAGAGATGCTGGGAGGGGTTCCTCTGGGACTTACTTTGGTTGTTGGGGTGAGGAAGGTTTGCCAATCATAAAGCTCTCCATCACATAGTCATAGATTTAAGTGCCACTCCATTTATTGTTCTTCAGACACATCACCTTTTGGATGTTTTATTGTATAATACACATTTAATGTGTAGCAAAAAAGAAGCTCTATTGCTTCTCGAAAAGAGTGCCACCTCGCTTTTTCGAGGAAATGGATTTACTGCTCAAGACAAATCAAGGGAGACATATGATAACAATAAATCTCCTTTGCAGCCTCCGTACAACGAAGAATTATTTCCACAGGTGATTGAGGTTATTGAAAGATTTCCTTCGAGATATATAAAGCCTGTGCAATATTGGGACAATCAGCCGTACAATCCTCATGTTCTTATAGCATCTACAATACAGTTTTTTGATGATCATAATGGTCCAGTCATCTCAGATTCCCATCCACCTTCATGCGATATCCAAAGGTATATGGAGTATGTTTTGCAATCTCCGAGGCCTCTTACCGTTCCTAAGCAACTTGAACAATTGTTAATAATTGCCAAGGGAAATATTTGTGGAGCTTCTCATGTTGGGTATCTTGCTCATCGAATCGGTGCCAGAGCAGCAGATAGCAGATTGTATCCTGATATACCTTTCGGGCTTTCAGATACTAGTTTTTGGACAAATAAAATGACTCATTTTGATGAGTGTGACAGTAGTGCTAGTGATCCAGCGGGTGATGCCTACTATTTTTGGACACAGTTTCATGCATCGGTGACGTTGGGTGCACTTCCTGACAAAATTTCCCAAGTATATGTTAATATTCTTTTCGGCAATGGATTGAAGATAATGACTGCAGCAAGAAACGCAGTGAATAAGCCAATAACCTCATCTCATTTCGTAGCTTCGATGTATGGTCGTGAATGTGGTAAAGGTACTCTTTCTTTCTGCTCTGAGCAATAGAAGAATCGGACAGAAATAATTTGTCCAAACTGGTTGTCTAGATCTCATGTTTTCTTTTTCTGAGTAGTCTTCCCAACGTTATACAATTGGTGACCCATACTTGATCATTGGTATTTTTTTGCCTGCTGCATACTTGATTTGGTGAATTATTGCAAAAGAAGAGATGAATAAACTGAGTAGAATGATACTTTTTTCATACATTTACTATAAATTTTTTTATAGTTTAGGAATGATAAATGATGTGTTATTTAGTAATAAGAATTAAATATTTTGCATACAGTAAAAAGTCATAAAATCCCCTCAAAAATCCTGCGATTACTCCCCGCGTACCATCTTTATATCCTTTGTGCCAGATCATCCACCGAGCAAAAACGTATGCAGGTTGGAAAATCATTTTTATGAAAGCAGTTTGATAGGATTCATGCAATTGCTTTGCCTCCATTGTCGTATATACATTGAATTTGGAAATAGCGTCGCTTAGTGTTGGGTGAGAATAATGAAGAAGAGGATTTTTCAAGTATCCAATTTGTCCATCAACTTTGAATTGTTCATGAACTTCAACTATTGGGTTAAACCGTGCATATTTTGGTTTAAAAAGGCGCACCAGTCGGTCATATGCCCAGTCGCCACCTTTCAAGAATTCACCCATGAAATATTGGCTCCGAGGAGCGCCATAAGCAACAAGAGAACTTTCAGTGGAAATTGAACCTTGAGAATTGAGTATTGACATAATTTCTTTTTTCAATTCCTCAGTCACTACTTCATCAGCATCAACGCGAATCATCCAGTCTGTTGTTGCATGGTCTATCGCCCAATTAATATTTTTTTGTACGGAGATAAAGTTTGGATCTGTACTTTTATTCAGTTCAATCACGTCTGCCCCAAGGTTTTTGGCGATCTTTCCTGTTTTATCATCCCCCATCCAAAGAACCTGGACTTTATCACACCACAAAAGGCTTTTTATACACCGTTCAATATTGTGATCTTCATTATAGGCAGGGATGATTGCGGTGATTGATTTAGACATAAATGCGTATGATGTTTATATTATAATGTTTAATATCGTAATATATGGCTCGTAAAATGTTTAAAAATCTTTTTTCTTTATTAAATACTAAGAAAGGTGTCTGGGTAATCATAGGGACTATTATTCTCCTTCGAACATGGAAAGTTGCGGAGCTTTTCAATTTCACTTTTAGTGAAGAACATCAAGCTTTTCTCGCTTGGGAGCAAATCAAGAACTTCCATCCAATCTGGATTGGAGTCAGTGCGGCGAATATCTATTATTACCTTGGACCAGGCTTCACATATATAAATGCTCTATTGTTTAAAATATCAAATGGTGATCCTGCTTCGCTTGCATGGTTTGCCTCACTTCTTGGTCTTGCAACAACTGCAAGTATTTATTACGTAGCTCGTACATTTTTTTCAAATAAAATTGGTTTATATGCAGCAATCATATACGGATGTTCAACACTGATTAATCTTAATGATCGGAGATTTTGGAATCCAACTCCGATTCCATTTATAACCATATGGATGGTATTTAGCCTCATTAAAGCAAAAAAAAATCCCAATTGGCTGATTTTGACCGCAGGACTGATTGGTGCTGCTTTTCATACTCATCTCACCATGGTGTTATTTATGGTCCCCACGTTGTATGTAGTTTATGTAAGTTTTAAGAAACAAACTTTGAAAACAAATATGAAAGCCGCATTATTGGCGTGTATTGTGTATTTAATTGTGACTTCTCCCTTAATTGTTTTTGATGTAGTCCACAATTTTGACAATCTTATGATGCCAATGCGGACTATTACCGGAAAGCAAAGGGCTGCCCTCAATACAATCAATATGCCAAATATGGTAAGTCATCTTGGTGAAATTTCCTCATCTTTCGGACGTCTTTGGTATATAAAACTGTATTCAAATCCTCAGGATGAAGTAGTTCTTGAGTCTCATCATGATCAAACGCGCGGGAATATTGTTTTAGCTTCAATTTCATTTCTTGCTTTATTTTATTTCTTATATAAAAACAAAAATGAGGGATCCGAAATATTCTCGATATCAATTATTACCATTTTACTTGCCTTTATCCTCTACCCAAGCTACAATCCAGAATATTATTTGATGAGTATTCTTACACTCATGGCAATAGCTATTGCATATGGGTTGAATTCAATGCCCCAAAAATTGTCTTATCCAATTTTGGCAGTGTTTATCGTTGCAAACATTGCAACGACTGTGACGCTATCAGATAAATATGGATTGCTTACCCGGGCACGGCTTGTAGAAAAAACAATGCAAGGAGTAGGCGACAAAAGCTTTGCTCTTGAGACAATTGGAGAGCTTCCAAAGCCAGAATTTGCCTATGCTGGATGGAGGTATATTTTTAAATACTATGGTAAGACTCCCACAAAAAGCAATGTCGACCCTATCCTTGGTTGGATATATCTTGATGAAATTTCTGAAGAAATTCCAGAATTGAAGGTGATCGTTGCAGATACGGTTGAGCCAACATTTGAAGAGGAACCCATTGCTACATTTTCAAATGGACCGTATCATTCGTATATATTCCAAAATAATTAACGATCTGGTTCTTTGAAGATATGTCCGTTGAATACTCCTTCATGAAATGTTTGCAAGCTTTCATTTTTTAATTCAAATTCCTTTGAATCTGTGACAACTATTTTGTAATCTGGCTTCGTATCACTTATTTCATCAGGATATATCCACCCAAAAAATTCATCAGCAAAACTTTGAACAGGTGTAGCTCCATATGTCTTAAATAAGTATCGCCACCCACCATACGGATGATATTTTCGTGGGTCTGTTCCATACACTTCAAGTGAGAATGGTTTGTCGCCAACGGTATTCATCATAGATTGAATTAGTTTTTTTCGTGTTATCAATCCATATTGCTCTTGGTTTGAAGCTAGTACTGTATACCCATTGAAAAAGATAAAAAACGATAAAGCAAGAAATAATATGATGTTGTTTACTTTTGATACGACAACGCCGACAACAATACTGAAAAGAATAAGAAACCCCAAAAGATAATACTCAGCAGAATATCCAGAATAAAACATGAAACTTACCATGAATAAAGCTAAAGCTGAAAGGATGTGAATATTTATTGCGCTTTTATTTTTAAATGCAATATATA
>PFOB01000029.1 GCA_002792315.1 Candidatus Roizmanbacteria bacterium CG_4_10_14_0_2_um_filter_39_13 | reverse complement strand
TGAGCGTTTGCTTTTCTTCAAGCTCCGACGTTGGATTACTTAACTTTTCAAGATATTGAGTATCCTCAAGAAATGAAAATAAGATTTCACCTGCCGTATCATGCTTGATTTGACCAAGATGCTTTTTGATCATTCGCATGATTGGTATTAGTTTTTTCTTGGTAGTTTCTTTGATCAAAGGAAGATGTTCTTTAAAGTGCGCATTATTTTTCTGATGCCATTCGTCAACTTCAAAGGAGAGGTATGTATCAATTGCCTGATACAAACTCAGAGATATTTTTTTTGCAAAAGACATGAGGAGTACAAGATCCTCTGCATCATTTTGGAAAATATCCATACTCAAGACGCGGAACATCGAGACGGTATCATTCAAATCAGCAAGGAGATTGAGGTACGCAATGATATCTTTGACTTCCGGTTGTTTAAAAAGAGTTCCTGGACCCAAAAACTGAAAGGGAAGTCCCTCGCGTTTGAGCGAACTTATCACTGAATCGCTATGATTATTTGCCCGAACGAGAATGGCAAAATCTTGAAATTCATAATCATGCTTTTTTTTCATTTGAATAATTTTTGAAACAATCCAATCTGCTTCATTATCTCCGTGCGAGAAAAGATTAAATGTAACTGCGTCTTTGACATTTTTTGCATGGCTTTTTAGCTCTTTTGAGATACTGAGTTTGGCTTCGAGCGTATCTGGATTGTTATTCTGTATGAGCTTGTATGCATGATCGAGTACGGTTTGATTTGATCGATAATTGTCCACCAAGCTCAACTGCTTTGCCTTTTTATAGTCATCCATGAAGGTAAGAATGTTTGAAACCGATGCACCACGAAATTTGTAGATTGCTTGAGAGTCATCGCCAACCACCGTCAAATGTGGATTTTTCTTCGGTGGACAGAGCAATTTGATCATCTCGTATTGTGCGATATTGGTATCTTGGAATTCATCAACGAGGGTGTATTTAAATTTTTGCTGATATTGCGCAAGAACATTTGGTCGTTTACGAAACAGATTATTCAAATAAAAAATGAGATCGCCAAAATCCATGACATCATGTTCAATTTTGATTTTTTGATACGTTCTGTAGGCAAAAGAAAGCTCTTGTATCTGCTCAAATTCTTCATCTTTCAAAAGTGATTTTTTTGATCGAGATTGTTTTGCAACCCATGCTTCATAATCCTCAGGAGATATATCTTCATCCTGAAGACGAGAAAAGTGTTGAAGGAGTCCGGTTATGAATTTGTTTGGATTGCTTACGGGGCGGAAGTATTTGAGGCTCAGATTAAATAGGTTGTTTCGCAAAAAAAGAACCGACTGTGCTTGAGACATAAGAGTATATGAAGCATTCATTCCCACGTGATGAAGTTCGTCTCGGAGCACGTCATCTGCAAATGCATGAAATGTCGAAATCCACATCTGGAAAAATCCATACGGCATCGCACGATCAACGCGCTCTTCCATCTCGTATGCTGCTTTCTCAGTAAAGGTGAGACAGAGTATTTCTTCTGGTCGTGCAAGCTTCTGATTTATTAAGTATTTAATCTTCTCAACGAGTGTCGTTGTTTTTCCGGTTCCCGCACCTGCGACAATGAGAAGCGGGCTTTTATTCCATTCAATCGCCTGAACTTGAGAGGAGTTGAGTTTAATCGGGTCAGTGATCATAGCTTCACTATTGTAGCATAGCTTGCTCCTTGACTTTTAGCCTAATCCACTATATCATTTGCCGTACGATTGATACACAAACTTGTATTTTCTGTGGTATCATTTATAATAGCTTTTTGCTATTCAATTAATCGTTTCATACGGTTTTTTCAGAAGAAGGCCTTTGCGCACTCGATATCCGCTAGAGATCTTCTACTGATGAGATACCTTAAATGAAACGATATAATTATTATTTATTAATTATATTTAACTTATGGCAACAGATAAATTCATCAGAAACAAGCCACATTTGAACATCGGTACCATCGGTCATGTCGACCATGGAAAAACTACCACAACTTCAGCAATTCATCACGTTCTTGCAAAAAAAGGACTTGCGAAAGAAATGAAGTATGAAGATATCGATAAAGCTCCTGAAGAGAGAGCACGAGGAGTCACCATCAATATTTCACACACTGAATATGAGACTGAAAAACGTCACTATGCTCATATTGATGCGCCAGGACACGCAGATTACATCAAAAACATGATCACTGGTGCCGCACAGATGGACGGTGCGATTCTTGTCGTATCAGCTCCTGACGGACCTATGCCTCAGACTCGAGAACACATTCTTCTTGCAAAACAGGTCAATGTACCAGCAATTGTCGTTTATTTAAACAAAATTGATATGGTTCAGGATCAAGAGATTGTCGATCTTGTCGAGATGGAAGTTCGTGATCTTCTCAAGAAATATGAATATCCAGGTGATGAAGTCCCGGTTATTCGTGGCTCTTCGCTCAAAGCTCTTGAAGATGATCCAGAATCAGTAAAGGCAATTGAAGAACTTATGGCAAAAGTGGATGAATACATTCCACAGCCGGTTCGAGATATTGAAAAACCGTTTCTCATGCCAGTTGAAGATGTCTTCACCATCCAAGGACGAGGAACAGTCGTCACCGGTCGTGTTGAACGCGGAATCTTGAAAGTAAATGAAGAAATTGAGATTGTCGGACTGGTTGATTCACGAAAGACTGTCGTTACGGGAATCGAAATGTTCCGAAAAACACTTGATGAAGCACGAGCAGGAGACAACACCGGACTTCTTCTTCGAGGAATCGAAAAGGAAGATGTGCAACGAGGACAGGTCATTGTGAAACCTGGTTCAGTAAAACCTCACACTGAGTTTGAAGCAGAAATTTATGTTCTCAAAAAAGAAGAAGGTGGACGTCACACTCCATTCTTTAAAGGATATCGCCCACAGTTCTACATTCGTACAACTGATGTCACCGGAGAAGTTAAACTTCCCGAAGGTGTCGAAATGGTGATGCCAGGAGACAACATAAAAATTGAAGCAAAACTCATTGCTCCAATTGCACTCGAAGAAGGTCTGAAATTCGCAATTCGCGAAGGTGGACACACCGTAGGTGCAGGAGTTGTAACCAAAGTCATTAAATAAAAAACTATTTTGTAAAGGCGGGGAAACCCGCCTTTACAAATTTATTGTACATTGCACATTAAAATATGCCAAAAGGAAGAATTCGCATTCGATTAAAAGCCTACGATCATCGACTTATCGATGAGACATGTCAAAAGCTGGTTGATTCAGCGGTAAAGACCGGAGCATCAGTCATTGGTCCGGTGCCCCTTCCCACAAAAAAGGAAGTGTATGTGGTAAATAAATCACCGTTTATCGACAAGGATGCGAGAGAACATTTTGGCTTGAAAATACACAAAAGACTTCTTGATATCATGAATCCTACGAATCAGACCATTGACTCGCTCATGCATTTGGAACTTCCGGCAGGAGTTGAAGTCGAAGTCAAGATGTGATAATTCGTATAAACGAGTTACCAACATTCCTTCTGTAATCCAATCAGGGTCTCATTCCCCGATGCTCTCTCCTCGCACGATTGTCATTCCCGTGAAAACGGGAATCCAGACTGGATCCCCGATCGAGTCGGGGATGACAGAAGATACCCGATGCTCTGCGTCGAGGAGTATCATTAAGAGGGAGAGAATAGAAAGTGAGGAAGTAGATGTTGAGTGGGTTCAGAAAAATTGTGAAATGAACAAGCCAGAGTTTATCAATTGATAAACTCTGAATGTTAAGATAGACTGTATTCAGTTTATAGGATACCTTTATAAGATGTAATGAAATTATTTAAAAAGTTTTTATCTCTTTTATTAATCAACCTTTTGGTTTTTTACCAGGTTGCTATTTATATTCCCATAGCCTATGCACAGGATGTAACACCTACTCCTATACCAATTGAGTCTCCTTCCCCAAGTCCGACAGAAACATCACCAGTACCAAGTTCTGAGGTAACCCCCACACCTTCACTATTTGAGTCTCCTTCCCCAAGTCCAACAAAAAATCCCAGTCCTACCTCAATAACTACAGAATCTCCAGCACCAAGTTCTGAGGTAACCCCCGCTCCATCGCCATGGACTTTTGAAAATGTAGAACTAAATAAAGAATATATCGCCCCTCAAAATAGTCAGGTTAAATTAACTTTTACAAAGCTCCCTAGCACTTCAGGTAATATAAAAATTGAAGAAATTACACTCACAGAAGATCAAATCAAACAAACCGGTTCATTATCAGAAAAAGCATACGACATAACATCGGATATGAAGGATGGCGATTTTAGTTATAATCTTTCTCTTCCTATCCCAGAATCTTCAAGGGGAAAAACCGTCGAGGTAAAATTTGCAGAAGATATTTCAGATATCGGTTCTGCTGAAAAAGTGGAAAATACCCTCACAAAAACAGATACATCAGTTTCTGTAGAAAGTCTGGATCATATGACGATTTTTGTGGTAACCCTTAGTCCCGCCACAGATTGCACCGGAGGCGTGTATGCATCTGGGACATGTTATGCCACTATCCAAGAAGCAATAGATAATCTGGTCACGGTTGATGGAGATACTATTAACGTCTCAGCAGGAAATTATGTTGAAAATGTGATCGTTACAAAAGATTTAACTTTACAGGGAGTCGCAGGTACAAATCTTCAGGGTAAGATCACAATCAGTCATAACGGCGTAACCATTGATGGTTTTAATATCACAAATCCAAGCGTTGGATATGGAATCATCGCAACCGATTACAGCAATCTTACTATTACTAACAACACAATTCATGACATAGGCACAGCGCTTGCAAGCGGTTCTGCACAAGCGATCGGGATTGTCAGTTCGGCCGCGGATGTATCTGGCATCACTATCAGTGGCAACACCATTTTTAATATTGGAAATACCAGTATGTTACATGCTGGTTCTGCTGGCAGTAGCGCAAAAGGCGTTTATCTAGGTAATTCAGGTGGTTCAATGACGATATCAAGCGTAACTATTTCAAACAATACGATGAGCAATATCTACGCTTCAACAGCAAACTGGATAGGAGGACCACTTTACGGGGGAGGAGCAGGCGCATATGGCATTTT
>PFOB01000019.1 GCA_002792315.1 Candidatus Roizmanbacteria bacterium CG_4_10_14_0_2_um_filter_39_13 | reverse complement strand
TTCTCAATTATGACTATATGATACTACGAAATATCAATTTGTCACTAGCAAGGATTCATAATCCCCATTTATGATTATGGTAAAAACTGTTTGAACAGTTTTTTGACTTTCGAAATTATATCATTCATTGAGAAGTTTTTCAGAATTGAATTAAAATCTTTATACGAAGTATCATCACTAAACATTTGCTTACCGCCATAATAGACAAGCCCCAGAGTTGATGCATACATGGGATTCATCACTTCGTCGACTAAACCAGAGGCTTTATCAGGTATACCAATCCGAATTGGAAGGCGAACGATACGTTTACCTTGTTCGACCATTCCAATGGTCAAAGCGCCTCCACCAGTAATAACAAGTCCCGACGGAATATGCTTTTCAAACTCACTTTTCACGATCTCTTCTTTAATGTATGAAAAAATCTCTTCTATTCTCGGGCCAATGATGCCATCAACTATTTCACGAGGTGTTGCATCAGGCAGTTTTTCTGGAATATTCATTTTTGCTGAACTTAAGAAATCTTTATCCTTTTTTTTCATCGCTTCTTCAACTTTTTGCTTGTTGTTGCTGAGGTATAATTTGATTTTTTCTGCAGAGTCAAGAGAGACACGAAGGCCAACTGCCAAATCATTGCTTATGTGACGAGCTCCAATTGGAATCGAGGAGGAATATGACAATGCCCCTTCAACATAAATGCAAATATCAATTTTTCCCCCACCAATATCTACAAGCGCAACACCAAGATCCTTTTCAGTATCGGTTAAGACCGAATCTGCTGCGGCAACTCCTGAAAAAATATATCCTAAATTTTTGACGCCAAGATCATTGAGAACTTTATCGATGTTTTTGAGATTTGTGGCTGATGCCGTGATAATATGAGTATCAACTTCAAGCCTAACCCCACTCATCCCAATTGGATTGTTAATTCCACCCTGACCATCAACGCTATATTCTCTTGGGGTAACTTCAATGATCTGCCGGGTATTTGAAAGAGATATTGCACGTGCTGCATCAATCACTCGAAGCACATCCTCTTCCACCACTTCAAACTGCGGATTTGCCACCGCTACAATTCCATGAGAGTTTATTGACGATATGTGCGGACCTCCGACCGTCACGAAAGCTTCCTTTATCTGATGTCCTGCCATTCGTTCTGCTTTTTCAGTACTTTTTTCAACTGAGGCTGATGCTTGATCAATATCGACAATTAACCCTTTTTTTACTCCTCGCGTAGGGGCTGCATTAAACCCAATTATGCGTATTTCATCTGAGTCTTCTGAAGAAATACCAACAATGGTTGCAACTTTTGTACTTCCAATATCTATTCCACAGATTAATGACTCAGCCATGAAGTAATGATATCAAATATTAATGAGTTAATTGGTTTAAAATGTTCAAAATTTAACCACTGGTTTGTCAAATCTAAAATCAATTCTTGAATACGTAATTCCTTGTATCTGAAATTGCTTTATAGCTTCTTCAAATTGATACAACTGAAGCTCACGTTCTTTTTCTGATGAAAATAAATATTCATGGTCATCTGTATATAATCCTAGCATATGATATCCAGCAATATCAATACGAATAACCTTCTCCTTTGCACGTTCTACCACCTCAATATAATACAGTACGTCACGAATGTCTTTTTTATCAATGATATCTCCTGCGTGATATCCTGAATAAGGAATGTCTTGATAATAGGTAATAATTGGAATAGAATCACGCGAAAGAATGCGATCCTTTTGAAGAATGTTACCTTCTTTGCTCAATAATAGGAATCCATTTCCAACATCAAGATAAGCTGATGGATAGAGACGACGAACAGATATTGAAAGCGTGCTTGGATACTCCTTTTGGATCTTCGTTATTTCATAGAAAGGATTTATTTTATTGATCACTTCTCTCGCTTTAATTTCATCAATAAACCATATATTTTTGTTAAGGAGTGCTGTTGTACCGATAACGCTTTCCGCATCCGATTTTCCGATTACGGTTATAGTCCTAACTCTATACTCATTGTCTATGGAGTGAAAAAGAACAATCCAAACTCCCAGAGAAATAATGAAGAGGAAAAAGTATATTTTTTTAAGAAAAAATTTCAGTGATAATGCGGGAAACTGCATCGGATTTATAAATTCCAGAAATTTTTTGATACGCTTCTTCATAGACCTTTATATTATCCATCATTTTATAAATAAGTTCTAGCAGATCCATACTTGAATCATATTGATCAAAAAGCTCTGCGGCACCAAACGATGAAAGAAGTGCGGCTTGCTTTTGCTGTTCATCATATGCTGACCACGGCAGCGGAATGAGAAGTGCTGGTTTATGTAACGCAACAAGCTCAAAACACGTATTTGCTCCTGATCGACCGACAACAAGATCTGCCGCTTTATACACCGCTCCAATATCTTCGTTTGAAATATGAGTTTTCAAAATATATCTTTTCTGCAGATTTGATGGAAGAGATTTCTTTAAATCATTCAGTAGATTGAAATCACCATATGCTTCAACATTGCCTGTTTGATGAACGATGCAGTACTTCTCAAGAAGCTTTGGAACAATATTTTCAAAAAGAATATTTATTGCATGTGACCCCAAGGATCCACCGGTAATATAGATGCATGGTACTGACTCATCTCTCACTATTGTTCCATGATTATCTTCAAATATACTTGTTCTCACCGGATTTCCCGTCAGAATGCTTTTATCTGAAGGAAAAAACTTTATTGATTGTTCGAAAGAGATAAATATTTTTTTTGCAAGATAAGAGATGATTTTATTTGCTGATCCTGGTCGAATGGTTTGTTCGTGAATATAGACTGGAATGCCAAAAAGGTATCCAATAAATGCCATGGGTAAACTCAAGTATCCTCCAAAGGTAAGAATGACATTTGGCTTCTGTTGCATAAGAATAACTAATGCATGAACAAATCCAAATGGAATACGTAATATGTTTAATAATGATTGCAAAGAAAACACTCTCGTAACCCGTCCAGCATCAAGGTTAATAAACTGAATTGAACGTTTATTTATTTCTTGATACTCAAAACTTTCAGATTTCTCTTGCGCATTATTATATTTTCGTCCCACAAAAACGATCTCTACAGGAGGATGATCTTTTTTCAACTGATCTATGATCGCGAGTGCCGGTGCGGGATGACCTCCCGTAATAATGATTTTCTTTATGGCGTGCATATACTATTGTATCAATTCTTCGAAAGCTTTGCCTGTCGTGCAACGTTTATTGCAACTCCCAACAGCATAAAGGAGGTGATCATTGAAGATCCTCCATATGACAAAAATGGGAGAGTAACTCCAGTAAGTGGCATCAGATTAACCATGCCTCCCAGATTAATCATTACCTGAAGTCCAAAAAAAGTAAATATTCCACCTATCAAAAGCTTCCCAAAATGGTCTGACGTTGCATTATATATTTCATATAATTTAAAAAGCAAGACAACATAGAAAAAAATAATCAGTACTCCACCAACAAACCCAAGTTCTTCTCCCATAATGGCAAATATTGAATCCGTATGAGCTTCCGGAAGAAATAAATACTTTTGCCGAGATGCGCCAAAACCTCGTCCCGTAAATCCTCCTTCAGAAAGAGAGATAAGTATTTGATTGATATGAAAACCTACCCCAAGCGGATCCTCAGAAGGATTGAGAAAGGCAGTTAACCGACGAAGTCTATACGGCGCAGCAAAAATGAGCGCGATAAATCCACCGATTGAAATTGGAATTAACCCAAGAAGATATTGTAACTGCTGTCCTGCAAGAAAGTACATTATGACGCTTAGTGCAAAAATAATAATGGCTGTTCCCATATCTGGTTGGAGTAAAATAAGACCCATTAAAAATCCCGTCAGTATAAGGAATGGAGTAAAGCGGTTTTTCTCCTTTTTACTAAACCACGATGCAAGATAGATAATTGCCGCAAGCTTCGCAAATTCCGTTGGTTGAATGGTGATAATCCCTAGGTCAATCCAGCGACGAGCTCCTCCCACTTGCTGACCGATTGATGGAATGAGAACGACTAGGAGAAGAATGATAACTCCGGCCATCAACGGAAATGCAAAATAATACAGTTGTTTATAGTTGTAAACAGAGAAAAAAATCATTGCAACAATTCCCAATCCAATCCAACGAAGCTGCAATTTGAGAAAATGAAAACTATCTCCCGTCGCTTGAAGAGCACGAATTGATGATGCTTCAAATACAAAAATAAGCCCGATCAACGAAAAAACAATAGCAAGCGACACAAGTAATATTGTTGTGGGAAGTGATTTTTTATCAGCTCGAAGATTTCGGATTCTGGTTTTCCTGCGCATATTGTTTAACAAATGTTTGAAACAGTGTCCCCTTTTCAATAAAATTTTTCCATATAGAATAGCTTGGCGATGCAGTTGAAAGAAGGCAATTCGAGTGACTTTTTGTATATTTGTATGCAAATTCCACCGCATCTTTCATTTCTGAAGTATGTAATATTCTTGGATGATAATCATTAAGCTCATTTATAATTAATTCTATTTTAGCTCCAGTATCAGGAAACAAAACAATGTTTTGTATGTGATATTTTTGAAGTTCTACACCTAATTGATGAAAATCATACCCACGATCTTCACCTCCCAGAAATATTGTTTCAACATTTTCAATCGCATTCAATGCGGCAATTGTTGATTCAGGGGTCGTCGAAATTGCATCATCAAAAAAAGTAATTTCATGGAATGTGCCAATGTTTTCTAACCGATGAGGAAGAGGTTGAAATGATTTTACACTCTGAAAATACTCGTTTTCAGAGATATTAAACAATCGAGAAACGGCAAGCGCTAATTCAATATTCTCAAAGTTGTGTACGCCAATTAATTTTGTCTCATAATGATTCGTCAATCCTTTTACCGCGATTTTATTGCCGAGAAAATCATGTCCCCACCTATTAAGAATTTCATAGGAATTATTGTAAATATAATAATCTGTAGCATCTGCACATGTAAGAATCGAGTGTTTTGCTTCGTAGTATTTTTTAACTGATCCATGGTATGGAATATGTTCCGGAAAGAGAGACGTAATTACGGAAATATGTGGCGAATAATGCATATCATCAAGTTGATAGCTAGAAAGTTCGTAAACAAAAATCGTATTCGAGGAATAGGAAGTAAGTAGCGACTTGAGCGCTGGTTCTCCGATGTTTCCAATAAGTCGAACATCTTTTCCTGACTCTTTTAAAATGTATGCAATAAGCGACGCTGTAGTACTTTTTCCTTTTGATCCCGTTACTCCAATGATCTGATTTTTGGGAATCTTTTCAAAAAATATATTAGTAGCCGTTGTATACGGTTTGGTCACGTATTTTTTAGGAATTCCCGGAGTTTTTATGACGAAATCATACTTCTCTTGTTCCATGAGATAATTCGAACCATCTGCCTGATCAGCAGTTCCTATTTTCATTTGTGGATATGTAAAGCGGATATACTCCTCGGTACTTTTCCCTTCCATTCCATATCCAAGGATCAATACTTTTTTTTCCGCAAAATCAGATAATTTTTTTATCATAATAAGCTGTTTGGAATAATGGATTGAAATTCATCAGGAATCATATGGCGCGATTTGAAAACCAACACATCATACTTCAGTTTATTAACTGAATCATTATCGGGTAGTATGTTTTGAACAAACTCCTTCATAACAAGTGAATCCTCAAACTCCTGCTTTTCATGAATGAGGGTCATTGCAACGACGGCTTCAGCCGGCGTACCCACGCATTCAAACGGCTTATGTCCCTCGGTGCCAAATAACTGTTTATATAAGGGGAATAATTCTTTTTTATCAAGAAAATTGTCTCCAAATATATTTAACACTTCTCCCTTTGAAGAATATGCAGCCATAAGGATAAAGGTAAATGCACACTTTGGGCACGTGCCACACCAAAGATGTGAACCCGGATTATGAATGGCAAAATTTCTGTTACAGCTTGAAAAGATCTGGTGAAACCTCTTTTCCTTAGAAAATATTTGGGCAATTTGAAGCTCTGAAAGGGGGCGCAGTAATGAAAAATAATGGATTTCAGGGGTAAGAGTTTGAGAAATGAATTTCTGAAAAAGCTGTTCAAACTCCGATGATTTACTCCACTGATGATTGATCATTTCACCCAAATATTCAATATTTCCATAATCCGAGCTTCGCTCATTTGATACGATCACATTTCGATAATCATATAGGTACGCACAAAGCACGCCAAGAAATGCATATATTACTGAAATGGGAACATGACCATTATAAACATCAGCTCTATTATTTACCTCAAACAACTGCGGGTCAATAAAACGGTCAACCGTAATTGTTTTTACGTTTAGCTCCTCAGAAACTCCACTCACCACTGAATACTTTTTTTGAGTTTCGACGATAAAACCATCAAAGCTCTTTGATGCATTTTGAAGTAATCGGGCGGAAACAATTGAATCCTTTCCTCCTCCCATTCCAACCAAACTTCTGTCCTTCAATTTACAATCAGTCTGACCATTTTGAATCGACTCATCAAAGGGAAAGTGCATTAAATTGCGATAATCAAGAGAATTTTTAAAATAAAACTCCCCCATTCCTTTGGTATAAATAGTATTCCAAAAATCTGCCTCTGTTTTTGATAATTGATATGATGAAAAGGAAATCTCTGTTGGACAGTACAGCTTCCAATAGCTCATTCCCAGTGCGACATGTACTGACTGCAATATTTTTTGCACGAGCGGATCTGTTTCATTCAACTTTTCAGATAGGGGAAAACTCATTTTTTCATCAAATCGATGCGTCACCGTATCTTTTGTCAAAATATATAAGAAGTGAATCTCACCTGTTTTTGGATTCAATACGATTTGGTCGAAGGTAAAAGAGGAGCTCATATGATCATTATAATGAATCAATTGCTCATTGGTGTTGGAGTTCCTGGTTTTATGATCGTGTCAAAACATCCGCTTTTAGATTCAGTCCCCGTGAGAAAATATTCTGTTTTTCCCACATAGCATGGTTTTCCGACCACATTTGGCGGCTTTTGAATCTCACCTTCCATATCTTTTTCTTCAAGAAGGTAGGTCATCAGCCGTTTAAAGATTGGTGCTGCTGCCAAAGATCCGGGAGCACTGTCCATGGGACTATTATCGTTGTTCCCAACCCAAACACCAACTACTACCTTTGAAGTGTATCCCACGGTCCATGCGTCTTTAAAATCGTTTGTGGTTCCTGTTTTCACCGATACCGTATGTCCGGGAATGTTAAGTAAATTTGCCCGACCAAAAGCGGGCATTCGCGCATTATTATCTGCAAGAATATCGGAAATGATAAATGAGACTCCTTCATCCAGTACTTTTGTTTTTGAACTGTATAACTCTTGAATTTTCCGCTCATTACTATCAACAATTGAACCAACAGGACTTGGCTTAACCCGATATCCACCGTTTGCAAACACACCAAATACTTGTGAAAGATCAAGGAGTGTCACTTCACCTCCACCAAGACTTAAAGAGAGTCCAAATCGAGACGAATCTTCCCATGTGTTTATCCCCATTTCTTGTGCAAAATCGACAAATGATTGTACCCCAAGAGAATTGAGAACCTTGACAGCAGGGATATTGTAAGAGTTTGCAAGCGCTTGTCGAATAGAAACTCTCCCGTGATACCGCCTGTCGTAATTGACGGGCTTATATGACTCACTCCCGGGAATATGAAAGATGATCGGCGAATCATCAATTGGTGTTGCGGCTGTAAATCCACGAGATAATGCCATTGAGTACAGTACCGGCTTGAGGGCTGACCCCGGTTGCCTGAGGGCGGTGGTGACATTAAACGCTCCATATTTATCTTTGAAATAGTCCACTGATCCTACCATAGCAAGTATTTCTCCCGTTTCAGGATTTAATACAATGACACCTCCATTTGAAATATTTCGTGCCTTCAGGCGACTTATTTCTTCTTGAAGAATTTGTTGCGCTTTGTCCTGTATCTCAAGATCAAGGGTAGTAGTAATCCGAAAACCGGCCTCTTCAATTTGTTTGCTTCCATATTCTTGTTCAAGATAGGTTCGCGTGTGCATAACAAAATGTGGAGCTCGAATATTGGTAGTTGGAGATTGTACATTTAATGGTTCATTTTGAGCAGCTTCTTTCTCCTTCTGAGAAATGTATCCGATTAAATACATTTCATTCAATACTTGATTTCTTCTTTTTTCTGCAAGATCTGGATTGATGAATGGTGAATAGATTGAGGGTGCTCGAGTCAGTCCAGCAAGAAGCGCTGATTCGCTCAAAGTCAAATCTCGTGCATTTTTTCCAAAATAAACTTTTGCTCCTTCCTCAACACCATATGCAGATCCACCATACGCAACTTGATTGAGATACATTTCCATAATCTGATCTTTTGAATATATTTGCTCGGTCCATAAAGCAAGCACCATTTCCTTTAGTTTTCGCTCCATCGTGCGTTCAGGAGTAAGAAGAGCACTTTTTACCAATTGTTGCGTAATTGTTGATCCTCCTTGAAGTTCATTTGTTGCAAGTGTTTCTTTAACGGCGCGAAGTACTCCACCAAAAAATGAGATTCCCTTGTGATTGTAAAAATGCTTATCTTCAATTGAAATAGTTGCTTGAACAATGGTTTTTGGTAGATCAGAAAGCTCTACTTTTGTTCGATTATAATCTCTAAATATTTCATATAACAGTCGTCCATTTCGATCATAGAGGTGAGTAGATTGGGCAAAGTTTACTTCTCCAATTGATTTTGGTGAGGGGAGATCATTCACAAAAAGAAACGATTGATATACAAATATCATAAGCAGACAAAAAACAAAGCCATATATAAAATAGCGAAAATAGAGACTTCTAAAAAAACGCAGTAATGATATACCCAGAAACAAAACCCAAAACACAAAAGATTCAACCAACTTAATTGATGATTTTAGAAGAAGTGAAATAAACTTTGGCGTACTCACAATAATAGTAGAAATATTATTGATTCCTGATTTAACAAAGCCAATAAAAACTACTCCAGTAAAAAATGAGTATATTTGAAAAACGGTTTTATTTATGTAAAGAAGAGGATAATATACGCTTTTAAATGTTACTTCTCCAAGAGAAACGATGAACAATGCAATAAAATAGAGAAAAAAATAGATTGCACGTGCAATCCAAATTTCAACCATACGATAGGTAACGGATGTCTGTTTCAGCATGCACTATTGTACCAAACTATAGGACGGGATAAATAGGAAATTATTTGAGAGAAAGTGATGTATCTCGAACCAGTCGAGCTTTGACCACAAGACGTTGTAAATAGGTGCCCGGCGGTACACACGTCACCAGAGTTAAAATTGAATCATTAAATTGTTGTTCGAGAACCGATACCTCATCTGGATTCACTATATACATATCATACACTTCATATTCATACTGCCCACCATTGATTTGAATAAATACATTATCCCCAACCTCAAGTTTTGGGAGGTAGGTAAAAACCGTTTTATAATCTTTTGGATTAAAGAGCTGTGGTAAAGTAGAATGTCCAAAAATTGCGACATTTCCATATTGTCCAGGAAGAGATGAGGGCAAATAGTGAATCAGACTTTTAGAAAGATCGCTTCCTCCGACCAAGACGTTTAAATTGCTCAAATTCAATCGTGGAATCGATAGAGTAAATGAATCGGTGTCCAAATCGTCTCGACCGACGGGAAGATTTGATGTGGGAAACCATACGTTTGCCTGAGTAAAATCTCTTAGATTGTTTGAAAGAGACAACCCATCCGCATACACTGATTGTGCAAATTCAAGAGAAGATACCGTTTGAGATTCAGGAAGAGGTGATGCGGCCGTTCGCCTCAAAAAAAGCTGTGCATATAGTTCAAATGACACCAAGGGATAAAAAGCCCAAAATAAAAATCCTGCCCCAATAAATAATATTCCATATGAAATCACATGGATTGTCTGTTTGCGTTTAGAGACATTCTCCTTTCGGTATACTTTTAGGGGCATATGTTAGCGCACCGAAGTGCTAATGCTGATATTTTTACTAAAAAATGGAACCCAAGAAGAAAGAACAGGAATCCATCCAAATCGTTGGTCAGTCTCAATCTTCTCAATCTCAAAATCTTTTTTTAATGCATCTTCAAGTGATCCGACCAAATGCATTCGTGACAAGGATTTAATTTCTTCAAGCTGAACTTCTTTATGTGTTGTAGCAGAAGCATCAATTGATAATTGCACCTCATCTTTTCCTTGCGTTACATCTTCGATAGTGTAATCAATATTATCAGAATCAACAGTATATCCAGAATCTAATTCAGTACCAAAAAGCTCTTTAAGACTGGCTAAGAGTACATTTTTTTTAATGGTAAAATATTCCACCTCCGATTCTGCTTTGATTGAAAGTGACGTTGCTTCTTCTCCGATCTCTCCTGAGAATGTTGTATCTATAACTTTTGCGGAGGTAAGATCAGAAATAATGATTTCATCATTACTAATCTGTGTACCCAAGACATTTTCTGAATTCTGCTTGGCCTGTTTCTCTGCTTCTGCTTCAAGAGCATCAATATCCTTTTTCGAGACAGTAGAAACTTCCTTTTTTGAACCTCCGGTGAATGCATCATCAGCAATTGCAAGATAGAGGGATGTTGAAAGAGACTCTACTTGAAGTTGGGTATCTTTAGTTATATTGTATTCCTCCCCAATTTCCTTTGCCGTAACTGATATTTTTGCTTTACCTGTTTCTACATCATTATCCTCATTCAATTTTGAAGCGGGCACTTTTACTTCAGAATCTGTTAGAAAAATCAGATTACCCTTTTTTAACTCGGTTTCTTTTTGAAATATCCTCTCTGTGCTATCTTTGTTAATCATGAGGACAGTTCCCGTTGCATTTTCACCTACGTCTCTCACGCCTGATGTATTCTTCTTATTTGAATATTCATTAGTAATATCCTTTTTAATCACCACAAGTTCATTTGATTCTGTATCTTTTATTGGAATATCAATGTCAAATGTTTGATCGACCGTTTTTGATTTGAGATATATTTTAATATGAAGCGTGTGAAGAAAATATTCGTAAAATGCTAAAATGCCCACGATTACGACAACAGTTATCGCGGTGATAATCGCAATTTTCTTTTTGTTTACACCTTGAGATTCTCCCGTGTCTTCTGAAGAAAAGGGGTCTTTTATTTTTCCCGTATCGTTTTTTTCTGGTTGGATATCAAATGCATCATTTTGAGAATTAATGATTGTTTGTTGAGAGGAACTTGCGTCTTGAGCTGAAAGTATTATGGGAGGTTTTGTATCGGCCAAAACATCCTTGCCTTCAAGAAAACCAAAATGAACACCGTCATTTGCTCCAGAGCTCGGCGAAGCTACTTGCGTAACTGAAGCTCCAGTCGAATCTTTTGAATCAGTATTCATTATCATTTCTTTCGTAAATGTTTCTACGAGCGTTTGGTTCAGCTCATCTTGTTTGATAATTTCAATTGTTGGATGCTGAGGAAATATAGCCTCATCCCACTCGTACGTTGCAAGTTTCGAAGATATCTCAGCTTTATCTTCATCACCAAATATTTTCATCGAATTTGGCAAAACTACATGTTTGGGCAACTCTTTAAATACACTATTGAGATCATCCCCCACTTCATCAGTTCGCGCGATGTATTGAGAATGAACAATTTTATTTCCTTTTATAACACTTACCCCGAGCTTTGTTTTATTTACTTCAATAGCAACGGTATTTACGATCGATTTTTCAATAAAATATCGTTCCAGTGCTTCTTTCACATCAATATACCCCAAAGGCTCAAGTTCAAGATCTTTGGATAGTTTTTTAATGATACCTTTGTAAGGGGCTTTTATTTCAAAAGTCTCCGCATCGATCATCCATGAGTGTAGAAAAAAAATTGTCTGACTGAGATGATGATTTGTTTTTAATTCGAGCTCAGATATGAGATTATCTATATCTTCTAAGATTTTGTCAAAGCCAGCAGTAAGATTGTAGGTATTTTGTGAAATGATGTAGGTTTGACCCTTGGTAACCTCGAAAACAAAACCAAATGCCGATGCATCGGTTATGTAGAGACCAAAGTAGATAGATTTTTCTGATTTTTTTTTGAAGAATGGTATCGAAAAGCCCATACAACCTCATATTAGCATAATTACTCTTTAAGATCCAACGGTCTCCTATTCAATCTTATACCGATCAAGTACTGTTTTGATTCCTTGCCCTGCAGTGCTCAACGCTGCAGAATAATCGGTTCCAAGTGAAGAAGATGTTATGGCAACTTCAAGATACTTTAAAATTTCATCATTCAGTCCTGCATCAAATGTGCGATCAATCAAAGGAAGAGAGACGAAGACATCATTTTCTGCCTGTCGGACAACAGCTCCCAGGTATGGATGATCTTTGAGAAGTTCACCCATATCCTTTCGCGGATATGCAGATCCAAAAAGTCGCATTTTTGATTGAGCCTCATGCATCTTTAATAACTGTTCTTTTTCTGATAAATACTTCAGAAATTTCCACGCCTCGGCTTGATGATTATTATTCTTATTAACCCCCTCTACCCAGTAGTTTGCTATGGATACTGCTGCATCATCAATCCCCTTTGGCACGTCGGCAACCTTAATATTTAGTTCAGGATTTTGACTTTTGATATTTATAATTTGCCAAGAAGGTCCTAAAATCATTGCAACCTTCCCTTGAATAAATGCGGTGGTTGAAATTGGCATCTCATCATTCCAATAACCATCTTCAGAAAATTTTCGATACAGCTCAAGAGCTTCGGCTGCCTCTGGCGTCGTCAGATCCTTAAAATCTCCGCCATTTAACAAAAGGAGAACACCAAAGATTTCGCCAAAATGTTCAACATTTGTTGCAGATCCAATAGCCATTCCTGCCGTAATTATGGAATCATTGGTATCTTTCACGGTAAGTTGTTTTAATGCCGAAAAAACATCATTTCCATCTCCAACCCATGTACTTGGCGGGATCTGTAAGCCTGCCTGCTTGAGAATATCTTCATTGTAGATAAGTACCGTCCCATCAACCATCAGTGGAATGCCATAGTATTGTTCAGAAATTTTGAGATCTTTCTGAAAAATAGGATAAAAAGTGCTATTAAATTCATCGACGGTCATAATGTCGCTCGGAAGAGGAGTGAGAACCTCTTGTATTTCAGGGATCCATGTATTATGAAACCGAAAAATATCAGGTCCATTTCCCGTTTGACTTCTTGCAAGAAGACGCTCCCGATACTGATCGGGAGACATTTTCTCATATTGAATCGATATTTTTGGATTCTTTATTTGATACTCATCAATCAAAGGTTGGAATACCTCTTTTTCATCCCAAAGTCCCCAATAGGTAAGCGTTACCTCTCCTTGCGCAGCTTGTGGTGTTGATGATGGTGGATTTATCAAATCACGAAGAAAGAACCAGTAAATCAGTCCAAAAACAATTAAGAAAAATATAATTGTGCCAATTATAAACAGTGGTTTATTATTATTTTCCTGATATATCGGAACATCTGTTGGAAAATCGGGAGGAATACTTCCTGATATTTCTTCGGGATGTTCGATCTCTGATGAGACCTCCTCAGGAATGATAGATCCTTGTATTGGTTGAGGTGATTGTTGATTTATCTCCTTTTTTTCAGTATCATCCATATATCAATGATACTAAATTTATGATTCAACTGTGTCATCGAATCGTACACCTCTTTCATCACAAAAATATGATACGTATAGATAAACTTTCGATATTACAACGGTCAGCAATTGTTGCCGGAGCAATCATTCTTATTGTTGGAATGGGACTTATTGGTTCATGGATTAATATTCAATCACAGGTAGGTTCAAACATTTATCCCCATACCTATATTGACGGTATTGACATGGGAAATAAATCAAAAACCGAAGCACTGAAACTTCTGAAGCGCCGAGATGATTACTTTGCTCGTGCGATGATTGAAGTATTGTATAAAGATATTCAAATTGCGACTTTTTCGGGAGAACAACTGAAACTTACGCGAGATATTGATTCAAAAGTTGACCAAGTGTATCAGATTGGCCGCTCAGAAAATATTTCCACTCGTATTGCGCAGCAACTGAATGCATTATTTCATTATAGAGATTTCATATTCACCTCTGGAATTCGATATTCTGAATCACCCATCAAAGAATTTATAAAAATTGCTGAAGAGACATACAATTTTTCACCTGAAAATGCTCTCTTTTCATTTAAAAATGGAAAAGTCACCGAATTTAAAACACACAAAAATGGCGCGGAAATACAATCAGAAGAGTTTTATATTGAAATTAATTCTGCGATTCAAACGATTACCAAGAATCAACCAAATAAACAAGTACTCCTCAAAGAAAAAGTTGTTGAGCCTACAATAACTCTTGCTCAAGCAAATAACCTTGGAATTGAAGAACTAATTGGAGAAGGAATTTCAGATTATAGTCACTCAATTAACTCTCGTATTCATAATCTGATTCTAGCAGCTTCCAAGTTTAATGGATTGATCGTGCAAAAAGATGCTATTTTTTCTTTCAATACCAATATTGGAGATATTTCTTCTTCGACCGGTTATCAACCGGCATACATTATTAAAGAGGGTAGAACGGTTCTGGGGGATGGCGGTGGCGTATGTCAGGTATCTACTACGATGTTTCGTGCGGCACTTAATACCGGACTTCCGATTATTGAGCGAACAGCACATGCGTACCGAGTGTCGTACTACGAAAATGATTCCGAACCAGGGTATGATGCAACCATTTTTACCCCATCAGTAGACTTCAAATTTAAAAATAATACTCCGGGCGCAATCCTTATTCAAACCGAAGTCGATAAAGCAAACAAAATTCTTTCCTTCAAGTTTTATGGACAGTCTGATGGAAGATCGGTCACGTTTTCTCCGGTCACGGTCTGGGATGTGGTTCCTCCTCCCGATCCACTGTATGAGGATGATCCGACACAGCCTGCCGGATCGGTAAGACAAGTTGATTATGCTGCGTGGGGCGCAAAAGCACGATTTGATTATAAAGTTTTTGATGTTAATAATAATATGACTATCGACAAAACATTTACTTCATCATATCGTCCGTGGAAAGCAGTATTTTTAAGAGGGACCGGAGAAGGAATTTGATTTACCCAAAAATAAAATCAAAAAGCCCTTTTCTTCGCAGTTGATAAGAAGGATTTTTATTTTTACGTTCACCTATCTTTTGCGCAGGTACTCCCCCAACAATAGAAAACGGTCCTACATCTTTTGTCACTACTGCTCCTGCACCAACCACCGCACCCCGACCAATCGTGACCCCCGGTAAAATTATCGAACGAGGCCCAATAAAGACATAATCTTCTATTTTAACCGGTTCTTGTGTGGCACTAAAGGTTGCATCGTTTATATCGTGCTGTGAATTGTAAATCATAACCTGACTTGCAATATCGACATGATCTCCTATGGTCAAGGTGTCTCGGCCATCAAGAATCGCTCCTTCACCAATAATACTATCGTTCCCTATTGTAATGAGCTCTGGATTATACATGCGTGCACCAACATTAATAACCGATTTAGACCCAATTTTTATGCCCGCAAGTCGATATAAAATAGTTCTCACCATTGACACGGGGATCCATCCCACAGCACTCAATATAAAGAGTTCGATCTCAAGCAACGTTTGCTGCGCTCTCTGCGATACTTTATCAACTGTTTGCACTGGCGACAATGAGTTTCCGTCTTTATCAGTAATTTTCATATTGTGGTACAAAATGATTATACAAAATAATTATGAAGTTGACGAATGTACAATGAACGCGCTACCATATAACCATTGAATAAATTTACAGTATAATAAAAGCTTTAAATTACCTATGTCAATTACACGACTTAAGAAGATAGAACAACGTAAAATACTGTTGAAATATGCGCTCATTTCTCTGGGAGTAATCGTAATTATTTCAGTGATATTAATATTTGTAAAAGCATTAGGATTTTATAATAAAATCCATACAAAGGCGCAGGAAGCAAATATACCTGAAAGCCAAAAAATTGAAGAAAAGAGCGAATATACCTTTTTACTTCTTGGGTATGGTGGCGGATCACATGAAGGAACGTATCTTACCGATACTATCATGGTGATTAACCTAGATATCAAAAAGAAAACGGCAATATTAATTTCTCTTCCCCGCGATATTTGGGTTGAAGTTCCGACACTGACTGATCCATTTCACAACAAAATTAATGCCGTGTATCAAATGGGTTTATTTCCAAAGAAGTATCCGGATATTGACACATCATATTTGACCGATGAAAATCCATCAGGACTTCTGAAGGAAGTCGTAAAAAAAGTAACTGGTCTTGAAGTAGATGCTTTTGCAGCAATTGATTTTAACGGATTTATAAAAGCCATCGATACACTTGATGGGATTGAGGTTGAAGTAAAAAAAACGTTTACTGATTACGAATATCCGATTGAAGGAGAAGAAGAAAACCTATGTGGACGTGATGAAGAATTTGCACTCATTGAACCGATAATTAATAAAGAGGCATCTGAGGAAGAAATTAAGAATATATATGCGCAAAATACTGAACTAGAACAGTTTGTTAAGGATATTAAGGATCACCCTCCAATTGCATTCCCTTGTCGATTTGAAGAACTTCATTTCACGGCTGGCGTCACACAAATGGATGGTATTACAGCGCTAAAGTATGCTCGTTCGCGCCATGCTCTTGAAGATGGTGGCGATTTTAATCGTGCAGCTAGACAACAAAATGTGCTTGATGCAGTAAAGAAAAAAGTACTTGGCATAGGATTTATTCCAAAAATTATTCCGCTTTTAGATGAACTTGAGAATCATATTATTACCGATCTTCCTCTTACAGATTTAAATAAATTACTTCTGGAAGGCAGAAATTCAAACCAATATTCGGTAGACACCCTTGTGTTAACCGATACATTTTTGACCGATGGATATTCAGATTATGGCGCATATATCATATATCCGAAAGAAGGAATTGACAAATGGCATCGCGTCCAGCAAACAATTAAAGATATGAAACAAGGCATTACCCCCTCTCCAACTGCTGGCACTCCATCAACACCAAAAGGGGTAAACAAATGAACGAACCTCTCGTGAACTTCTTAAGCCAATATAGACTTTATAACAGTTCTACTTTATACTGTCTTCCATGATTGTAAAAAATAGAGATCAGCGAGTCGCCGTACTTGTTGACGTACAAAACCTATACTATTCAGGAAAGAATTTATTCAATTCTCGAGTAAATTATAAAAATCTTCTGACACAAGTCGTTCAGAAAAGACTTTTAGTCCGTGCTATTGCGTATGTGATCAATGCAGACGATACGAAAGAAAATGTGTTTTTCAATGCAGTACATGAAGCAGGATTTGAAGTAAAAGAAAAACCACTTCAAACATTTTATGGTGGTGCAAAAAAAGGAGATTGGGATCTTGGAATTGGCATGGATGCAATACGTCTAGGAAACAAAGTCGATTCAATCATTCTCGTTTCAGGAGATGGAGACTTTAAACCGGTGGTTAATTACCTTCAACAAGCATTAGGATGTTTGGTTGAGGTTGTCGCATTCAAAAAAACAGCTAACAAAGAACTCATTGAAATTGCAGATGATTTCATCAATATAGAAGATTATAAAAGCAAACTTCTTTTTAAGATCTAACTTAAATATTTTATTGAGGATTACTTTTCAATAATTTCCACCGATGTTATTTTCACTGGTTGAATAGGAGTTGAGGGTTCACCTGATGGTCCAGTCGTAACCTGAGCTGTTGCGATTGCATCGACTACATCAAGTCCTTCCGTCACTTTTCCAAAAATAACATAATTAGGAGGGAGCGACTGAGAACTCTCATGCATGATAAAAAACTGACTTCCATTGGTATTTGGTCCTGAATTTGCCATCGCAACAGTCCCACGATCATATGATCCTGAAAATTCTTCATCATCAAATTTGAATCCGGGACCACCCGTACCATTTCCTTTTGGATCTCCCCCTTGGATCATAAATCCTTTGATGACTCGATGAAAAATAGTATTGTCATAAAACTTATCGCGTGAAAGGGTGACAAAGTTATTCACCGTGATCGGTGTCTCCTTTGTGGTAAATTCAATGGTAATTTCTCCAGCGGTTGTGGTGAGGACTGCTGAGTAATCCTTCTTTTCGTCTATAGTCATATCCGGCTGTTTAGAATAAGTAATTTCAAGATCAGGCATTGCCGAATCAACAATCTCTTGAGAATTTTCTTGAGGAGGAGGTACGCTTGATTCATCTTTCTGAGAGGCAACTCCCGATTCCCCAACAATCGCAAGTCCATTTTCATCAACTGCTTTTTCAGATGATTTTGGCTGCTTTTGTAAAAGCACTACTAATCCGACGATGATTGCAATAATTGCAAAGAAAATTATTCCAATTACTATTTTTGCATTCATGTCGTTTATATTACCATATTGTTACCCACTTATTAAGTGGAAATATTTTATGAATCAAAGACTTTTAATCAACATAATCTTTTAGATCATATGGATGAATTTAAATTACCTGCTTCATTCATTGGTTAAATTGATGAGAGGCAATCAACAAGTTTTTCCAAATTATCGATCGTATGCGCGGGAAAATTGGCAATTCTGACATAGTCATTTTTCATCGCTCCGTACCCGGAGCTTATCAAAAAACCATGTTTTTTTAAATGCTCCATCAGTTGCTTTGCGCCGCCATTCACCTTTAATACATGAACTGTTTTTGAATAAATTTCAGAATTTTCTGCAAGATAACTCAATTCTCTGCTCTTTTCAACGAATGTTTCAATATATTTTGCTTTCTCTTCTGTTTCTTTTCTCATTAAATCAATTCCCTTATTCAACATATCTTTAACTACTTCATTCAATAAATATATATCAAGAATATTGGGTGTCTCTGGTGTCTCATATTTGTCAGCATTTTTTTTGAGAGATGAAAATGAATGATATGAACCAGTTGAAAGGTATTGCTTTTCAAGAGAAAGTGATTTACTAATAGCTGCGGGACTTACGATCAATACTCCTAAGCCCGCAGGAAGTCCAAATCCTTTTTGAACCGAAAAAAATACTGCATCAATTTTTGAATAATCGACAGTAACATAGGGGATTGATGAGACAACGTCAACTGCAAACAAGACCTTTGGATTTTTCCGCTTCAGCGTATATATTTGTTTCAGATCTATGGCAACTCCGGTACTCGTTTCATTTTGGGTCACACAGACAAGCTCGGTGGAGCGGGGAATTGAAAGTTCTTTCCAATCAAAACTCTTCCCATATTCGACTTCAATTTTAAGTGGATCTTTTTTAAGTTGTAATGCAATCTGATAAAATTTTTTTGCAAATGCACCATTTACCAAATGAAGCGTTTTTTGTTTAGCCATGTTTTGGATGATGCGCTCCATTCCCTCGGTACCCGATGAAAGAAAAAATATTGAATGTTTTTTTGGAATCGACAGTAGTGTCCTCAGATTGTTTGTGGTACTTTCAAATAACTCATCAAAAATACGAGCTCTATGGGAAATCGAGAGCACTCCGTCTTTCAGTGCTTGTTTTATTTTGCTTGGTACAATGGGATATAGCTCCGAAGGACCAACCGTAAAATATTTCATTAGTTAATAAAGAACTCTAACTCGAATTGTTTCCTTCATCTCTCGTAATTGCCGCACTACTTCTTTGGCATATATTCGATTAACATCAGTAATCACATACCCAACCTCATCATTTGTTTTCAAATATTGACCTTCTATGTTGATTTTATTTTGAGCGAGAAGATTATTGATTTTTGCAAGAACTCCCGGAACATTTCGATGCATATGAATCAATCGATGAACCTTTCGAACCTCAGACAGCTGAATTTCAGGAAAATTTACCGACAAAGTAGTGCTTCCTGTATTTATGAATTGAATTAATTTTGAAGACACATATCTGGCAATATTTTGCTGAGCTTCAACAGTTCCCGCCCCTATATGAGGAGTGAGAATCGTATTAGGTAAACCCTGAAGGGGTGATTGAAAACCAGCACCACTTCCGTTTGGTTCCGTTGGAAATACATCTACCGCGCATCCCGCAAGCCTCTTTTGAGTAACAGCTTCAGTGAGTGCGTCAACATCAATAACAAATCCACGGCTTGCATTTAAAAACAGAGCTCCCTGTTTCATCAGTGCAAATTCCTTCTTTCCTATTAAATTTTTGTTCGCCGAACGACCATCGACATGGATCGTCACGATATCAGCATTTTTGAGAACCTCTTTCATGGTGGTGCAGCTTTTTGCATTTCCAAGAGAAAGTTTATCAGAAGTATCATAATACATAACTTCCATACCCAAGTTCTCAGCAAGTACCGATAGTTGCGATCCAATATTTCCATAGCCAATAATTCCCAATTTTTTTCCACGAAGTTCATGACAACCTACAGAACTTTTATTCCAAATACCCGCATGAAGGTTATTACTTCGATCAATAATTTTCCGCGATAGCACAAGCATCTCGCCAAGAATTAATTCGACCACACTTCGCGTATTACTGTAGGGAGCATTGAAAATGGGAATTCCTTTGAGCGCTGAAGCTTTCGAATCAATCTGATTTGTCCCAATACAAAATGCACCAATTGCAAGAAGTTTCGTTGATGAATTGATTATTTCGGATGATAACTGAGTTTTTGAGCGAATGCCAATTATAGAGATATTTTTGATTTCATCTATAAGTTCTTTCTCTGATAACGCAGACGAAACTGTTTTTACCGAATATCCCTCCTCAGACAATATATCTTGAGCAAGTGAGTCAATATTTTCAAGCAGGAGAACTTTGATTTTATTTTTTGGATAGGATAACGAACGTTTCATAGAAAAAATTATACTACTCTTTCTTTACATAACGACGATAAAAAGCCATGACTTCGTCAAACGATTGAGCTTCAATGTGATGTACTTCATTTACAAAACCACGATATATGTTTTCAGTAAATGCTATAAAGAAATCTCCTGCGCCTTTTGCAACAATTTCATAATCGGTATATCCATCTCCAATGACTATGACTTTACCATCAAGATTCATTGCACGCACTGCCTCAATCTTTCCCTGAGACTTACTCAATACATTTGTAGAGTCAAATCCATCCACAAGATCTCCATCAAATATAAACGAATTTGCTGAGATATTTTGCTTTAGTATGCTAAATGTTTCAAGAACTTGATCCATATACTCATGAAATCCGCCAGAAACTATATAAATATTCGGCGCATTTTGCTGAATGAATTCTCGGTTCTTCTCAAAAGAAGGCGTAAGAGAGTTTTCAATTCTTTTAACAAGTTGATCAATATGTGATTTGCTTGGCTTAAATAATGCAAGCCGTTGTCGAAGCGATTCTTCAAATGATAGTTTCCCCTCCATTCCATTTCGGGTTATTTCTTCGATTTGAGAAAGTATTTTTTTTTGTTCATTGTGTGGTTTACTTTTCAAAGCCTCCTCAGCTAGCCATTCCAAAGATTCACCAGTGATGAATGTTGAGTCAAAATCTATAATTAAATTTATTTTCATATTGCCAACATTTCACAATAAAAAGTATTGATATCAGTACCAATATTGCATTATATACTGAATGATTGTACAATTTTCAAAAATATGAAATATACTCAAAAAAAAGGAAAAAACTATATTGAGGTAGAGTTTTTTGATTCAAAAATTAAGTACTATATTCAAGATGAAGGATCATCCGGAACATTTGATATATACCCCGAAACAGTTTCAAAAAATACCATAACATATGTTGAAAAAAATGATGCTTTCAAAAGTTATGCTACATACCTTCTCATAATAGGAATCATCTTCGCATTCATGACCTATGTGATGAAAATACCAACTCTTTTCTTTGCATTCTTAATCGGATCTGTAGTCATGTTTGTCCTCTACTACCTTTCATTTGTTAAGTATACAATTATCGAATCCTCAGCTAAAAAAATGTACATCATTCACGATAAAAATCACGACATAATCATAAAAACTATCTTCGATATGAGAAACAAACACTATCGAGATTTGCATTTTAAATACATCCCAGAAAATGATCCTGAACATGAAATCAAGAAATTTGACTGGCTTTTAGAAGAAGAGATGATAACTCAAGAAGAATACAAGGAGATGGTATCTCAGATCGCATTTGAGAAAGAGATAGAAGATGCCGTTTCTGTCAACTGACATCACCACCACTCAATTTCATCCTCTTCTCCCGATCTTATAAAGCGAGATTTCATTGCTGCATTTCGACGACCAAATATGAATCTACGCTTTGCATGTGTTATGACTAAATTTTTCTTTGCACGCGTAACACCAACATAAAACAATCTTCTCTCTTCTTCAAGTTGGTGAATATCATCAATTGATCGCGAATGGGGAAGAAGTCCCTCCTCAAGACCTGTGATAAATACATGAGTAAACTCTAAACCTTTTGCCTGATGTAACGTCATGAGGCGTACGCCATCTTTTGATTTTCCCGATTTTTCTCCTTCAAAATATTCTGATTCAACAAGCGCCACTTGTTCAAGAAAATCCACTAGGTTTGGAAATGTCAGCGCTACTGATTTGAGTTCTTTAATATTCTCAAGTCGTGCATAATCTTCGGAAACATCAGGATCGTACAATCCGAGATACTCTGTTTTGTCAAAGATCATCTCCATAAGCTCTGCAGTGGGAAGCTCCAGCACCAAATCTTTAATCTGGAGAAATAACTCTTTGTATTTTTGAAATCTTCGCTTACCAAGCTTAATTACACGCTCTAAAGCAACGCTATCGTCGGGATGAAGGAGAAGTCGTAAATAACATAAAATATCTTTTACTTCCTTTCTATCATAAAAGCGCGTTCCGCCAATCAAAGTATAGGGAATACCAAAATGTAAAAATAATTCTTCAATCGAACGTGACTGTGCATTTGTTCGATAGAGCACCGCAATTTCAGAATAATCAATTTCATTTGCCACATCTTGGATCCGTTCAGCAATATACGTTGCCTCATCTTCCTCATTTTCTACCTCGATAATCTCGACATCATCACCAGGCTCAGCATCAGTATGCAGATGCAGTATTGGGTGTGTTTGATTTTCTGAAATTATCTCATACGCAAAGTCGAGTATTTTTTGTGTTGACCGATAATTTTGCTCAAGATTAATTTTTTGAGCTCCTTCAAAATCTTCACTAAATTTTTCAAGATTGCGAATATCAGCTCCTCGCCAGGAATAGATACTCTGAGAGAAATCCCCCACTACTGTTACATTTTTATGAATTTGACTCAATTTTTTTGCAATTATATATTGCGCAACGTTTGTATCTTGGAATTCATCAACGAGAAGATGCTGATACCTATTTTGATATTTTTCTAATATTGGCATGTGCATTCGAAACAAATCAACAACTTTCATGAGCAAGTCGTCAAAATCTAATGCATCATTTTTTTGTAACTCTTTTTGATATTGATGATACACCTCTGCAACTTGTGCGCTGCGATAAAAGGAGAATATTTCAATGAATCGTTCAGGACTTACTAACTGGTTTTTTGCATCTGAAATTTTTGCGGAGAAAAATCGTGGAGAAAATTTGGACTGTTTCTTTTTGAGAATCTGTTTGAGAAGTTGCTGTTGGTCACCATCGTCATATATCGTGTAGGAGTGTGGGATGCCTATATATTCTCCATCTCGACGCAAGATCATGGCACAAAATGAATGAAATGTCCCAATGTATCCAAGAGTTGTTTTATTTTCAGTAATTGCTGCAATCCGATCCTTCATTTCACGTGCAGCTTTGTTGGTAAAGGTGATCATCACAATTGATCGTGGATCAACAGTATGATTTTCGATAAGATTGAGTACCTTATGCACGAGTACTCTCGTCTTTCCGGATCCAGCCCCCGCCAATACAATAGAAGGTCCGTGAATGCACTCTATTGCCTTTTTTTGCTGTGGATTCAAACCTTTGAAGATATCGATCATAAGGTATAATGATACCAGAAACGAATCTTTGTTAATCAATTTTTGAGTTTAACTACCTGCTTATGAAATATTTAATTGCAAACTGGAAAGCGCAAATGACATTGATGGATATCATGAATTGGACATCAGCATTTACTAAAGATGTAAAAGGAAATAATCAACTACTACAACACCTCCAAGATAAAAAACTTCAAATTATTATCTGCCCCCCCTATCCTTTCCTGATGACTATTAATGAAGAACTGAATGATCTTCCAAACGTGCTTTCTGGAGCACAGACAGTATCTTCAAAAGAAGAGGGAAAATATACCGGAGAGGTTACGGCAAGAGCATTATCGTCTATTTCAAAATATGCACTTATTGGACATAGTGAACGACGTCAACATTTTCATGAAACTGATATTGATATAAAAGAGCAAATACTCTTATCAAAAAAGGCGCTCATTGAACCGATTCTCTGTGTGAGAGGAACTCATGATAATGTTTATCCTGAGGCAACACTTATAGCGTATGAGCCGTCTGACGCTATTGGAACAGGAAACAATGCAGAAGTCGCTGATGTCCTGAAAATGAAAGCTGATCTGAAGTTACAGTCACATGTTCAGTTTCTTTATGGCGCAAGTGTAGATCTACCGAATATGAAAGGTTATCTCGAAACGGGAGAAATAGCGGGACTTCTTGTTGGAACTGCTTCACTAGATCCAAGTAGATTCCATCAAATAGCTACGCACATGATATAAAATCATCAAATATACTTAGCCCTACAGTATCATTGCAAGAAGTATCAAGAATCCCCCACTTATTATTGCAGGGTTAATAAAATCTGAGGGACCAGAAATAGGAAGCGTTTCAACCGGAGTTGGTGTCATGGTCGTTCCACCGCCTGTCTCAGGCAACTCTGCTTCTTCAATCGGTGTTGGAGAAGGAGTTACACGAGGGGTCATGGTTGGATTTACACTACCTGAAGGAGCTAAGGTCGGACTGGTACTCGTAAAGCTTATGGTTGGCGAAGGAGAGGCCTCGTCAGGAATTGGATCATTTGAAGCATCGCCCGCATTTGCAAGAAGATTAGGGTCGGCAAATTCGTCCTCACTTGATGCACGGGTATTGAAAAGCACCAACGGGTCTTGCCCGTTAGAGATCATATACGTTAGAACTCCTGCCGAGCCAATAAGAACTACGATAACAATCACCAGAACAATCGACTTCACATCTCGCATATAGATTCATTGTAGCAAATCCTACTTTAAAAACGCAATCATCAATCCAAAAAGGGCAAAAATGATTGAGAACACCCAAAACCTCATTACAATTTTTGGCTCTTCCCAACCTTTGTACTGCAAAAGTAAATGAAATGGAGCTACCGTAAAAAACTTTTTACCCATATACTTTTTGCTGATGAGTTGTATTAACGAAGTTACAATCTCAATAACAAATATACCACCAATAATTGGAAGAGCGAATGCTTTGCCAAGAATAAGTCCAATCACCGCAAATGCAGCGCCAAAAGACAGTGCGCCAGTATCTCCAAGGAAAATTCTTGCAGGGTAAATATTAAAATATAAAAAGGCGATCATTCCTCCAATCCATACGGCGATAAATATCGACAATGGAACATCAATAATACTTCGCGCAACAGTCCAAAAACTAATGAGCGCAATAAGAAGAACGCCACTTGCAAGACCATCCAAACCATCAGTGATATTTACAGCATTTGCAAATGCCACTATTACAAATGATGCAAAAATAATATAAAAATATGAAAGATCAAATACACCAAAAAACGGGATATGAACAATACTTATTTGAAGACCAAAATACAAAGCTGAAGATATTATAACGGCAAGAATAATTTCAAAAATCAACTTTATTCGAAGACTTAGTCCAAAAAATTGCTTCTTTTTCCAGATAAATATCTTATTAAGATCATCAAATACGCCCAAAAGTCCGTAGCTTAAAAAGCTAAAAAGAATAATGACGAGCTCTAAAATAATTGATGGATAATTTGTGTTGGTATGAATCTCAAAAAATTTAAACCCACCGACAAAAAATAGCGTGAGAAATGATGAAACGAGCAATACCAATATTCCTCCACCGACCGGGATTCCTGATTTGTGTTTGTGAAAAGAATCGTATATAGGAGTGGGTTTATTGAAGGCATCAAGCGTCTTTTGATCTGCTCGTTGAAATTTCTTTTTATAGAGAAAATTGATAAATGGCACGATCAATACGAAATGAATGATCAGTGAAATAAGAGTGATGTAAAAATAAAGCGCCATAAAATGTTCTTAGAAAAAAAGATCCATCAACTTTGGAACAAAAATAATACTCGCTACAGCCAATGCTCCAATTGAATATAAAAGCATTGCTGATGCTGAAACATCTTTCGAAATTTTGATGTTCTCATTAAAATTGGTATCGATTGCATCCCCCATCTTTTCAATGGCAGTATTCACCGTTTCGATGATGATTCCCATTAATGCGGTAATCAGTATTGCCATCCATTCTGCATAAGATATTTCAAGAAACCATGCAACCACTATTGAAATTAAAATCAAAGAAAAATGAGTTTTATAGTTTGGCTGTGTTCTGAAAGCCCAAAGCATTCCATCAACTGCGTGCCCAATTGCATTTGCATGTCGTTTGATCATTGATTCATTATTTGTACTAATAACGGGGTAAGCTTGTCAGTATCATGGCGAAGTATACTTCGCGTAAGTGAATCTGATGAGTTTTTTTCAATATGAGACCGATTGATAATATCTTCTTTCAGTATAGCTCCTTTAAATCCATTTTCATGGAGATTGTTCTGTACCGGCATCTCATCATACGATTGATACCACTTCAGAATATCCTCAGGTATCGCACCCTCATGAGCTACCACATAATCAGGAGCACGACCGGTATATTTTTTTAGATCTTCGATAAAATCAAGCGCTTTATAATCACTTGTTTGACCTGCTTTCGTCATTAAATTAAGATTATAAATAATTTTTGCTTTTGAGTTTAGAATATGTTTTTTTATGTCATTCACCAGAAGAACGGGAATGATACTTGTATAAAGATCTCCCGGACCAATAATAATATAGTCTGAATCAAGAATTCTATTAACTGCCTTTTTATTCACTTCTACTTTCGGTTCGAGATATGCATTTACTATTCGAGATCGTTCTGGATTGTCCTCATCAATATTACCTTCACCTTTTATGACCGTTCCGTTTTCATATTCTACACATAAATGAGTTTTTTCGTAAGTCACGGGAAGTACTAATCCTTTTGTTTTCAACACATAGCTGACCGTATCAATCACCGTATCATAGTCGTCACACACTTTTTCAAGAGCCGACAGAAAAATATTACCGAAATTATGTCCGGCAAGATCACCTTTTTCAAAGCGATATAAAAATAGTTTTCTCCACAGTTCTGGTGCATCAGATAGGGCAACTAAGCACTGGCGAAGATCTCCCGGAGGAAGAACACCAAGTTGATCACGAAGCCTACCGGTAGATCCCCCTGAGTCCATCATGGTAACGATTGCAGCAAGGTCAAAATTATGTTTTTTTAATCCGGAGAGAACGACAAAGGTACCAGTTCCACCACCGATTACTGTTATTTTTTTCATAAAAATATTCGAGTAATACTATTGTACACCACTTGAGTTTAAGGATTGTACTGGAATGTGCTTAAAAATGAAAGTACTTGTTACTCTATTCCTGTATAACCTGTATAATGAGAGTAAATCTATCGCTATTGTTAGTTATTTGTAACAATTATGAAGCCACTTGTCGTGATTTTAGCCGGAGGGATTGGTAAATCCTTTGCACCCCTTTCCATTAACAAAACTCTTATTCCCATCTTTGGAAAACCCATGCTTCAACACGTGATTGAAATGGCTGAGTTTTCAGGATTTCAGGAGGCATTAATCATCACAAACACAGAGAATGAAACGTGGCTTTCATCATATCAACCATTTAACATCACCCTACGTACGCGAAAAGTAAAACCAACCGGTATGGGAGATGCCCTCCTACAGTCTGAAGGCGATATTGGGAATCAGCCCATTGTTGTTATGAATGCAGCAGACATGATTGAACCTATTTTTTTCAAATCAATGATGAGACAAACCAATGATTCATACTCGTATATAACTGGTTTAAAAGTGGATAAATATTTTCCCGGTGGATTTATCAAAATGGAAGGTACAAGAGCTGTTGATATTCTTGAAAAACCAGGAATTGGGAAACAGCCAAGTGATTTATTGAATCTCGTATTCCACTACTTTTCTGAGCCTCAGGACTTTCTAACAATTCTCAAAAAAACTCCCACCTCAGATCAACAATATGAAATTGCCCTGAGTAATCTTATGAAACAACGCCATGTAGATGTGTTGAAGTACCCTGGTCGCTGGCAAAAACTGAAATACGCTCATCATGTCCTTGATATGACGCAGATGCTTCTTGATACAAAAGACTCAAATCATCGTGCGCGTACCGCATACATATCACCTCATGCGGTATTAGAGGGAAATGTTTTTGTTGATGAAGATGCACATATCGATGCCTATGCGGTGATTAAAGGCCCTGCATATATTGGAAAGGGCGCAAAAATTGGCAATCACGCACTGGTTCGTCAATCATCAATTGAAGCGGGTTCGATTGTCGGATTTGGCTCTGAGGTTGCACGAAGTTATATCGGCCCCAACTGCATGCTTCATCATAATTTTGTCGGTGACTCAGTATTAGAAAGCGATGTCAATCCAAGCTGGGGCACCACATTTGCAAATTGGCGTTTGGATAATAAGAATATCAAAATAAATCTTCTGGAAGAAGAGATTGATTCAGGAAGAAAAAAACTGGGAGCTATCGTTGCTAAAGGAGCATTCTTAGGAGTAAATTGCTCCGTAATGCCAGGAACAACTATCGGGCGCGATGCAAAAATATTTCCTAACAAAGTAATAAAAGGCACTATTGGCGAGGGTGAAATAATAAAATAAGTCCGGAATGCTTATAACATTTAACTCAGATCTCTCGTATCTCTCCACCTAAACCCTGTATCTTTTCAATAAAATTCTCATACCCACGACTTATGTGGCTCACTCCTTTGACATAAGATTCGTTCTCTGCAATCAATGCGGCAATCACAAGTGTTGCTCCCGCACGGAGGTCTGAAACAGTTAGAACGCCTCCATGAAGTTTTTGTGGCCCTGATATTTCAATTGTTTGCGCGTATTGTTTTTTTGTATCATAGTTGAAATGATAGTGCTCTTTTGGATTTGCAACGTTTTTTTCAATGTATTCAATTTTTGCACCCAATCTCCGTAGCTCATCGACATAACTAAATCTGTTTTCAAATATTCTCTCATGAATCGCCGATTTGCCATCAGTCTGCGTCATCAGAACCGCAAAAAGTGGTTGCCAGTCAGTAAGAAATCCCGGATATGGCGCCGTTTCAATATCTATAGCTTGCATCGGTGTCGTGACAATATATCTCCATGTCCCATGTCCCAGATTTTCAACTTTTGCACCAACACGAATGATCGCGTCATTAAATGATTTGATGAAGTGTTCTTGAATTGATGAAATAGTAACACTTCCACCTGATGCAATTCCAGCAACAGCATACGTTGCAGCCTCTACTCGATCTGCAGAAATATGAAATGGCTTATGTTGAACTAATTTTTCAACTCCTTCAACCTCAATATCAACACCAACACGTTTTATCCGCGCACCGCTTTCGTTGAGCATGCTGATTAAATCATCAATTTCGGGTTCTTGAGCGACATTTTTAAGCGTAATGAGACCCGCACCAAATACCGACATCATGATCATAAGCTCTGTGCCCGTATGTGATGGTTTTTCAAATCGATATTCACCTGAGGGAGCCTCCTTCATCAAAGCATTGTAGTATCCCGTCTGAGAGTCATATTCAACATGCACTCCCAGCGCCCTCAATCCATCGATCACTCGGTCAATTGATCGTGCGCCGAGTCGGCAACCACCTGGATTGGGAATTATCGCTGCTCCAAAAGTATGAAGGAGCGGTGCAAACAAAAGAAATGATACTCGAATTTTTGACGCATGCAAAAGATCAACTTTGTTTGAAGAAATATTTTTTGGATTTATGATAACGGTATTCCCGGTGAAATCAATCTTCACACCAAGAAGTTCAAGGAGATGAATCAGCTCATGAATATCCTGTATGCGCGGAATATTAGTTAGAGTAACTTCTGACTCAAACATTAGTGCGGCAATAATAACTTTGAGAGCAATATTTTTTGCACCAGATAACATTACTTCGCCGATTAATTTTTTACCACCCGTTATGATATATGCATCTTCCATTTTGTTTTTTTGTATTCAATCTATACTACACGTACCTCTTCTTTCAAATCAATATCAAATTGATCTTTAACTTCAGTTTTGACAACATTAATTAATTCATGGAGTTCCTCAGACTTTCCGTTTCCCGTGTTGATAATAAAGTTTGCGTGTTTTTCCGAAACTTGAAATCCGCCGATTGTTTTTCCTTTTAGACCTGAGGCATCAATAAGATATCCAGCAGATCCCGTTGGAAGAGAATGTTTTTCCTGCTCTTTTTTTGAAATATTTTGGAAAAAACAGCCACCAGTTGCAACGCCGAAAGGCTGTGTATTTTTTCGATAACACATAGCTTCTTCTGAGCGTTTTTGTAATTCGGCAACGTCATGTTTCATCAGTCGAAAAATGCCTTCAAGAAATATTTCACCTGTGTTTTGGAGCTTGCTGTAATCGTAGGCAAACTCAAAATAATCACGAGATTCTTGTCGAACCACCCCTTCAAGATCCATAATAGTTGCAATCATTAAGCTGTCGCTTACATATGAAAGTGGTCGTGTCCATTTAGAATTCATATATATAGCTCCACCAAGTGTCCCAGGCAAACCATAATGATACTCAAATCCTGAAAATCCCAAATCAACGGTCTCTTTAACCAACATGCTCATCGGATATCCTGAACTGATTTTAAAATCAACATAATCATGAGTCTCATCTTCTATACTTTTACTAATGAATCTATTTCGAAGAACAATTCCTGAAATTCGTTCCTGAAACACTGCTATGTTTGATCCGCCCCCAATGATCAAATAGGGTATGTCGTATTCAAATACAATGCTCATAATTTCTTTCCAGTCTTGAATATTTGTTGGTTCAAAGTAGTATTCAGCTACCGTATGCATTTTTAATGTAAAAAAGGGAGCAAGATTTTTGTTTTTTTGAATACGATCACCCATTTTTTGCTTAAGAACATCATATTTTATATTTTTTATTTGCATAGATAGATTATTCAATTTCTAAAATATCTTTTCCCAATCGATATACATCTCCTGCACCCATCGTGATGACGAGGTCGTTATTCTCACTTTTTTTATCTATCTGCAATAACGCCTCATCCTTTGATTTTACTGAGATAATTTTTTCTTTATGAGAAGCATTGGCAATCTCTGCAAGCTTTTCTGAGGTGATTTCGTATTTTGCTTCAGTTTCACGTGCTGATGGAAATATGGGAAGAAGCACCACTATATCTGCTTGTGACAGCGCTTGTGCAAATTCATTTTTTAGTTGTTCTGTTCGAGAAAAAGTATGTGGCTGGAAAAGTAACATAATTCTTTTCTTAGGAAATCTAGCTTTCGCAGCATGAATCGTAGCTAATATTTCTTCTGGATGATGCGCATAGTCATCATACAGCGTAATCTTTTTTGTTTTTCCGATATATTCAAATCGACGTTTTGCTCCCGTAAACCCTTGTACTGCATCTGAAATTTTACTAATCGAAAACCCAAGATGAAGAAGAATTGTTATCACTGCTGCTGTATTTAGCGCATTTTTTTCACCAAATAGATCACTATGAACAATTGTTTTCTTCAGATCGTATAAATTGCTCGAAATTTCAATCTGAGATCCCTTTTCGGTGGTTTGAATGTCCGAAATATGTACATCTGCATTTTTTGACAGCCCATATGTAATATAAGAATCTTTTTGTAATTCCTTCGAAATTTCACGAATATTTTTATCATCGGCACATAAAACAAGTTGTGGCATGATAATATTTTTCTGCAAAACTTGATTCATAAACTTTTGAAACGCTTTTTTTGTTTCCTCTATCGAGGAATACACATCAGGATGGTCATGATCAATATTGGTGATAATGGCATAATCAGGGTGCAAAAGGTGAAATTTGGGCGTTATGTTATCTGGTGGGTCTATTCCATACTCATCTGCCTCAACAATAAAATACTGCCTACCATTATATTCTCCTCCCAAAAACTCATTAAATGACGGGGTTCCCACCATATAGCTGATTTCTGAAGTAAGTTTTTTTAGAGAATACGCAAGTAAGGCTGATGTTGTGGTTTTACCATGGCAACCCGCGACTGCAATTGACGTGTCAAACATGCTCATCATCTGTCCAAGAAGTTCAGATTGATGAAGAACAAGTATGTTGCGATTCTCTGCCTCAACAACCTGTGTATTACTTTTTCCGCCATGAGAAGCAGCGTATATAACAAGATCAACATCGTCTGGAAGATCATCACTTTCAAATGAGTGAATAACTTTTATCAAATCATTTTCAATTATTTCATCGGTGATAAACGGTGCGTCAACATCTGAGCCTGTCACTTGTTTACCCATTTGAACCATCATATGGGCAAGATTTGCCATAGCAACACCCTTGATTCCAACGAAAAAAATATGTTGCGCGTGTGTAAACATATCTTCATTATATCTAATTTGAATATAAAAAACGGGTCAAACTTTTATGTGAGCATGACGAAATGCACCATTTCTCCTGTGAGTCGATGATCTCGATGAAACGACCAAAATCGCGTATCGTCACACTGGGTACAATTCAAGCGATAATCAATATTTTTTTCGGATATTCCGGACATAAGGAGTAGCTCTCGATTAGCGTGGAGCAAATTGAGATACTGCCTACTCCCTGATGAAGTAATACTTTTTGCAGTAAATTCATCTTTAAATTTGTCATATCGTGCTCCATAAATCTCATAACAGCAATCAGCAATTGACGGACCAATCACCGCTACAATCTGTTCCTTTTGTGCGCCAATTTCAATCATTTGATCGATCACTTTTCGAGAAATATTATGAAGCGTTCCACTCCAGCCGCCATGTGAAATGGCAATAACAGATCGGTCAATATCTGCGTAGATTATCGGAACACAATCTGCAGTGACAACAGTCAGAAGAATATTTTTTTGATTAGTTACGAGAGCATCCGTTTCGGGAATGCGTATAATTCGTTTTTCAAGAATATGTTCGTTAACTATTTTGACATTTGTTGAATGAGTTTGGTTAGGAATTACGAGATGTTTTGGCTCAACTGAACTCAATTGAATCAATTGTTCAATGGTCTGAATATTTGTTCCATTACCAAGGTGCTTAGTTCCAAACCCATGAAAGATCCGATAGTCAAATAATGAAGATGTGCCCAAGCCCGTTTTAAAATTGTAGTCAATCATGATGAGCGAAGTATTTTTGTGATCTCTTGTTTATCATTCCAATGATACTCTTTCCCATTTCTGTTCAGACTCATTTCATGTCCTTTTCCGGTTAATATAATTACATCATTTTTTTTCGCAATTTCGAATGCTTTCATAATTGCTTCAAGTCGATCAATGATGACTGCATACTGCTTTACTTCCGTACCAAACTCATCTTGACCAACTCCTTTGAAACCTTTTTCATCAAGCCCCTTTGCAATCTGACTTGCAATATCAAACGGATCTTCTGTTCGGTAATCTTCTTCGGTGAGAATGACAAGATCTGAGTACTTTGCGCTTGCTCGTCCCATTGGTGCTCTCTTTTCATCATCGCGAAATGCTGCAGCTCCAAAAATGTGTATCAATCTTCCTTTTGATACATAATCACTTCGGATCGAAGATAAGACAGAATCTATCGCGTTTGGAGTATGTGCAAAATCTACAATAACCAAGAAGTCTTTATCATAGACAACTTCAAGTCTTCCTGAGGGAAGCACATACGTCTTCATCGCGTGAATTATCTTATCTTCATTGATATGAAGCTCTTTGCAAACCAAATATGCGGCAAGATAATTGTATTTATTAAAATGAGCAAGTTTTTTATCTATCTTTTTTGAGATATCAGCTGAATGTTCTGCATTGTCATGAAGACCATATGTCTCAACATGAGCATCTCCAATATATTTTAAAATATAATCATATGATTCATCGTCAATATTTATGAATGTTTTTTTTGAACAATGTGCCAACTGTACTTTTGTTTTAACGTAATGTTCAAATGAACCATGATACAGAAGATGTTCGTGGGTAATATTGGTTATCAATGACACATCATACTTCACGCCAAACACCCGATTTTGATCAAGAGCATGTGACGTTGTTTCAAGAACAAAGTATTCTGAACCCTCTTCAACTGCCTGACGAATATATTTTTGCACTCCGAAAGAGGATGGTGTTGTGACATGGAATCCCGTGTCGTGCTCATGAGTTCCAATCTTTGCAGAAACGGTTGAAATGATAGAAGCTTTTTTACCGCTTGAAGATAGGATGTGATAAATAAGATTAGCCGTAGTAGTCTTTCCATCGGTTCCCGTGACACCGATTACTTTAATTTCTTTGCTTGGAAATCGATAATAAATATTTGCAAAAATTGCCACCAATAAATGTCCGATATTTTTTATTCGCTGAAAAATATTTGCCATAATTTAGCTTAATTATACCTTCCAATTAATTAGAATAATAGCTTCATATACAACCGCAGAGAAATTAATAATGTATGTATATACTATGACGGCTGAACATTGAGATAAATTAATAAATCCTCAGCAATTTCAAAAAAAAGTGGCGCAGCAGTCTCTGAGCCCCAACTAGATGATTCTGGTTCTTGTATGACCACCAGCATGAGAAATGCTGGATCTTCTGCAGGAGCAAATCCAATGAATGAAGCAATGGTTTTTGAAATATCATACGAGCCTTTTACCGCAATTTGCGCTGTTCCCGTCTTCCCTCCAAAAGTATATCCTTCTGGCATATGCCATTTTGCTTCAGCATTATTGACAACCGACACCAACATATTTTTAATGGTATGAGATGTTTTCTCGCTTAAGACCTTTTTTTGAACTTCTGGTTCACGAATTTTTACTTTGTCACCTTCTTGTACCTCTTTAACAACATGTGGTCTCATCAAATTACCCCCATTAATAAGTGAGGCAAATGCTCGGACTAGTTGAATTCCCGTTACTGATATTCCCTGACCAAACGGCATAGTTGCTTCATCAATTGGATACCACGCGCTCAACGGCTTGATCTGACCAGAGGACTCTCCTTGAAGATCAATCTGCGTCTTGCTCCCAAATCCATACTTGCTAATATATTCATGCATTTTTTCTTTTCCAAGCTTGCTGCCGATGTATACCATTCCTACATTTGAAGATTTTTCTAATATATGAGTGATGGTGATTTTGCCATCGTATTTATCATCCCAATTTCGAATAGTATAATTGCCAATTTTAACCGGTCCTTTTTCGTTGAACAAATCGTTTGGCTTTACTAACCCTTCTTCTATAGCTGCGGCAACAATTAATGGTTTAAAAGTAGATCCTGGCTCATATACGCTCGAGATTGTCCAATTTATAAAATCTCCTTCAGTAAACTCAAAGTAATGCTCGGGATCAAAATCAGGGAGACACACGAGTCCAAGAAGTTCCATCGTAGCTGGATCTGCTGCAATTACGCAGCCTGATTTTGCCTTAAATCGTTCAACGCCTTTTTTTAAATGCTCTTTTATGATTTGTTGTACTGACTTATCAATCGTCAATACAATATCACGGCCATCTTCAGCCTCCACACGCTCCTGATTTCCACTAAATATTGGACGACCAAACATATCCCTCTCAGACTTTAACACTCCGGGAAGACCAGTGAGATCTTTATCATAGAATCCTTCTATGCCAAAGTATCCTATTGACTCGCTGTCAGAATCTTTTCCTAAAAAACCGACGAGATGAGCAGCAAGTGATGCCTCAGGATAGTACCGTTGTTGTTCTTGCTCAAAGCCAAAATCCTTGAGATCATAGCTTTCCAATTTTTCTTTTGTTTCTTTGTCCAAATTACTTTGTATTGCAACCCAGTCCTTGGACATATCAATTCGCGCCTCAAGCGTGGCCTCATCCATTTTAAGTTCGTCCTCAAGAAGCTGAATTAAATAATCTCTATCTTCAACCTTTTTTGGCTCAACAAACAATCGATATTTCGTCTGATTAAGCGCAATTGGATCATGATTTCGATCAAAAATCCTCCCTCGATTTGGCTCAATTCTACTCGTTTTTGTATAGTCTGCAGAATAAAATTCAGGCGAAATAACCTGAATATAAAATAGGCGTATGGTAATCGCAATAAATCCAAAAAGGAAAAAGAAAAAAAGAATTCGAAGTTTATTCATACAATATTGTAATTGTAGCTGAAAATTTTTCTATTGAGGGAGAACTTAAGTAGGATTATTTATTCCGAGCGTACTTTGGAAGTTGAGAATACATCGGAGCATTATATTTTCCATACTCAAGCTCTGCAGCAAGTGATGCCGTCCAGACATGTGATTCAAGTTTGTAAATTGCTTGTTCCGATTCAATATTTTCTTGATTTAAGGAAGCAATTTCTGTTTCATAAAAACTAATTTCATTTCCCAACTTGATTCCTTGAATAAAAATGGCGATATTAACGCCGATGAGGAGAACTATTATTCCAATGATGGTTGTATTTATTGATAATCTCATTTTATGGTTAAAACTCGTAACACTGCCGAACGCTCAAATGGTGCCAATCTTCGATTTTTTTCAACATGAATGACCGATTCTTCTCCCAACTCACCATTTCGTGCAAAGGATTTCACAATTCGATCCTCAAGTGAATGGAAGGTAATAATGACAATTTTTCCATTCTTCTTTGTAATGTTTAGCGCCCCTTGTAATCCTTTTTTAATATTATTCATCTCATCATTGACAATAATCCTCAGTGCTTGAAAGATTCGAGCATAACTTTTTTTCTGCGTATTCATGTCTGCTTTTATTACTGAATCAATAATTGTTATTAAATCTTGAACCTTCTCAATAGGTTCTGATGATCTCATCTGAATAATTTTTCGAGCAATTTTTGGTGAATATATATCTTCTGAATATTTCATTAGTTCATAAGTAAGCGTTTCAGGATCGGTACTTTGTAAATATTCAGCAACCGTCATACCCGTTTCTTTGAGGCGCATATCGAGTGGGTCATCTCTCCTTTCAAATGAAAATCCTTTTCCGCCTTCTCGAATTTGTCCCATAGACAATCCAAAATCAAACAATACTCCGGAAACCGGGGTAAATGAATGTGACTCAGCAATCTGTTGAATATCTGCAAAGTTGCCCTGAACAACATTGATAGAATCAATGCTTTTTTTTACTTGATTCCGATCTGCGTCAATTGCCAAAAGTCGACCTCCACGAGCAATTATTTCTTGTGAATGGCCTCCTTCTCCATAGGTCGCATCGATGTATCTTCCCTCATTTTGGATTTCGAGAGCATCGACTGCCTCATTTAAAAATACGGGTGTATGTTTATTTCTCATGTTGTTTCAATTGTGTTCATATAATCGCTCCATCTCTTCGTATTCCATATTTCAAAGTGATCTCCAACCCCTACTATCACTGCTTTCGTCTGTAAGTCTGCAAATTGTAAAAGTCCATTTGGCAATACTGCTCGTCCCTGATCATCAAGTTCTATATAAACCGTTGATGAAAAGAGTGATCGCCGTTTCCCGATCTGATCCATGTCTAATAGCGAAACGTCTAATAATGAATCTGCACGCTCTTCCCAATCGCGTTTGTCGTACCCTGCTAAACATGACCCAAATCCTTTGGTGACAACAAATAAATTGTTCGTCAAAAGTTCACGAACTTTTTTGGGAAGTGCTATTCTTCCCCCTGCGGTGATCGAAACCGAGAACTCACCATAAAACACCATATGCAACCATTATGCGCCATACAAAACAAGAAGTCAAGAAGGAAGGAGGCGAAAAATCAGCTGTTTTTGCCCGAATGAATGGTCTATAATAAAATCTAGTATTTGCATAATTGATTGTGATAAAAGAACAATATGAACAAACTTCTTTCCCGAACAAAAGGTTTTATTTTTAAACAACAGACAAGCATTCTGTCTTCTACAATGATTCTTGCCGGGATGATGCTCCTTTCACGAATAGCGGGATTCTTGCGCTATAGAATTTTGGGAGGATACTTTAGTCCGAGTGAACTTGATATTTTTTATGCAGCATTTCGTATTCCTGATTTAGTTTTTGAAATTCTCATCAATGGTGCTCTCAGTACCACCTTCATACCATTTTTTATCGAGTATCAAAAACGTAAAAATGAACAAAGTAGTATCATCTCTTCAATCATTAATACGGTAAGCATATTGCTCATGGCATTTATTGTGATATTAGTTGTCCTCATGCCTCTATTAATGCCGCTTATTGCTCCTGGATTTGACAAATTCCAAGTGCAACAATTGATTATTTACTCTCGCATTCTTCTTCTTGGACAACTTCCATTTCTTGTCTTAGGAAATTTCTTGACTGCAATCAGTCAAGCAAAAAAATCATTCTTGATTCCCGCTCTTGCACCGATCCTGTACAATATTGCAATTATTGCTTGTATTACTTTGTTTTCTGAGTCACTTCATCTTCTTGCACCAATTCTTGGCGTTGTTGTCGGAGCACTAGTATTTTTTGCCATCCAACTTCCTGTCTTTTATATTGCAGAGTTTAGCTATAAACCAGTGCTCAAGCATTTTAAAGAATCAATGCGTTTTTTCCGTACTGCAGCGCCTCGAATCTTAACAATAATTGTTGCACAGATTGATGCTACGGTTGATTTGACCCTTGCAACTCTTCTTGGTCCAGGATCATATACGGTTTTTTACCTTGCACAACGACTACAACTTCTTCCTGTTTCTGTCGTGGGAATGGCATTTGGTCAAGCATCTCTTCCGTATCTATCCGACATGTATCAAGAAAAGAAATATCGAGAATTTAAAGATATTATTGTTACGTCAATTCTGAACATCTTTTACTTTACTATTCCTGCTGCTGCTTTTTTGATTATTACCCGTACTCCCATGGTGCGATTGTTTTTTGGCGCAGACAAATTTGACTGGAATGCGACGGTATTGACCGCAGTAACTCTTTCATATTTTGCAATTTCGCTCCCACTTCACGCGATATATTATTTCTTAACTCGTTGTTTCTACTCAATATTTGATACTAAAACGCCATTTTATGTGAGTGCGATCTCAATTATATTTAGTGCAACGCTGAGTATTCTTTTTACCTTGGTATTTAAGCTTCCGGTATGGTCACTTGCCCTTTCATTCTCCATTACGATGAGCTTGCGATCTCTGGTTCTTATTCTCCTCCTTTACAAGAAGCTTGGTGGGTTCAATATTTTAGCACTCGGAAAGGGCACATTTAAAATAGGTATTGCCGTATTTAATACCACTATTTTGACGTATTTTCTCATGAGACTCCTTGATGGGTTGATATTTGACACAACTCGTACGCTCAATGTGTTTATGCTTCTTGGTGTAGGATTTATATTTTATTCGGTAATATTTTTATTCCTGAGTTGGCTCTTTGGAATAAAAGAGATGTATATTTTGTCAAAAATGTTCTTTAAGGTACGGGAATATCAAAAAAAAATAGTTGAGGTTTATAAAGGTGTTGAATATGGAAGTGAGTAATTATGAATCAAAAAAAAGAACATTTAATCGCGCTTGAAGCGATTCAAAAAAAACTAAAAGGAGGGGCGCTTACGTATCGTGAGATTTATGCGGTCATGGATCAGATCGCAACTGAAAGGCTCGGAGATATTTTGACCACATATTTTGCGGCGGCTGGTTTTAGCGAAGGATTTACTCCAGACGAACTCTTTCATCTTACCAAGGCAATGGTTGAGACGGGGGAAAAGCTCAATTTTCCTGGTATTGTGGCAGACAAACATTCTATTGGTGGAATCGCCGGAACACGCGCTACGATGATCATCGTTCCCATTATTGTTGCAGCTGGATTTACCATTCCAAAAACATCTTCACGCGCAATTACTTCTCCCGCAGGAACCGCTGATGTGATGGAAGTTCTTGCAAAAGTAAACTTCTCTCCTGAACAGGTAACCAAAATCGTTCATGAGGTTGGTGGATGTATTATCTGGGGAGGACATTTGGGAATAGCTCCTGCAGATGACGTGATCATTCGGATTGAAGAGCCGCTATCTTTTGAATCATATGACAAATTTATAGTGTCGATCATGGCAAAAAAAGTAGCCGCCTCGACAAACCATCTTGTAATTGATCTTCCGATCGGAAAGACCATGAAAATAAAATCAGAAAAAGATGCGCTCATTGTCAAGCGTAAATTTGAGCAAATATCTGAGAAATTTGGCATCAAAGTCGTTGTCGATATTAATCATACCCATGAACCAGCAGGATATGGGATTGGACCAACTCTTGAGGCAATTGACGTAATGAAAGTTCTTGAGCAAGATAAGTCTCGACCACTTGAGCTTGAAAAACGCTCACTCAGACTTGCTGGTCTCCTCCTTGATCTTTGTTATAAAACACAAAGAATTAAGAAGGATGGTAATAAAGAAGCTTTATCGCTTCTTGAAAACGGCAAAGCACTTGAGGCATTTAGAAAAATTATCAAAGCTCAATACGGAGATCCAAATGTCACATGGAAATCAATTGAAACTGCAGAGCACCAAAAAAAAGTCTATTCGGACAAATCTGGTACAATAATGAGTATAAACAACTACCATTTGAACGCCATAGCAAAAATTCTTGGGGCGCCAAAGGATCAAAAAGCAGGCATTGAATTATTAGTGAAGCGAAAAGATTATATGTCAGCTAAACGTCCATTAATGACATTCCATTCATCAAGCGAACAACGTCTCTCAGAGGCAATTGACACCGTCGAATCGTTTCCCATATTTATTATTCAATAGTCACCTATGAAAAAATTCCTTATCCTTATTATTATTTTTCTCATTGTTGCAATTGGCGGTTATTTGTTTTATCGAGAAGGAACTTTGGCGGTCAACAGTAAATCTGAAAAGTCACTTATTTTTGTTGTAGATCCGGGAGAAAATCTCGATTCAATTATCAATAATCTTTCGAAAGCGGGTCTTATCCGAAATCGCATAGTATTTTATTTGGTAGTTAAACAGCTTGGGATTGAACGAGAGATCCAAGCGGGAGATTTTCGACTATCTCCCTCTATGAACGCGTATGAAATCGCTGATGAATTTACCCATGGAACGATTGACATTTGGGTCACCGTTCCAGAAGGATTACGGAAGGAAGAAATTGCTGAGATTATGTCAAAAACATTTGATATTTCTGAAACAGAATTCAACACACTTGCTGATGAAGGGTATCTCTTTCCAGATACCTATCTGGTCCCAAAAAATCCTGAACCAGAACAAATTATTGCGTTAATGCGATCAACGTTTGAGTCCAAATATACCGAAGAAATGCGCACACAAGCACGTGCAAATGGTTTAACCGATGAAGAGATGCTCATCATTGCCTCAATAGTCGAACGCGAAGCGAAGTTCGACCAAGACCGCACACAAGTTGCAAGTATTCTTTTACGACGATACCGCGAAGATTATCCACTCGAAGTTGATGCAACAATTCAGTATGCACTTGGATACCAAGCTCGTGAGAATCGCTGGTGGAAAAGCTCTCTTACCTATGAAGATCTTAAAAATACTTCAAAATACAATACGTATAAAAACATTGGTCTTCCACCGACGCCTATCAGCAATCCTGGCATTTCGTCAATTAAAGCAGTAATAAATGCAGATGAAAATACGCCGTATCGTTTTTACCTTTCCGAACCAAATGGCACGACGCATTACTCAAAAACCTTTGAAGAGCATCAGAGGAATATTGAGAAGTATTTGAGGTAATTTCTTTAAAAGTAGTTTATTCTATGTGCTTCTTATTATTTTCCTTGTAATGCAACCATTGCATCTTCGATATCTTGTCTCCCAATATTGAGATTCATTAAATCGAATAGGTCCTTTGGTCGCATTTCCATTCCCCTAAATTGAAATAATTTACTTGCAGCAAGAACTCTAGGATTCAAAATATAAACAGTATCTTTCACATTTAATAAATCAATTCTTGTGAATGACTGTTGAAGATAAATAAGACCAGCAACAGTAAATGGTATATTTCTGTCACCAAACCATTGTCGTGGATCATGCACATCACACCAATCATTATGTGCATTTCTCATGCTTTGTACTATTTTTTTATCGAAAGCGATAATGTCAATATCATTTGGTTCCGAACGAAAATTTGGATAATGTAGTGCTACTGCAACACCTCCTTCAATAATGTAGTTTGGACCAGAGGAAGTCATGATCGGATGATAATCCTGTATCAGTCTATCTAAATAAGATGTCGATTTTATTCTCGCTGTATCAATTACTGCACCTTGTAGTAGACCGGAAGCATGCTCAATCATATATACTTAATATTATACTACAGGTTATATATTCAAAGAATTGATTGTTTTAATTTAACTCAAAAGTATAATTCAGATTGTGATAACTCTATTTTTCTAACAATTTGAAGTTTATTCTGTTGCCTCCTTTTGAAACCGCTCACTAATAATCTCACGAGGCTTTGACCCTTGTGCCGGTCCGACATACCCCGCTTCATGAAGTTCATCAAGAATTCGTGCAGCACGCGCATATCCGACGCGCAGTTTTCGCTGAAACATCGAAGCTGAGGCTTTATCTGCTTGCGAGATCAGCTCTACCGCTTGATCAAATAGTTCGTCTTGGCTGTTTGATCCTCCTCCAGCTGCACCAGGCATGCCGCCTAACCGTGGTTTATCTTGTTCGGTAATTTCTTCAGTGTACTGGACAATTGGCACTTGAGATTTGAGGAATTTGACCACATCTCCCACTTCTTGTTCGGTCAAATATGGTCCCTGAATACGACGAGGCTTCGCTTGATCTGGTGGAAGATAAAACATATCTCCGCGACCCAAAAGCTTCTCGGCACCCGGCATATCAATAATGACCCGTGAATCAATCATTGACGAGACGTTAAATGCGATTCGGGTTGGAATATTTGCTTTCATGAGTCCGGTAATAACATCTACCGATGGCCGTTGAGTCGTAAGAATAAGATGAATCCCTACCGCTCGCGCTTTTTGTGCGATCCGTGTAATAAGATCTTCCACGTCATTTGCTGCATACATCATAAGATCTGCAAGCTCATCAATCACAAAAATGATATATGGTTTTCGCTCAATTCCCTCAATTTTATTGAATCCCTCCAGATTTCTGACCCCAGCTTGTGCGAGTTCCTTATATCGAGCTTCCATCTCCCCCACTGACCAACGAAGCGCAGAAACTACTTTACTTGGATCGGTAATAACATCAGTGAGTAGATGAGGCGCACCATTGTATTGCACCATTTCAACCTGTTTTGGATCAACAAGAATCATTCGAAGTTCATCCGGACGTGTTCGCATCATAAGCGTTGTGATCCATGCATTCAACATGACAGATTTTCCTGAACCAGTTGTACCAGCAATCAAAACATGGGGCATTCCGGCCAAACTTGCCGAGCGCTGCTCTCCTGATACATCAAGACCAAGTGGCACCACAAGTGGATCCCCTCCTTTTTGCGAAAGCGGATCCGTTGTCATAAGCTGTCTCAAGGTGACCAATTGTGGCTTAATATTTGGAATTTCAATTCCGACAAGCGATCTTCCGGGAATGGGCGCCTCAATACGAACAAGCCCCGTCGGAGCGGCGAGTGCGAGTGCGAGATCATTTGAAAGTGCGGTGATTTTTGAAAGCTTGGTACCCATCGTGATCTCGATAGCATATTGCGTGACTGTTGGACCGAAATTGACCTCAGCCACACGCGTACGAATGCCAAAACTGTCGAGCGTTTTTTCAATGATATGTGCATTTCCTTTCACATCACCACGATCTGCATCTCCTTGTTTCACTTCATTCAAAAGAGTATTTGGTGGATACACCCAAGTTGAGGAATTGCTTTGCTTTATTGGCTTGATTGATAAATTTCCCTCAAGCATTGCTTTTGCAGCAATTGCTTTGGCAGGTGTCTGCGGTTGAGAGGCTGCAGGTTGTGGTTTATTGAGAATGGTATGATCACGAATAAAACCATCACTTGATTTGTCTAATTGTTCACGATCATCCTTTGCCTTTCCTTTATGACTCATTGCGACTTTCATAAGTTTCACAATCGGTGACGTAAATTTTTGAAACGTTACCACCATAACATCAATTGATGTATCAAGAAATAAGATAAATCCGATGATAAATGACACAAGTAAAATTGAAAGTGATCCAAGTGGGGTGAAATCAAGAGATAAATTGTCATAAATTAATTTACCAATCATGCCGGACCGAAAGAGTCCCAGAAGTGCAATAAGGAGAATCAGTGATCCGACCGTAACATTGAATCGCACAAACTTGAGTTTTTTGGTATTAAAAAAATGTCCAGAAATAAGAAATATTATGAACGGGATAAATATTGCCAAACCGCCAAACAGCTGTAGAATCTGATCATTCACCTGTTTAAGTACCTGACTCCTACTTGCCGATGAAAACAACTGTGAAAATGAAGCAAGAATAATGATTCCGATTATAATCAAAAAAAAACCAAGAATATTAAAAAAAGTTTTATTATTGACCGAAAATTTCGAATACCACTGTTTTTTTCTTCTACCCATTACTGTTTACAAAAATAAATAACATACAACATATAACTATTTTGAGACATATTTCTAAAACCTGTTACATGAGGATAATTTCATCTTATCACGCAGAGCATTGTATGTAAATATGAGCGAGAACGCTTATTCCCAAAATTAAGTTTTTATCAGTATCCCCGCAACCAAAGCTAACACTCCTGCAATCACTTTCATTGTAATATTTTTCCGCTCCTTCAAAAAAACAATTCCAAATAGTACCGATAATATTACTTGGGATGTAAGGAGTACTACAACAACACCTCTATCAGGTGCATCTTTATATGCCAAAAATGAAAACACCATATAGAGTGAACTCGTTCCACTTGCAAAGAATAGATTATGAACAGTACTTTTTAAATGAGTTCTTAATGGTGCATAATCTTTTTTAATGGTATTGAAGTAGATAATTAATATGGCGAAGGCAGTGCCAAATGAAGTAATCAACAAATATGCAGCGGCACTTATCATCGAAGAAACCTGAGCACTTCCCACTTGAAAAAATGCAAACAACATCGCTGATAGAACAATATAAGCAGCACTTTTATTTAAAGATATTTTTCCTTTTTTATACTGAATCATAATAATTGCGGTAAGAAGAATGATCATGCCGACAACTTGTTGTATTGAAAAAGTACTCTCTAAAAAAAGAACTGAAAGAATACCTCCCCAAATGAGAATTGATGAAAAAATAATCTGGGTCACACCTGCATCAAGTTTTTTCTGTCCGGCAAAATAAACAATATTTCCAACTACAGAGGTAATGACAATAAGTAATAGGGTGAATAGATTACTTTTCACTCCACTAAAATCAAGCCCTCCCACCAGTGGATTAAAAAGTAATACTAATAGTCCGGTGGTAAATGTTAAGAGAAATGAAAGAGTGATGGGAGAAACCGTAACATTGCGACTAAGCAATCTTGTTCCGAGACTATACGTTGCTCGAGAAACTATCGCGAGTACCGTGAGAATTATCCAGTTCATGATTCCTTAAATTGTATATCAAAATACTAATTTTCGTGTGATGAAAGGTACGACAGAGCGAATTTCTCAATAAAAAGACGGGGCAAAAGCCCCGTCCTTATTATGGTAATATTTATGTTACCGCGTATGTTTTAGAACCGACGACGAGTGTCTCGACGTTGGGGTCTACTATTTCGATCTCCTCGATCATAGCTGCCTCCACCTTGACGACGACCATCAGAGCCTTGTGGTTGCTCCTGAATCACAATTGGGGTACCATCAGGCATTGCCGTCATTTGAAGGTTGATTCTTCCTTGACTGTCGATTTCATTGACCTTAACTTTTACTTTGTCTCCAACTGATACGATATCAGCAGGATCTTTAACAAAGCCTGAGCTCATCTTTGAGACATGAACCAATCCTTCTTTTCCCGGAAGAACCTCGACAAATGCACCAAAGGCCATGAGCCTCGTTACTGTTCCTTCAAACTCTTCACCTGGTTCAATTTCTCGAACTAAGTTTTTAATAAATTCTATTGCTTCGGCAACTTTTGCACGATCTACGCCAGCTACAGTCACCAGTCCCTCGTCATTGACATTGATTTCAGTACCGGTATTTTCAATGATACTTCTGATCATCTTTCCACCAGGACCGATCACGGTGCCAATTAATTCTTTATTCAGCTGAATTTCTTCAATGCTTGGGGCATACTGAGAAATTTCTGCTTTTGGCTGTGCGATTGCTTTGTTCATTACGTCAATAATTTTAAGTCGTGCAGCTTGTGCTCGAGTCATAATCTCGTCTACCATTTCATCGGTGAGACCATTGTTTTTAACATCAAGTTGTACCGCAGTGACTCCTTCGGTTGTTCCAGTGACTTTAAAATCCATCTCACCAGAGAAATCTTCAATTCCCATAATGTCGGTCAAAATGACATAGTTATCATCTGACACTGACATCATTCCCATTGCAATTCCCGCAACTGGACGTTTGATTGGTACTCCTGCATCCATGAGTGCAAGAGAAGATCCACAAGTTGATGCCATTGAAGTTGAGCCATTTGAAGTCAAAACTTCAGACACAATGCGAATGACATAGGGAAATTCCTTTTGTGAAGGAAGGACGGGAACAAGCGCTTTTTCAGCTAGCGCTCCATGTCCAATCTCGCGTCGAGAGGTAAATCCAATGCGACCCGTTTCTCCAACTGAATACAGTGGAAAGTTGTAATGATGAATGTACCGTTTTTCTTCTTGACCATTTGGTCCTTCAATAAGTTGTTCAAGACCGGGTGCGCCAAGAGTGGCAACTGAAAGCACCTGCGTATCACCGCGGGTAAACATTCCAGTGCCATGAGTTCGTGGTAATATGCCAATTTCTGCACTGAGTTTTCGAATTTCATCAATTCCGCGACCGTCAATACGTTTCTTAGTTTCGATGGTGTTACTGCAGATGAGTTTTTTAGTCAAATAGTCAATCGCATCAGCAATTGCCTTTTCTTCAAAATCTTCTCCCGTAACTTCAACAACTTTTTCAACAATTTTTGCAACATATGATCCATCATCAAACTCTTTTTCAAGTTTATAATCGATGACTCCTTGAAGATCTTCTTTGAATGTGGTTGTTAAAATCTTTTTCAATTTCTCATCAACAACACTTTCGGAGACTACTTCTTTTTCTTGACCGATATCTTTTCGAACCTGCTCCATCATTTCAATAAGCTTCATATTCTCGATTTTTGCCAACTTGATTCCATCCTGAATTACTTCATTGGGAAGTTCATCAGAGGCAGTCTCGAGCATCATTACTTTGTTGTCACGATTTGAGGTGACAAACAGATCAAGGGATGACTGTGCATCTTGTGCTTGAGTTGGATTGATGACGAGTGTTTGACGTTCATCAGTATCTCCATTGACATATCCGATACGGGTTCCGGCAACGGGGCCGTTCCACGGAGCGGGAGATGCATGAAGTGCGGCAGAAACTGCATTCAGTGATACTATTTCTGGCGAATGCTCTTTGTCAAGTGACATCAGGGTGATAACTACTTGGAGCTCACGTCGATATGTTTTTGGAAAGAGTGGTCGAATTGATCGATCAATAATACGACCTTTCAAAATCGCATCATCGGTCGGTCGACCTTCACGCTTCACCCAGCGAGATCCTTTGATAATTCCCCCTGCATAGAGGCGCTCGACATATTCCACTTGAAGAGGAAAGTAGTCAAGATTCTTGTTTTCTTTTCCAATAGTAATAGCAACAAGAACGCATGTATCGCCCATACAGGCAAATACAGATGATGTCGCGGCTTTCGCCATGGTCCCAAACTGAAGCTTGAGAGTTTTACCATCGACATCGATGGTTTTTTCGTATTGTTTCATAACAATAAATGTGTGGGAAAGAGTTCTGGGAAGATGCGTATTGCAAACGTTACTAACTTTTTGGTAGTAATGAATTGTGTAACGCGTATCGTCAAGTGAACAACCAAAGAGTTATTCAATTAACGTTATACGCTACACACCTCTTTTCGAAGATTCTTTCTTAAATAATAATTATTTCTTAAGTCCTACTTTTTTAATGAGCACCTTGTACCGTTTTTCGTCAAGCTTTTGAAGGTAATTGAGAATTCTTCTTCGTTTTGCGATCACTTTGAGAAGTCCCCGTCGTGAATGATTATCTTTTTTATTTCCTTCAAGATGACTTGATAAGCCAGTAATTTTGAATGAAAGAAGGGCAACTTGTACCTCTGGGGATCCGGTGTCACCTGCTTTTTGAGCAAATGTATCGATTATCTCTTGTTTGCTTTCGGGAAGCTTTGCGGTTGTAGCCATTGTATGTTTGTGATTATATGAATTAAAAAATCTGCCTTCTGTAAATAAATTACTTACATTTAAAGCAATGTGAAGAATTATAATTGATACTGAATGAAGTTGCAACCTTGAATTATGAAGTCAGAAAGACGCATCAGACATCGAGTCATATCCACTAAGCTAATCCTTCTCCTATTATTGGTGATCAGTTGCATTGTAATAGTTTTGTTTGTTCCACCAACACATATTGGTATTATTCTTACCTTTGTCACCATGATGACGTTGATCTCATATATTGTCTCAACATACTTCTTCTCAAAAAAACGTCAAATTATGATTACGACCTTTGTTCTCATTGCACTTTCCATGAACTATATTCTCGGATTTGAACTCTTCAATACATTGCTCCTTCTATCATTTATAATAGTTGTGGCAAAGCTATTTCCAAATAAAAAACCAAAAATTGAAACAGATGAATAATAAATATATAACAACCACCACTCCTTATGTAAATTCAGATCCACATATTGGATTTGCTCTGGAAATCATTCAAGCTGACGCATGGGCACGTGCGCAGAAGCTTTCGGGGAATGAAGTAACATTTAACACCGGGACTGACGAACATGGTGCAAAAATTTATGAAAAAGCCATGGAGCAAAAAAAAGATCCTCAAACGTATGTTGATGAATACGCCGAAAAATTCAAACATCTTAAAGAGCTTCTCAATCTCAGCTTCACAAACTTTATTCGAACAACAAATCCTGATCATAAAAAAGCGGCACAAGAATTTTGGATGCGATGCGAAAAAAATGGAGACATATATAAAGATACTTACAAGATTAAATATTGTGTCGGATGCGAATTAGGAAAAACTGACTCCGAACTTGAAGATGGTAAATGTCCCCTGCATCCCAATCGTGAAGTTGATATCATCGAAGAGGAAAACTATTTTTTTAGATTCTCTAAATATCAGATCCAACTTCTTAAGTTATACAATGATCACCCTGATTTTGTCATGCCAGCACACCGACTTGAGGAAATTCGTAATTTTGTAACAGCCGGACTTGAAGATTTTAGCATCTCCCGAATTAAGAGCAAGATGCCGTGGGGCATACCGGTCCCTGGTGACGAAGATCATGTGATGTATGTCTGGTTTGATGCACTCATCAATTATATTTCAACGCTCGGTTGGCCAAATGACATGGAAAATTTTGAGAAAAATTGGCCCGGCGTCCAAGTTGCGGGAAAAGACAATCTCAGACAGCAGTCTGCTATGTGGCAAGCAATGCTAATGTCAGCACAGCTTTCCCCCTCAAAACAAATCTTTATTCATGGCTTTATCAGTATGAATGGTCAGAAGATTAGCAAATCAACCGGCAATATTGTTGATCCTGTTGAGCTTGTCAATAAGTATGGCATTGATGCAACACGATATTATCTTCTTCGAGAGATTCCGGCACTTGACGATGGTGACTTTTCATATGTTCGCATGGAGCAACTCTATGATGCAGATCTTGCAAATGAGCTTGGAAATCTGGTGTCAAGAGTGACGACCATGGCAGCCAAAGATGAACTGGAAATAACAATTAAGAACGAAGCTCCCGATGAAAAAATAGTAAAAATGATTGAACTGTTTGGATTCAATGAGGCATTAGAACAATTGTGGAATGAAATTAAAGTAATAAATAAAGAGATCAATGATGCAAAACCATGGAGCCTCGAAGCCAAAAACCGTAAGAATCATCTTGAAACCTGGCTCAAAAAAATTCACAACATAGGACTCAATCTTGCACCATTTCTTCCCCATACATCGGAAAGAATTATGGAGGTCACTTCGGGAAAGATTAAGAAGATTGAGCCACTTTTCCCAAGATTGAAAAAATAATCACTCTATTGGTAACTTATTCCTCATCTCAACTGCAAAAAACGATACATTACTAATGTATAATAATATTCTAATGAAACGCTGGCTGAACTATCTTAAACTCCACAAGTCTAAACACTTTTCAAAACTCTGGGTGTTCTCCTTTGTAGGCCTTGGAGGACTTGCTGTATTTTGGATTGTGGCAATAGCTATCTACTTCTATATTTTTAAGGGACTTCCCAATCCAAATTCTCTCAAGGATTATAAAGCGGTACCAATTTCAAGTCAGATTTACGATCGAAATGGAAAACTTTTGTACGAAGTTTATCGAGAAGAAAATCGTACTCCCGTAAAATTGAAAACACTTCCTGAATATCTCATAAAAGCAACAATCGCTGTTGAAGACAAGGATTTTTACAAACATGGCGGCGTCTCATTCGTTTCGGGGGTCTTGCGCGCGATCAAAGATAATTTGCAAAATAACAGTCTTCAGGGAGGATCAACCATCACACAACAGCTTGTGAAAAGCGCATTACTCACTCCAGAACGGACTATTCAGCGTAAATTGAAAGAGATGATATTGGCTGTATCGGTAGAACAGATTTTTTCAAAAGATGAGATTTTGGAAATGTATCTAAACCAAGTTCCGTATGGAGGATCTTCATATGGAATTGGTCAAGCAGCAAAAACATATTTTGGCAAGACTCCTGATGAGCTTGAACTTCACGAAGCAGCGCTTCTTGCTGGTCTTCCGCAAGCTCCCACCACCTATTCTCCCCACACCAACCCTGATCGTGCAAAAGCAAGACGTGACAATGTGCTCAGAAGAATGTTAGAAGAAGGATATATCACCGAGCAACAACTCGATGCCGCCACAAAGAAGCCAGTGGAAGTGCTCCCCCCAAAAACAACAATCAAGGCTCCTCATTTTGTATTTGAAGTAAAGAAACTTCTTGAGCAAGAATATGGCCTCAAGCAACTTGAAGAGGGTGGACTTAAAGTCACTACAACACTTGATCTTGATATTCAAGAAGAGGCAGAAAAAATAACAAAAGAGGAAATAGAAGATCTTGCGCGGTTCAAGGTAACGAATGGTGCGGTTCTCGTCACGCGCCCTCCGACCGGAGAAATATTGGCAATGGTTGGATCAGTAAACTATTTTGATGGAGGCTCCGGTGCATTTAATGTTACGGCCTCAGGTACTCGTCAGCCGGGTTCATCAATCAAGCCGATTAATTACGCCGTTGGCATTGATCGAGGAATTGTAACTGCCTCAACCATGTTTCTTGATGTGCCTACTTGTTTTTCAAATCCCGGACAACCCAAGGCATACTGTCCAAAAAACTATGATAACTCCTTTCATGGACCAGTACAGTTGAGATACGCACTTGCAAATTCGTACAATATTCCCGCGGTCAAAATGCTTGCATTCAATGGTGTTGAAGATTTTATTGCTTCCTCATCGGCATTTTTGATTGAATCTTTCAAAGACCCTACACAATACGGACTTTCACTCACCCTCGGTGGCGGCGAAGTCGCCATGACTGAGATGGCACAAGCCTTTTCGGCATTTGCAAATCAAGGACGCCCACGAAAGCTTAATTATGTTCTAAAAGTCCAAAACAAGTCGGGTAAAACCGTGTATGAATACAAAGATTACAACTTTGTACAGGATGTAAAAAAACCTATTGATCGACCTAATTACCTCTCAATGAAAGCAGAAAAGGCCATCTCTGAAGGAACGGCATTTATCATTTCACATATTCTCGCGGATAACGGCGCTCGCACATCAGCTTTTGGACCAAACTCTGAACTTGTCATAAAAAACCAAACGGTATCGGTTAAGACCGGAACAACCAATGATTTGCGAGACAATTGGACAATTGGATATACTCCCAATTTTGCGGTGACGGTGTGGGTTGGAAACAATGATTTCACTCCCATGGCGGCAGGAATTGCTTCAGGTCTTACCGGTGCATCTCCGATCTGGAATAAGATGATGACATATCTTGTGGAAAATCAACCAGATCTTCCTCCAGTCAAACCATCAACAGTGATTGGTACACAAGTGTGTTCAGACACCGGTGTGATCGCGGGAAAACAAGAAGGAGGGTACAATTGCCCCACACGATTTGAATATTTGATTCAAGGGACAAACTCAAAAGCAAACGTATATAAAAAACAGGTCCCCGTGAACAAAGACACTGATCAATATCTCCCCGATCCAAACAACCCCGCAGTTGAAATGCGTGAAAAAACCATCATAAAGGATATGTTTGGAGAATACTGTGTAGACTGTAACCATGAAGGAGAATCTCGCCAAAATGTCACCACTCAATAACCTTTCACCATCAATATGATCGCTCTTATTCAACGAGTCTCGAAAGGCTCAGTCACAATCGAAGAAAAACTTCTTTCATCAATCGATCATGGATATGTCATTTTACTGGGAATCTTCAAAGAAGATACTGAACAAGATATTGAAAAACTTATTCCAAAAATTCTTCATCTCAGAGTCATGAACGACGAGAATGGAGTAATGAATAAATCAATACTGGAAACAAACGGAGAACTATTGGTCGTCTCACAATTTACGCTTTGTGCAGATACTCGAAAAGGAAGACGACCATCATACATCAATGCAATGAGACCCGAAAGCGCAAAAACCCTCTATGAACTTTTTATTCGACAACTTACTCGTGAAAATATTCCTGTCAAAACGGGAGTATTTGGAGGATTGATGCGGGTTGAGGTAATAAATGACGGACCGGTGACAATTCTTCTTAATAGTTCTCAACTGTAAATGACTTATTACAGGATCAGAGTAAAATGTTTTTCCACCCCTCATTTCCAAGAAATAAACTTCCCGGACAGAGAGTTGACAACTTCACTTCTCTGTGACCAAGTAACTTGCAATGGGGATACGTGCGAATGATTTTTTTTGCCGTCTGTAAAGCTTGCCTTGTTGGAGGAACTTTTTTCAAATCATCAAGAAAACAAATCGCAATACTCCTACAATTATGGTTCCAATCACCACAATGCCAACCAATTTGTGCATCTTGTAAAATATGCTCAAAAGTGCCGTCTTGTCTCACTATGTAATGATAGGCGACGAATGTTTGCCTATTTTTATACGTATGATTTGACCATATGGGTTGACCAAACTCTTTATTTTTCCTTTGACTGTAATAAGGCGCATACAAACGAATCAAACCGAGAGTATTGATTACGTCAATTGAACTGTCAGGTGGAGTGCTTGAGTGATGAATAACTATTGCGTCGATGGGTAAACGATCATTATCTAAATCATCTCCAAAGCTTGCAAGTAGAATTTGATTTGCTTTCAAAAATTCACAAATCATTGTTACATATTCGCTTCTTGTATCGAGCCATTTTGTTGATTTATTATCTCTGATGCCGTCATAATCATAAAAAAATTCTTTTAACTCTGGTTGTATCTCCAAATACCAATGAGGTTTAGAAAAAATGTTTATGTATGTATTCGGGTTAATATATCGATATACTTTTTCAAACTTCATAGGTCAAATAGTTTCTTAAGAACTACTATAAATATTTATTTACCTAAAGCCTTTTTATATCCCCCACTCCCATTATTGAGCCAAAGGGCAACACGAGTTACGGTAGTTGTGGACGTTTTCATTTTCTTTGCAATTGCTTCATAAGACATGTCGGTCGTCTCAAGAAGTTTTGCTATTTTAAAGCGTCTCCCAAATTCTTCAAGCTCCTTTGGGGTCAAAAGATCTCGTAACAAATTCAGACTTTCTTGAGTTGTTTGAACTTTTGCAAAAGCCTCTGCCAAAGCTTTCTCTTCACTATTTTTTGCTTTATATGGATTATATGATGTCGTCACATGTTTATTATAACATTGGATTACTATTGGTTTGAAACAATGCCCTTGACTTTAATATGTTAACATGCTAATATATTAAATATGTTAGCTATTAATGAAATGCAAAACGAAATAAATCATCATCACCTCGCACCTGCGGGGTAGTTCTTTTATTGTTCTCAATAATCGCACCCCGCAAACCGCGGGGTTTTTTAATGGGCAAAAATTTATTAATTATTTATTGAAAAATGAAAACAAATCTATGGATTGATACGGACATGGGAAATGATGACATCATGGCAATTTCCATGCTTTTTCTATCTAATAAAACGAGCATCAAAGGAATATCTCTCGTAAATGGAGTAAGTAGTGTGAATCGAGGATATGAAAATATAAACGTTCTTTTGACCTATTGCGGCGTGAACATTCCAATTTTATCGGGTTATACTACTGCGTTAGTACCCAATAATACTACCTTTCCCATTCAAGATCGCAAACGGGCTGAGAATTTGACCCTTCTATCTAACCTTGGCATTCCTAAAAATAAACTAAAAAACGATAAACAAATCGGAGTCAAATCAATAGCTAGTTTCATCTCGAAAAATATTACCATTCTTGCTTTGGGTCCTCTGACAAATTTGGCATCAATTATTCAAAATCAGGGAGCAAAATTCAAAAATAATGTAAATCAAATCATCCTCATGGGCGGGGGTTTAAAAAAGGGAAATGTACCGCCTTCAAGGAAAGCTGAATATAATATTTGGCTCGATCCACAAGCAGCACAGATAGTATTTAACTCAGGAATTCCCATCATCATGGTGGGAATTGATGCTACTTCTTGTGTACCAAATAGTAAGGAATTTGTGTCGCTGATTAGTGAAATACAACCAAATACAATATTTGGCAAAATCATCAAGGCAATCACACTCGGAAATACTACGGATTTTGACTATTTCTATGACCCTCTCGCTGCAAGTTTATTATTCAACTCAACTATCCAAACTGATTCAAAACAAGGACAGATAAACGTTTCTTTGAAAGGTGACGATATAGGAACTACATACTTGAATGCTTGTTCAAATGGGAATGTAAAAGTTGTAACCAACGTAAATTCCGAAAGATTTTTTTCATTACTCATTGATTTAATGACATTATGAGATCCGAACAATACTTCTCAAGTGAACTTCAAGAAAGATTGAGACAAGTCAATACTTTGTTTATTGACGTGGATCAGTGTATATATCCAGGACCAGATGAACTTAATGGTGTTTTTACTGAACTTGCTCAAAGGTATAAGCTCATTCCATGCACTTCACGAAGTCTCGGCGAAATGGAAGCTGAGAGCTATCCAGGCAAAGATGTTCTTCTTGCAAGTTCAAACGGCATTTTCGAAGCAGGACTGATGATAAAAGTAAATGGTGAAATTCAGACCACCTGTGGCGCGAATGATCTTCAAAACCTTGATGAGATACGAAAAAGATTGAGAATGGCTTTTATCCCTATTGGTCCCCGTAACACGGACGACAAGTATTCATTTGGAGACTATTCAAAAGACCCAAACGCTTTCGGAAGCTTTCCAACAAATCAAAAAGATCTTAAACCAATGCCGTTCGTTTTTTCAAACTACCCCAATCAACTCTCTGTTATTTTGTGGCCTTCTGGGAATGCTCGTGAGTGTCCAACTGATTATAACTACTTTGCATGTGCAGACTTTGTCGAGTCGTTACGAAACGAAAATCCAAAACTATTTAACAATATTTCTATCACTCGAACAGATGGATCTGTTTTGATACGACCAAACAGTCCAAATAATGAAATTATTACAAAATTACATGGAGTCCAATCACTTCAAACTCAGTGTGGAATAGCAACAGAAACATCATTATTTATTGGTGATGACGAACAGATGGACTTACCTGTCGCACAGTATATATCCAAAAACGGAGGTCTTGTGGTAGTTCCAGAAAATGCTTCAGAAAAAATTAAGTTGCGTGCCGGCCTAATACTTCCTGGTTATGCCGGATCGGCATTGATGCCTTTTTTACAAACATTAACACAAATATGAATCCACGAGAGCAATTAACAAATTCGGGCTATGAAAAATTTCGATCTTCGGTTAGAGATTTGGGCCTCCCTCCTGATTATGCACAATTTTCAGGAGAAGGAGATTTATATGATTTGACTGGGTGGAATAACGCTCAAGTGAGCGACGCCTTGCGAAATGAAACACGTGATGATATCGTTCCGACAATTCGAGAGGCAATTGAAACACGAATTCAGCCTTGGATCACGAATCAAAATCCCACCGTTGATCTTCCATGTATTACCGTCCAAGAATTATCCCGACAGACCAATCTTTCACCTGAAAAAGTTATTCGGATGCTCTCTGAAAATCAACTCCAATTTCGAATACGTGGTGAAAAGGTGTGTGCCAAAATTGCTGATTGGCCGGAAGATAAGCCACCGGCAAAAGAAATGAATCAAAGTGATGCATCCACATATGGAGTATCTCCAAAAAGTATTACACGAGATAGTAGATTTCAAGCGAGAGCTCCTGGAGGGGGTCCGGTAGTAAAATCAGGAATTCGAACCGACAAACTTGGAGAAAAAATAGTAAAGGAAGCAATGAAAAAACGAAAAGTTATTTTTACTCCGTTAACTCCCGAAATTCCTCAGATAATTGAGGAGACGAATACATCTGATTTATCGACTAAAAAAAATTATTTACAATCTGAAGAATTAATTCCGGTTGGAATGATCATCAAAGAGTTACTGTACAAGGGTTATCTGGGTACCGACAATAGAATTCCTCGAGGTTTATTGAATGCTCAACAAAGAGTGGAATCGTTGACCGGTAATAATTTTTCATACGGTCTGGGAATAGTTGTGGCGGATAGTGTCTCATTTGGTGATGGGAAAGTTGAACCCATGATATATATAAATGAACGTGCATATGGAGTATCTACTGACCAAGTTACTTCAATTCCAGAACTTATCGTCTTTGACGATAAGTTAATTATGGAGTGGGTTGTTCGAAATGGAAATTTGGCATCATATACCGGAGAGAATAATTTGTGGATATTTCCAGGTGGTGGAGGAAAATATATGCGTGCCGAACTAGAAAAATGCGGGATTCTTCCTCAAAATTCTATAGCGCCATATGCTCGAAGAAACTGGATTGATGGAAAAATTACATGTGATACAAGACTAAATGACGATGATAAAAATCGACTTATAAACCTTGGCAGTATTGACAATGTTATTTTTGCAGATGATGCAGTTTGCACCGGATTAACCGCTGGATCTGTAGTTCAAGTAATCAAAAAATTTGTCAAATTTAATTCATTGATTATCGCAACCCAAGCTTTGGCAACTCCGAGAAAAAGTGACAGTTTGTCATCACTTCTCCAAGAAATACCCAATCCATCTGCAGTCGTTGCAGGAATTTTTTATGGAGGGGAGTCTGCGAGACCAAGACTTCTTTCAACTGGGAGTATTTTCAGAGGAATTGAAGAACCTGATCGATTTGAAGCAAAAAACTACCCACCAGATCTCATCGAGGCAGTACAAAAAAAGGTATTTTCAAAAACATAAATGTATTCTTAAATCCTCCCCCACTTTGAATAAATAATCGAAGCGATAAAGAGATAAATACCTAATCCGTAGGGCGAAAGAAATGTCGCAAAAACAAATCCAAACAATGCGATCACCACATAGCCGCGAAAACTAATGCTATTTTTCATCGATCGAGTTATCACAAGAAAGAGGAATAACACAACGAGTGAACCGAAGCGAAATGGTTCAATTGGAATACTCAAAAAATGTGCTGCAATCAAAAATACACCAAATAAAAAAGTAAATATATCTTTTTCATCCAGAAAAAAACGATCAAATCGAAATATCATAGAGTATTTTTATTGAACTAATTCCAACAGAAACCACCAACCTTTTCCTAAAATATAGTACTGATCTATAAAGTATGCAAGGACAAGCGAAATCCCAATAATGACAACATTTCTTTTATGAGTACTGA
>PFOB01000033.1 GCA_002792315.1 Candidatus Roizmanbacteria bacterium CG_4_10_14_0_2_um_filter_39_13 | reverse complement strand
ATCAAAATATGTCCCTCCTATTTTTCTTGATAAACTCTCTGTCGATTTAGGTCCCTGGAGTGGATACCATGTGCTGGCTCAGTACCGAAAATATTATTTGCTTCTTTTGCGGTAAAAAGGAAACGCGATCGTTATTCATATACTCCTACGACCCACTCAAATTCAGTCTGCCAATTCCTGTCTGGGCAAGACCAACCCCTACTACTTTTATGTGGGCCGGTGGTGTTTTCAAGATTGCGGATGCCAAGGACGTAATAATTTCCCTTTGCGGTAGGACAGCTATAACTACCTGCATTATATCGATAGTATGCATAATTGCCACAATTACTTTTGGTTGTCGAATCAAGCGAATCCGTCGGCACATCTTCGATCAATCCGCTTGTTTCAAGAAAGTCAACAAATGGTATACCGTTGCCATTATTGTCATTGTATGAACTGTCCCATCCTCCGCATGGACCACCTTCGCCATATGTATACACATTCTCGTAATGACCATTTTGTGCATAATACTGCGCAAGTGCTGTTTGAATATCTTTCATATCCGAAAGGCGCTTTGCATCGCGCGCAGCTTTCTGGATATTCGAATACGACCCAATGCCAAGCGTTGCAAGAATGCCAATAATACCAATAACCACAATGAGCTCGACAAGAGTAAATCCTTTATGAAAGAGCATATTCTTATGGTATTCATTTTATATTTATAAATCAAGAAGAATAAGAAAAAATGGCCAAAGAAGTTGAGATTGAGACTCAATTGATCATTGTGTTAGTGGAGAAAGTTCAAAGATAAAGTTTGAATATCCGCCACCGAATGCCGTACACCATGCGCGATTGTCAAAATAAAATCGATAATTTTTGAGTTCACATCGATCTTTATCATTACTATTTTCAAGCTGAGTCGTCAGATCGTATGCCTGACCATCGGCACTCACATTGCCATATGCGTATGAAAGATTGCCAGTAGTCCACGGACCATTTGCAGTATTTCGTGGGTCAACCGGAAGAGTGTCAGTATATTTAGGAACAAGCGCAGGTATCCATGATGTGCCTGCCGTACTATATACGTAACAATTTGCGCCGTACGCACATGCGCCAGCAGGTGGATATTTATTATTGTCGGAATAATATTGTAGGAGAGCTTTTCGAATCTCACCTAAGTCTGCTTTTCGTTTTGCATCACGGGCACTCATTTGAACATTTGTATATGACCCAATGCCAAGAGTTGCGAGTACACCAATAATTCCAATGACGACAATGAGCTCAACGAGCGTAAATCCTTTGTGAGAGACCATATCTACATAGTAGCTGTTCTACATTTTTGTGTCAAGAAGAGAGTTCCAATCTGCCGCAAATTTGACCAATCCTTCATCAAGTAACGATCCTTCTTCACGCTCAAATGGATACATGGTATAGTCATCATGATAGGGAAGATCCTTATAAATTATGGATCGAAGCCCCGTAGTATCTGGTCGATATGATTCATCGGGCATAAAACGTTCCTCCTGAATCCACTGCTCAATGATAGTCATTGGAATAGTGAGAATATCTGCACCATTCACAATAGAACCATAAAAATGAGTCATGTGACGAATTGATGCCGAAAGAACTTCAATATGTGCCTTCTTTTCGTTTCGTTTCATGTCAAATTCTTTGTACATTTTGTTGATATTTTTGAGAATATCAAGTCCTTTAAAACCACGGTCATCCAAGCGACCCACAAACGGAGAGATAAATGCGGGTTTGAATGTCGGCATGGTCGCAGCATATGCTGCTGCAGCTTGTTGCTGGTCAAAAACGAGGGTCATATTGACACTTCCTTTGGTTTTAACAAATTCATTTGCTGCCCTAATACCTGCGGGAATGCTGGGAAATTTTATATAAATATTATTTCCCCACTTATTCATTTCATGAGCCTGTTCGAGCATTTCTTCAGATGTTGTTTCCCAGTCTGCATACGTTTCAACCGAGATGGGACCGGCAAGTTGCGTGTCAAGCTCAACGATGATTTGTTTGTAAAAATTGAGCAGTTCTTCTTGGGTAAATTTCTTCCCCTCTGCAATATATTTTTGAGCCTCGGGATGTTTGAGTACCAAGCTTGGATTGGTGGTTTGACCATCCAAAAACCCAAGGAGACTTTTTGCTTTTTTGGTATCATCAGGATTTCCTGAATCAAGGAAAATTTTTGGAAGCTTTATCGACATATAGTTCGTAGTATATCGTATTTAGTATGGAGTATCTATCATAAATAAGTATAATTTTGGTCTATGCGATATTTGTTGCGAAGTATATTGGCAATTGTTTTAATTATTGGAACTATTGTTGTAATGCAAAATAGTTTGGAGCGGAATGAAAAAAAGAATAATTCCATCACGCAGTCTTCTAAAAGTGAAGACATGAAAAAAATTGAACCATTTTCAGGTGAAATACATCAATCAGTATTTGTTCCATACTGGAATATACCCACATTACTATCAAATAGTGATGAACATGATACGGTGATTTATTTTGGAGTCTCTCCTGATGCTAAGGGTAATATAATTCATGATTCGGGATTTTCAAATATTGGACTATTCCTCAAAAATACTTCTGCAGATAAAGAACGGTTATTAACTGTTCGAATGTTCAATACAGAGAATAATCAAACAATATTAGATGAACCAGATATTCAGAAGAAAATTATTGATGAAACGATTCAGCTTACTATTGATAATAATTTTGATGGCATTGTACTTGATCTTGAAATGGGGGTGATTCCATTTGATGATACTAAAGATAAAATAACTTCTTTTATAAAGAGATTCTCTGAAGTTGCTCATAACGGGATTATCCCTCTCTTGAGGGATAATCCCGATAACACCAAAGCCTTGACATTCTCTCTGACTATATATGGCGATACATTTTATCGAGCTCGTCCGTATGATGTTGAGAAGTTGGCTTATGCTGTTGATGAGGTCTATGTTATGGCATACGACTTTCACAAAAGCAGGGGAGAGCCAGGACCGAATTTTCCGTTTTCAGATAAGCAAAAATATGGATATGATTTTCAAAAAATGATCAGTGATTTTACAAAGGTTGTACCGCGAGAAAAACTCACAATCCTATTTGGTATGTATGGATATGATTGGACGCTTGGGGCTCAAGGAAAGCCACTTAAGACAGCTACAGCCATTCCGTTAAATGAAATTGACTCTGAAGGTGCAGTTGCCGACAGTCGATCCAAAGAAAAATATGTTACCTATATAGATGATGATGGATTTGACCACATTCTCTGGTTTGAGGATAAAGAGTCGGTAGCAGTAAAAATTGAATATCTCAAAAGTCAGGGTATCGGGAAAGTGGGGTATTGGGTGTGGGGGTATTTTTGATTATTTTTTTGAAGGATTTGCTGTCTGTGTGATTGTAGGAGCAATTACTGCTGTTAGAAGCGCCGCGTTTATGAGCATTTGGACCATGGGAGGAGCCGTTTTCGCGTGTGACTTTAATTCATATTCTAAAAGCTCAATTTCTTGACCCAACACAATTATATGACTCGTAAATGTTGCACGATCTATTTTATGTTGATTAGTAATTTCACCAGCGAGATTGTCAATTGCTTTTACCCCTTCTTCCAGGTTAAATTTTTGTTTTCGTTTTTCAACGAGTAATTTTGTTTTTTCAATAATCTCTTTCTCACTTAATTTTTCTCCCTCTTTATTTTTTTCTTCTTCATTCTTTTCGTCTGCTTCAGCACTTTCTTCAGTTGTTGTATCTGTCACCTTCTCGCCAGCCATTTGCTTGTTTTTAAGCCTAAGCTTTTCAGCTTCTCTGTCATCTTCCCATTTTTTATGATCATCGGGACTTGTTGATATGTCGGGTTCGGGGTTTGCGTCGTCCCATGTTTTCACATCTTCAAGAAAATTCGCGTCAGCTTCAAATTCATTCTTTTGATTATACTTTTCTGTTCTCCAATCTTCATACCCTTTTGGATCTGATTCACGGTCTGGTGCTGGGTTAACTTGTTCCCATTTCTCCATATTTATTTCAACTGATTTCTGAACTCGTTCGGATCGATCAGCCGATTCATGCTCTGTAACAATTTGTTCAGGATCAATATCAACCTCATCAGCCTCATTTTTCGTATTAGGAGTTGTTGTCTCAGGTTCTGTTGTATTTTCGGTTGCGGAGTCATTAACTACTGGCTTTCCATCTTCCCAATGAAGTGTTTTATCATTTTCAGCTTCTGCCAACTTGTCTTGAAGTTCGTCGGTAGGATTAGCATCAAACTGATCTATCAGATCCTGAATACTTGTTGAAGCCTCTGCAGCGGTAGCAGAATCTACTGCGGTGGTCGTAGCTTGTTCTGCCAGGTTACTTGCAGCTGCATCAACTACTGCTGGTGCAGTCTCAGCTACAGCAGTAACTGCAGTTGTTGTTTCTGCAACTTTTGAGACCCCTTCGACTACTGCATCTACCATATTATTTTTGAACTAAATTAATTGCTTGATCAATACTATCATTCTTCATTAAATGTCGCATTTTTTCAAGCACTTCTTTAGTTTTTTGTTCTTCAATGAGTCCTAATCCATATACATGGAGGTTGGTAAAAAGCGGAAACTCGTTTCCAAACGTAGCCAATTTCAAGAGCAAATCGTTGTCATTTTCAAATGGGAGCAGTTTTAAAAAAGCCTGTGCAGAATTTTTTGCACGATTTCGATCAATCTTTCCTTCTTTGAGCATTTTCGTAAGATGTCGTAAATATTCGACTTCTACATCTTTGATTAGCGTATCGGGAAGTTGCATACATTCAATCTAATGAAACGAGAAGCATTAATCAATACGAAGTAATTGTTTATTTGAAACTTTCAAGGTGAAAACGGAATATCTGATAAGTCCGGATATCGGAAGTGTGGGGGTATTTTTGAAAAAATGCACTAGTATTTTAGTAATATATAGCCTATAATATATGAATGGGAAAAGAAAATATAGACTTAATTGCCAAAATATACGGCTGTAATTACTCCTTTAGATTGTTACAAT